>DASXAP010000153.1:0-2011 GCA_036406655.1 Xanthobacteraceae bacterium | reverse complement strand
GTAGGGACCGCTGCTGCCGCGCCTGCTGACGCGAGGCCGTTTCGGTTGCTCGGTCGGCGGCGGCTCTTCGGTGCGAGCGGAGCGGGCCGGGCACGCCACACCCTGCATGATGATCGGCGTTCCATAGCACATGGTCGGCTGGGTCGTCGTTGTACGCTCGACCCGATGCTCGGCCCGATGCTTCTTGGGCCGGGCCGCCGCGGTCGCCGCCGCACCCACGACGAGAACGGCGCAGGCAAGAGCCATCATTCGGGATAAGCGCGCGCTCATGCCGCATAGATAAGCACTTCCCACCAGCACCCGCTACTCTGCCGATGAGCGATTTTTGCTGCGTGGCGAACTCGCCGCGATTCTTTCGAGCACGTCGCGGGGAATTTCATCTTTGGTGGCCGCGGCCGGACTCGAACCGGCACTCCGGTTTCCCAGAAGCAGATTTTAAGTCTGCTTCGCAAGCAGTTTTTTCAATGACTTAGCGCCATATGTCGCATTTGTGTCGCGCCGACGCCTCCCGCGCAAGCCGAGTACGTTCCCGGCGCCAATCCCATGAACGCTCCATCGCCGCGCAGAAACGCTGGTCCATCCGAATAAGCTCGAGCCGAGTCCAAGTACCCTCGCGCCGATCGATGAGGGTGAGCTCTTTATCCGCCGCCTCGGCGCGCGCAGCGGCACGCATGGCGGGCGGCACGAGGCGGACCTTGCGAGCGGGCATGAACGACGCCCCTATCGCCGACGCTGGCAGAGTACAAGCCGGCGTTGACACGCCCCCATCGCGGGGATACGGGCGACCGATGCCGATCACCCGCCTGCAGGCTGCCCGCCAAGAGATCGACCAGGAGTTTGGCGAGGGCTTTGCGGCGGCCCACTCGGACCTGCTCGCCGCCACGATGGTGGCCGGCGCCACCGACTTTGCCGGCCTCGTCGTCGCCAACGCCATCGAGCGCGTGGTCGTGGCGCTGCTCGAGGAGCCGGAGGGGAACGGGATTGTGCGGGCGAGCGACCTGCTGAACCCGATCCGGCCGCCGCGCTAACAAAAGCCCCGGCCGAAGCCGGGGCAAGAAATCGATGCGGTGATGAACCTCTCTAACGCGGAGGGCATCACATGTCGAGGATCCCCATCGTATTCCTCGCGCGCGACTGGTACCGGCCGGGGTCTGGGACTGGGCGTAACGCCACATCCGCCTCACCTATCCTCGAACGCCTGCGCCGTCTGCTTGAGCAGGATGAGCAGCGGCGCGCGCGCTCAGGCGCGTGGCCGCCGCCGATCACCCTGCCGCGGGTCGGCGGCGATTCCCCGGCGCCGTGAGCGAGCTCCCGCCAGTCTTCGCGCTGCACCGCATCACCGACGACCGCTGGGAGCTAGTCGGCGTCGATGACGACCCGCGCCGGCCGCCGTGGCGGCGATGGAGCGTGGTCACCCAGCCCGCGCAGACGGATCCGGCGCGGCGAACAGCTCGCCCCCGCACCGCCAGGGAGCGGGCCTGGAAACGATCGCGCTGGTGAACCCGACACCCTTCCAGCGGACTCGCTTCCCGGCCAGCCATGCCGTAAGAAACCTGGCGTGTTACTGCGTTCCCGCTTCATCGAGCCCTGCCTGCCATCCCGCGCCGAGAAGCCGCCGAGCGGCCCCGGCTGGCTGCACGAAATTAAGCACGACGGATTCCGAATGATGGCCCGGCGCGACGCTGCTGGCATTCGCCTGTTCACCCGCAACGGCCACGACTGGACCTATCGCTTTACGCTGATCCGTGAGGCTGTTGAGGCGCTGCGGATCCGCTCGTGCCTGATTGACGGTGAGGCCATCGCCTTCGAGGCCGATGGGGTGGCCTCGTTCGAGTTGCTGCGCGGCTGGCGGCACGACCGGCTGGCGACCCTAGTCGCGTTTGACCTGGTCGAGCTCGATGGCCGGGACCTGAGGCGCGAGCCGCTCGAGCGCCGCAAGGATCTGCTAGCGCGCCTTGTGCGCAAGCCGCAGCCCGGACTGGTGCTCAATGCCACCTTCGACGAACCCGGC
>DASXAP010000152.1:0-14607 GCA_036406655.1 Xanthobacteraceae bacterium | reverse complement strand
GATCGAGGCTCACCCCGAGATTGCCCTTGGCCCCCATCTCCACCGCCGAGCAGGTGAGCCCGGCCGCGCCCATGTCCTGGATGGCGATGACGCAGTCCTTCGCCATGATCTCGAGGCAGGCCTCGAGCAGGAGCTTCTCGGAGAACGGATCGCCGACCTGCACGGTCGGGCGCTTCTCCTCGGCGTCCTCGCTGAACTGCGCGGACGCCATGGTGGCGCCGTGGATGCCGTCGCGGCCGGTCTTGGAGCCGAGATAGACGATCGGCATGCCGACGCCCGATGCCGCCGCGTAGAAGATCCGGCTCGACTGGGCGAGCCCCACCGCCATCGCGTTCACGAGGCAGTTGCCGTCGTAGCGGCTGTGGAAGCGCACCGAGCCGCCGACCGTCGGCACGCCGAAGGAATTGCCGTAACCGCCGATCCCGGCGACCACGCCGGCGACGAGGTGGCGGGTCCGCGGATGCGAAGGCGAGCCGAACGACAGCGCGTCGAGGCAGGCGATCGGCCGTGCCCCCATGGTGAACACGTCGCGCAGGATGCCGCCCACCCCGGTGGCTGCCCCCTGATAGGGCTCGATGTAGCTCGGATGGTTGTGGCTCTCCATCTTGAAGACCACGGCAAGCCCGCCGCCGATATCGATCACGCCGGCGTTCTCCCCCGGCCCCTGGATCACCCAGGAGGCGGCGGTCGGCAGCTTGCGCAGATGCATCTTCGAGGACTTGTACGAGCAGTGCTCGTTCCACATGGCGGAAAAAATGCCGAGCTCGGTGAGGCTCGGCGTGCGCCCGATCAATTCGCGGATGCGCCGGTATTCCTCCGCGGTGAGGCCGTGCGCGGCCGCGAGCCTCGGGGTGACGCGAGCTGCCTGGGCGGCGCGCTGCGCCGGCCGCGCGCGCGCCCGAACGCCCTTGCGGGGCGTGGCCCGTGCGGGCGAAGCTTTCCCGGTCAACGGCTTGCCGCGACTGCTCATCAGGGCGGAGCGCTACGCGGCCTGCTCGAAGTGGTCGGCAAGTCCGGCAAAGAGCCCGCGTCCGTCGGTCGAGCCGAGCGCCGCTTCGACGTGGTTCTCCGGATGCGGCATCAAGCCGAGCACGTTGCCCTTCTCGTTCACGATCCCGGCAACCGCGTTGCTCGCGCCGTTGACGTTCCAGGCGGGATCGAGGCTGCCGTCGGGTGCCACGTACCGGAACAGCACCCTCCCCTCGTTCTCGAGCCGCAGGATGGTCTCCTGATCGGCGACGTAGTTGCCTTCTCCGTGCGCCGTCGGCACGCGGATCACCTGGCCCGCATTGTAGCCGCGGGTGAACGGGGTATCGGAGCGCTCGACCCGCAGGAACACGTCGCGGCAGATGAATTTCAGCGTCCGGTTGCGCATGAGCACGCCCGGCAGCAGCCCGGCCTCGCAGAGGATCTGGAATCCGTTGCAGACGCCCAGCACGAGCCCGCCTCTGCCGGCATGATGCCGCACCGCCTCCATGATCGGCGCCCGCGCCGCGATCGCGCCGCAGCGCAGATAATCCCCGTAGGAGAAGCCCCCCGGCAGCACCACCAGCTCGGTGCCCGCCGGCAGCGCGGTGTCGGCGTGCCAGACCATGGCCGGCTCCCGGCCGCTGATCAGCTTCAAGGTCCGCGCCATGTCGCGCTCGCGATTGATCCCGGGAAACACCACGACGGCCGATCGCATCTACAACCCGAGCTCCCGTTTGGCCCAGCGCAGCACAAGATCGCCGTTGAGGAACGCCAGCGCGGCGCGCTCGGCGGCATCGAGCTGATCGCGATCGGCGACGGCGGTTGCCACCACCACGTCGCACTTGTCGTTGAAGGCGATGGCGAGCATGGTCCGCGCGCCCCCGCGCGGGATCGCAACCTCGTAGGGGCGGCTGCGCCCGCGCATCCAGCCGACCTTGACCGGCCGCCCCTCGCGCAGGCCGCTGAAGCTCGCGCTGAACAGCTCGAGGTCGCCGACCCGATCGAGCTCGGGATCGTCGGCAACGCCGGTCGTGCAGTTGCAGAAGCCGAGCTTGGGGCGCAGATAGAGATCGAGCGCTGCACCGCAATCGGCGGCGGGGCAGCGGAACGCGCGGCCGGTGCCCCATTGGTCGATCGGGAACGGCCACTTCACCTCGGTCCAGCCCGCCGGCAGGGTTTGCGCCGCCGCCTGCTGCGCGCGGGCGACGCCTGCGGCGCCGCCGTCCGGCAATCTTGAAAGCCCGAGGCCCAAGACGGCGGCGAGGACTGCAGCTGCCGCCTTGGTCATGCTCGAGTGCTTTCGACCTGCGCTCCAGATCATCTTTCCCGTACAGCCGACCGCCTGAACCTCAACCGACGAGCTTCACATCATAATTCTCGATCAGCGTATTGGCGAGGAGCTCCTCGGCTGCCTGCCTGAGCGCGGCGGTCGCCTGCTTGCGGTCGCGGGCCGCGAGCTCGATGTCGAATACCTTGCCCTGCCGCACGCTCGCGACGCCGTCGATGCCGAGCGACCTGAGCGCGCCCTCGATCGCCTTTCCCTGCGGGTCGAGGATACCGGGCTTGAGCGTGACCGTGATGCGGGCCTTCATCGCAGCTCCCTGCAGGAAGGGCGCGGGCGCCTGCCGCGGCGGGCGACGCTCGTTTCGCGCCGCCGGAGGGCGACGTGGTTGCGGGCGAGCGCGTTCGAGCGCAGATCACCCCTTGACCAGCACCGGCCCGCTGCCCTGCGCCCGCTCGCCCTCGCTCATGATGCCGAGGCGCTTGGCGACCTCGGTATAGGCCTCGAGCAGCCCTCCCAGATCCTGCCGGAAGCGGTCCTTGTCGAGCTTCTCGCTCGACTTGATGTCCCAGAGCCGGCATGAGTCGGGCGAGATCTCGTCGGCCACGACGATCCGCATGAGATCGTTCTCCCACAGCCGGCCGGTCTCCATCTTGAAATCGACCAGCCTGATGCCGACGCCGAGAAACAGCCCGGAGAGGAAATCGTTGACGCGGATGGCCAGCGCCATGATGTCGTCGATCTCCTGCGGGGTCGCCCAGCCGAAGGCGGTGACGTGCTCCTCCGACACCATCGGATCGCCGAGCTTCTCGTTCTTGTAGTAGAGCTCGATGATCGACCGCGGCAGCTGCGTCCCCTCCTCGATGCCGAGGCGCTGCGACAGCGAGCCTGCCGCGACATTGCGCACCACCACGATGAGCGGGATCATCTCCACCTCGCGGATGAGCTGCTCGCGCATGTTCAGCCGCTTGATGAAATGCGTCGGCACCCCGATGTTGTTGAGATGCTGGAACACGTATTCCGAGATTCGGTTGTTGAGGACGCCCTTGCCCTCGATCACGTCGTGCTTCTTCGCGTTGAAGGCGGTCGCGTCGTCCTTGAAATGCTGGATCAGCGTTCCCGGCTCCGGTCCCTCGTAAAGGACCTTCGCCTTGCCCTCGTAGATGCGGCGACGGCGGCTCATCGGGGTGTACCGTGGTTTGTTGATGTCCATCTGGAATGCCGTGGCTCCGGTTGCAGATTATTGTCCGCGGCGGCGGGGCGGCGCGACTGAAAACGCGAGCATGCGGCGCGTCCACGGCGGGCAAACTAGCCGATCGGCAAATCCAGCACAATCGCGTAAGCCGGCTCGTTCCGCGTGCCCACGAGATCTCCCGAGCATTGCGCGTCGGTTGCCTTGACGATGCGGTCGAGCTATGCAGGGGCCGCCGACAATTCAAGGTCGAGTCTCGTCCGCGAGCGACAAGTCGCCGTTTTCATTCCGCGGGCGTTTCCGATAGGCTGGTCGCATGAGAGGCACCGGGAGCGCGCGTCCGCGCAGCTTGTGCCGGAACTCCCCGAAAAATGCGAGGCATATCGGCATGACCACGTTCGACAAGCGCGAGGAAGGGTTCGAGAAGCAGTTTGCCCACGACGAGGAGCTGCGTTTCAAGGCGACTGCCCGCCGCAACCGGCTCCTCGGCCACTGGGCCGCGGAAAGGCTCGGGCTGGCGGGGGCCGACGCCGACGCCTACGCGAAGGAGGTGGTGATGTCGGATTTCGAGGAGGCCGGGGACCACGACGTGTTCCGGAAGCTGCGCAAGGATTTCGACGCCAAGGGCGTCAGCGTCTCGGATCACCAGATTCGCCGAACCATGGACGAGCTGATGGCGACGGCGGTGGCCGCCATCAAGGCCGCCCGCTGAGATCGGGCCTGGCCCGCGCGCGCGAGCGCGCCAGCGCAGGTCCGCGCGGCGGACGGTTGATGCTCCTGCATTCGCGAGGCAGTTCGCATGTCGACACCCGCTTTCTCCCTCGCCCGCCGGCTCCGCGCCGGTGAGACCGTCCACAGCGGCTGGTGCGGGCTCGCCTCCCCGATCGTCGCCGAGCTCGTCGGCCGCGAGGGTTTCCCCGCGGTCACCCTCGACGGCCAGCACGGGCTCTGGGATACCGCCTCGGTGGTGGCCGCCGTCGCCCAGGTGCGACTCGGCGGCGCGGCTCCGATCGTGCGTATTCCGGTCGGCGATTTCGCCGCGGCGAGCCGCGCGCTCGATTTCGGCGCCGAGGGGATCATCGCGCCGATGATCAACACCGTCGCCGATGCGCGGGCTTACGTCTCGTTCACCAAGTTTCCGCCGCTCGGGGAGCGCAGCTGGGGACCGCACCGCGCGACCACGCTCGGCGAGATGCCGGATCAGAAGGCGTATCTGCGCGAGGCCAACGCGCTGACGGTCACCTTCGCGATGATCGAGACGCGCACGGCGCTCGACAATGTCGAGGCGATCGCAGCGACCGCGGGAATCGATGCGCTCTTTCTCGGGCCCGCCGATCTCTCGATCGCGCTGTCGAACGGCGCCGACGTCGATCCGATGGCGAGCGCGGTCGACCGCGAGCTCGGCCGGATCATTGCCGCGGCGGGCAAGGCGCAAAAGATCGTCGGCGCCTATTGCCACAACCCCGAGCGCGCGGTGGCGCTCGCCAAGCGCGGGATCCGCTTTCTCGCGGTCGGCAGCGACATGGGGTTTCTGCGCGCCGGCGCGGCGGCCGCGCTCAAGCTGCTGAAGGGGTGATCGCGCGCAGGCGTTCCCGTCGAATCGACGCACATCGGTCCGGCGGACGCCTCACCCTCCCCTGCAAGGCAGGGCGATTGCATATGCGCTTCGTCATGCCCGGCTTTATGCCCGGCCATGACGATCCATATGCGATTGCCTTCCCCTTCCAGGGGAAGGCGACGCATGTCGCAAGCACTCGTGGATCAAATTCACCCAAACGCGCGCTAAGATTCCGGTCTCGCAATCGAATGCGCGAGCCGCGCATCGAGATCGTCGAGCACCCGCTGCACGTCGCGCTCCACGGCGGCAGCCTCGATCCCGATGACCCGATAGCCGCGCTCGCGCAACCAGCGGTTTCTCTCGGCGCGCGCTTCCGCCGCCGCCTGCGGCTCCCCGCCCGGCACGAGGTCGAGCACGACGCGCAGCGGGAAGGAGACGAGATCGATGATGTGCGGGCCGACCGGGACCTGCCGCTTGAACCCCCTGCCGGCGAAGCGGCGATCGTTGGTCAGCCGCTGCCACAGCATGCGCTCGGCCTCGGTCGGATTGCGGCGCAGCAGCCTTGCCAGCCCGCGCACCGGACCGCGTTCGCCGGGCGCGCGCGCCTGCCCGTATTCGGCGATGAGCGCGCGCAGCGCGGTCGCCTCTGCGGAGTCGAGCACCCCGCCGCGCGCCGGACCCTTGCGCCCCTCGGTCAGCGCCACGACGATGCCGTGCAGGGTCTGGATGTCCTGCCGGGTCGGCTGCATCCGCGCAAAGATGTTGCGCAGGTTCACCAGCATGGTCGCGCGCTTGTCGAGCGGGCGGAAATACTCGATCAGGTCGAGCTGGCGCTCGAGATTGGCAAAGAAGGCGGCGATCTGCTCCTTGCCGGCGGGCTCCGACCTCTGCGGCATGGCGAAAGGAAGCGCCCCGCCGGCAGCGAGCTTGAACCATTCATACGCCACGACGGCGACCGCCTGCGCGAGATTGAGGGAGGCGAATGCCGGATTGACCGGGAAGGTGACGATGCGGTCGGCGAGCGCCACTTCCGCGTTCTCGAGGCCGTAGCGCTCGCGGCCGAACAGCACCGCCACCTGCTCGCCCGCGGCGACATGCGGCGCGAGCAGCCGGGCCGCGGCCTCGGGGCCGATCACGGGCTTCGCCTGATCGTGGGCGCGCGCGGTGGTGGCGAGCACCAGCGTGCAGTCGGCAATCGCCGCCTCCACGCTGTCGAACAGCGCTACCTGGTCGAGCACGCGGTCGGCGCCGGAGGCGGCGCGGCGGGCATGGAGGTTGGGCCAGCCGTCGCGCGGGTTGACCAGCCGCAGCCGCGACAGGGCGAAGTTCGCCATCACCCGGGCGGCGGCGCCGATGTTCTCGCCGAGCTGCGGCTCGACCAGGATGATGAGCGGACCGGCCGTCTCGATCCAGCTCCTGGTCTTGTCGGTCCCGGCACCCGGCATCGTCTAGTACACGAGCACGTCGTCGGCATGGACGCGGGCGGCGAGCGCCTGCACCGGCGCGGGCGGATCGGCGCGGCCGAGGCTGCGCAGCGTGCGGTAGCGCGGCGCGAGCAGATCGAGGAGCTGCCGCTTCGCCTCGACCGTGTAGCGGGCCGGATTGAACTCGAAGGCGATGGGTATCGCGCGCTCGATCAGCCGCGCGAGGCCGGCGAGCGCCTGCGGCTCGTAGCCCTCGACATCGATCCATACGAGGCCGATCGCGTCCGCGGCGACGCCGAGCGCCTCGAGCTCGTCCGCGACCCGCACCATCGTGACCTCGATCCGTTCGCGGCCGTCGACCGAGGGCGGCGCCCCGATCGCATGCGCGCCGCTGTTGCGCGGATGCAGATGGAGCGTCGCCGTGCCGGGAGCGGCGCCGGCGGCCTTGCCCACCACCACCGTCGCGTGGGCGAGCTTGTTGAGCTCGAGATTCATCGCCAGCAGCCGGGCGTTGCGCGGCGCCGGCTCGAAGGCGATTGCGCGCGCGAACCGGCCGGTGCGCAGCGCGTAGACCGTGTGGGTGCCGATATGGGCTCCGACGTCGACGAACACCGCCTGCGGCGGCAGCCGCCCGGCCGCAGCCAGGAGCTCGACCGCGGTGGCGATCTCGCGTCGCTGCCATCCGTCGTGCCAGATGAGCCAGCTGCCGACCACGCGGTCGGCGGGATCGGCGTAGAAGCGCACATCGCCCTGCTCGCAGAGCACCAGGTGGCCGCGCGCGGCGAGCGCATTCATCACCACCTGGCGCAGCACCGGCCGGCCGACGAGCAGCGGCTCGAGCATCGCCTGCCGCAGCGCGCGCCGGCCGCGCCCATACGCTCCGCTGATGCCGCGCCACGTCGGTATGCGCATCGGTTTTGCCCTTGCAGGAACGGTTCCGGCACGCCATAAGGCCGTGCCCGAGACGGCATCCGCCGGGCCCCTCCCTATCACATCGCGCCGGCTCGCAAAGGCTCGCCCGCAATGGCCAAGATCAAGGTGAAGAATCCCGTCGTCGAGATTGACGGCGACGAGATGACCCGCATCATCTGGAAGCTGATCAAGGACAAGCTGATCCATCCCTATCTCGACGTCGAGCTCATCTACTACGACCTCGGCATCGAGAAGCGCGACGAGACCCGCGACCGGATCACCATCGATGCCGCCGAGGCGATCAAGCGGGTGGGCGTCGGCGTCAAATGCGCCACCATCACGCCGGACGAGGCGCGGGTGAAGGAGTTCAATCTCAAGGAGATGTATCGCTCGCCCAACGGGACCATCCGCAACATCCTCGGCGGCGTCATCTTCCGCGAGCCGATCATCTGCCGCAACGTGCCGCGGCTGGTGCCGGGCTGGACCAAGCCGATCATCATCGGCCGCCACGCCTATGGCGACCAGTACCGGGCGACCGATTTCAAAGTGCCCGGCAAGGGCAGGCTGATGCTCAGCTTCTACGGCGAGGACGGCACCAAGATCGAGCGCGAGGTGTTCCAGTTCCCGGGCAGCGGGGTCGCGATGTCGATGTACAATCTAGACGATTCGATCCGCGACTTCGCCCGCGCCTCGTTCAACTACGGGCTCAACCGCGGCTATTCGGTCTATCTCTCCACCAAGAACACTATCGTCAAGGTCTACGATGGGCGCTTCAAGGACATCTTCCAGGAGATCTTCGACAGCGAGTTCAAGGCCGCCTTCGCGAAGAAGAAGATCGGCTACGAGCACCGGCTGATCGACGACATGGTGGCGGCGGCGCTGAAATGGTCGGGCGGCTATGTCTGGGCCTGCAAGAACTACGACGGCGACGTGCAGTCCGACACCGTCGCGCAGGGCTACGGCTCGCTCGGGCTGATGACCTCGGTGCTGATGACGCCGGACGGCAGGGTGGTCGAGGCGGAAGCCGCGCACGGCACCGTGACCCGGCACTATCGGCAGCATCAGCGGGGCGAGCAGACCTCGACCAACTCGATCGCCTCGATCTACGCCTGGACGCGGGGGCTCGCCCACCGCGCCAAGCTCGACGACAACCGCGAGCTGGCGAGCTTCGCCGACACCCTGGAGAAGGTCACGGTGGCGACCGTCGAGGCCGGCTTCATGACCAAGGACCTGGCGCTGCTGGTGGGGGCCGATCAGAAATGGCTCTCCACCACCGGATTCCTCGACAAGGTCGACGACAACCTCAGGCAAGCGATGGCGTGAGCTGACGATGGACGGCAGACGACGGCCAGACTGGTCGAAATCCCGCAGTGCAGGGAGCCACTATCCATTGTAATGTCGTTCGGAGCTGACGGGGGGAAACCACATGTTCGACCGGCGCCGGCTCGTCGCCCTGCTCGGCGCGGCGGCAGCTACGCGGCCGCTCCCGGTGCGGGCGCAGCTGCACCCGACCCAAGTCATTGGGCTCCTCGATCAAAGATCGCCCGCTGAATTGGCGGACCGTCTGAGACGATTTCGGCAGGGATTGAAGGAGGTAGGCTTCGTCGAGAGCGAGAACGTCGCAATCGAATATCGCTGGGGCGAGGGCCGCAACGATCGTCTTCCCGAGCTGGCGGCGGACCTGGTTCGCCGACCGGTGACCGTGATCGCCGCCACCGGAGGACACCCTGCGGCATTCGCGGCCAAGGCTGCTACAGCGACGATTCCGATCGTCTTCGTGGCAAGCGATGACCCGGTCCGGCTTGGTCTCGTCGCCAGCCTCGCCCGCCCCGGCGGCAACATTACAGGAATCAATTTTTACAGCGCCGAGCTGACGGCGAAGCGGCTGGAGCTCTTGCGTGAGCTGATACCCAAAGCCAGGCGGGTGGCTGTGCTGGTCAATCCCGCCAACGCGATGAATGCCGAAGGCACGCTGAGAGAAGTCGGGGTGGCGGCGCACGCCATCGGATTGGACCTCCAGGTTCTGAACGCGAGCACCACCCGTGAAATAAACTTGGCCTTCACGACATTTGAGCGTGACCGTCCGGATGCGCTTTTTATCGGTATCGATCCGTTCTTCAATAGTCGGCGCACCCAATTGGTCCATCTGGCCACGCGCCATGCCGTTCCCACCTCGTACCCCGCACGTGACTTCGCGGAAGCCGGGGGTCTCATGAGCTATGGGGGCGACATTGCGGATGCGTGGCGTCAAGTCGCCATCTATGTCGGACGCATCCTCAAGGGCGCCAGACCTGCCGATCTGCCGGTCGTGCAGGCAAGCAAGTTTGAATTGGTCATCAATTCCCAGACGGCCGTGATGCTGGGCATCACTGTGCCGGACAAGTTGCTCGCGCTCGCCGACGAAGTCATCGAGTAGATGGCCGAATGGATCCGCACCTACGGGCGGCGGGGTACATTGATCGCATTCTCAGGGGTGAGAGGCCGGCTGACCTCCCGGTGCAGAACCCGACCAAGTACGAGCTGGTTATCAACATAAAGGCCGCTAAGGCCCTCGGGCTGACAGTCCCGGACACGCTACTCGCCCGCGCTGACGAGGTGATCGAATGAGCGACCGCCGCGAGTTCATTACCCTGCTCGGTGGCACAGCGGCGGCGTGGCCGATCGCGGCGCGCGCGCAGCAGCCAGCCATGCCGGTAATCGGGGTGCTGAGTCCGCAGGCCGCCGACGATCCAGAATCGCAGGCTCGCATCGCGGCGTTCGCACAGGGCTTGCTGGAATCGGGCTGGATCGTCGATCGCAACGTGAAAATTGAGTACCGATGGGGCGCGGGCGATGCCGGCCGCGTTCGCAGATATGCGGCTGAATTGGCCGCGCTCGCGCCAGCCGCCATCGTGACTAGCGGCGGCTCAACCGTGCCGGCCCTGCTACAGGCGACCCGCACCGTGCCGATCGTGTTCGTGAATGTCGCTGATCCGGTCGGTGGTGGCTTGGTCGAAAGCCTGTCGCGGCCGGGCGGTAATGCAACCGGTTTCGCTCAGTTTGAATACAGTCTAAGCGGGAAATGGCTGGAGCTGCTCAAGGAGGTAGTGCCTGGCCTGACGCGAGCCGCAGTCCTCCGGGACCCTGCCCTGGTTTCCGGAATCGGCACGTTCGCCGTCATCCAGGCTGTGGCGCCATCGCTCGGGGTGGAAGTCGTCCCCGTCAATGTGCGCGACGCCGACGACATCAAGCGCGCAGTCGCGGCCTTTGCGCGCGCTCCGAATGGCGGGATGATCGTGACGGCGAGTTCCTTGGCGGTGTTTCATCGCGATTTGATCATCAAGCTTGCGACCGAACACAGACTGCCCGCGGTCTACTACCGACGATTCTTTGTCAGCCGCGGCGGTCTGATCTCCTATGGGCCTGATCTTACCGACCATTTCCGGAAAGCCGCCGGCTATGTCGATCGCATCCTCAAGGGCGAGAAGCCCGCCGACCTGCCGGTGCAGACGCCGACGAAGTACGAATTGGCGATCAACCTCAAGACCGCCACGGCACTCGGCATTGAGGTGCCAGCCACCGTGCTGGCCCGCGCCGATGAAGTGATTGAGTAGTTACACTCATTCCCGTTTCGTCCTCGGTCGTCCGCCTTCGGGTCGTCCGTCCTCCGTCATCTGTTCTCGGTGATCGCCGCCTCGATCGCCTGCAGGGCCGCCTTCGCCTTCGAGCCGTCGGGTCCTCCCGCCTGCGCGAGATCGGGGCGCCCGCCGCCGCCCTTGCCGCCCAGCGCCTCGGCCCCCCTGCGCACGAGGTCGACCGCCGAGAAGCGCGCCGTGAGATCGGAGGTGACCCCGACCACGACGCCGGCCTTGCCCTCGCCGCTGATCCCGACGATGGCGACGACGCCGGAGCCGACGCGCTTCTTGCCCTCGTCGGCGAGGCTGCGCAGATCCTTGAGCTCGATGCCCTCGACGGCGCGCGACAGGAGCCTGACGTCACCGACCTGGCGCACCCCGTCGGCCTCCCCGGAACTGGAGCTGCCGCCCATGGCGAGCTTCCGCCGCGCCTCGGCGAGCTCGCGCTCGAGCCGGCGCCGCTCGTCGAGCACCTGCGCGAGCCGCGCCGGCATTTCCTCGAGCGGCGCCTTGAGCTCGGCCGACGCAGCGCGGGCGAGCTCGCCGATGCGGCGGGCGTGCCGGCGCGCGGGGGCTCCGGTGACGGCCTCGATCCGGCGCACGCCGGCGGCGACCGCGCTGTCGCCGAGCGCGCTGATCAGGCCGATGTCGCCGGTTCGCCGCACGTGGGTGCCGCCGCACAGCTCGACCGACCAGCCCATGGTGTTGCCGCCGCCCTCCCCCATCGCCACCACCCGCACCTCGTCGCCGTATTTCTCGCCGAACAGCGCGCGCGCGCCGGAGGCAATCGCCTCGTCGACGCCCATCAGCCGGGTGGTCACCTCGCTGTTCTGCAGCACCACCTCGTTGGCGATCTCCTCGACCTGCTCGACCTCCTTGGGCGTCATCGGCTTGGGATGGGAGAAGTCGAAGCGCAGCCGGTCGGGCGCGACCAGCGAGCCCTTCTGCGCGACGTGATCGCCGAGGACCTGGCGCAGCGCCTCGTGCAAAAGATGGGTGGCGGAATGATTGCGGCGAATGGCGCTGCGCCGCGCGTGATCGACCTCGAGCGCGAGCGGCGCCCCCGCGACGAGCGTGCCCTGCTCGACCACGCCGAGATGCACGTAGAGGTCGCCCGCCTTCTTCTGGGTATCGGTGACGCGAAAATGCACGCCGTCGCCGCGCATCGTCCCGGTGTCGCCGACCTGCCCGCCGGCCTCGGCGTAGAACGGCGTCTGGTTGACGATCACGGCCCCGCTCTCGCCGGCCGCGAGAGCGCCGACCTCGCCCCCCTCCTTCACCAGCGCGGCAACGACGGCCTCGGCGCGCTCGGTCTCGTAGCCGAGGAAGTCGGTGGCGCCGACGCGCTCGCGCAGGCGGAACCAGACTGCCTCGGCGGCCGCCTCCCCCGAGCCCGCCCAGGAGGCGCGCGCCTGCGCGCGCTGGCGCTCCATGGCGGCATTGAAGGCTGCCGTATCGACGGCGATGCCGCGGCTCTTGAGCGCATCCTCGGTGAGATCGAGGGGAAAGCCGTAGGTGTCGTAGAGCGTGAACGCGGTCTCGCCGCTGAGGCGGTCGCCGGACTTGAGCGCGCGGGTCTCCTCGTCGAGAATGGCGAGCCCCCGCTCCAAGGTGCGGCGGAAGCGCGTCTCCTCGAGCTTCAGCGTCTCGGTGACGAGCGCCTCCGCCCGCATGAGCTCGGGATAGGCCTGGCCCATCTCGCGGTTGAGCGTCGGCACGAGCCGCCACATCAGCGGCTCCCGCGCCCCGAGCAGCTCGGCATGCCGCATCGCCCGCCGCATGATCCGGCGCAGCACGTAGCCGCGCCCCTCGTTGGAAGGCAGGACGCCGTCGGCGATCAGGAAGCAGGAGGCGCGCAGGTGGTCGGCGATGACGCGGTGGGAGACCGCGCGCGCCCCCTCGGGCTCGATCCCGGTGAGATCGGCGATGTGGGAGATGATGGCACCGAACAGGTCGATCTTGTAGTTGTCGTGGGTGCCCTGGAGGACGGCGGCGATGCGCTCGAGCCCCATGCCGGTGTCGATCGACGGATGCGGCAGGTCGATCCGCCTGCCGCCGGCAAGCTGTTCG
The DNA here is from genome assembly GCA_036406655.1 of Xanthobacteraceae bacterium. GTDB lineage: Bacteria > Pseudomonadota > Alphaproteobacteria > Rhizobiales > Xanthobacteraceae > VAZQ01. Next base: position 1,586 of record DASXAP010000152.1, on the reverse strand, counting down.
AACTGCATGAAGACGAGGTTCCAGATCTCGATGAAGCGATCGCCCTCGGCTTCCGCCGAGCCGGGCGGGCCGCCGGGAATCTGCGCGCCGTGATCGTAGAAGATCTCCGAGCACGGACCGCAGGGACCGAGCTCGCCCATCTGCCAGAAATTGTCCGCGCCGGCGATGCGGGCGATCCGACCTTCGGGCAGGCCGGAGATCTTCTTCCACAGATCGAACGCAGAATCGTCCTCGACGAAGACGGTGACCATCAGGCGGTCGACGGGAAGCCCGAATTCCCGGGTGACCAGGTTCCAGGCGAGCTCGATCGCGCGGTCCTTGAAATAATCGCCGAACGAGAAGTTGCCGAGCATCTCGAAGAACGTGTGATGGCGCGCGGTGTAGCCGACGTTCTCCAGATCGTTGTGCTTGCCGCCGGCGCGGACGCATTTCTGCGCGGTCGCGGCGCGCCGATAAGGCCGCTTCTCGAGACCGGTGAAGACATTCTTGAACTGCACCATGCCGGCATTGGTGAACAGCAGGGTCGGGTCGTTGCGCGGCACCAGCGGCGAGGACGCGACGACCTCGTGGCCGTTGCGGGCAAAATAGTCGAGGAAGCTCGACCTGATCTCGTTGACGCCGCTCATGGTTTCAAACGACTTTCATGGCCCGGCGCCGGAGCAAGCCCGCAGGCAGGCGGCGGCGCCCGCTTTTAGCGGCGCTGCCAATGGCTGTAAACCGGAGGACGGAGGACGGACGACGAAGGACGGACGGCAGCGGATACTCCAAGGCGTCATGGCCGGCCTTGTGCCGCCTTGTGCCGGCCATCCCGATCCTGAACCGGGATCGCCGGGACAAGCCCGGCGATGACGTTGCCGCGGGACAAGCCGCGATGACAGCTCGTTGCAGCGGGACAAGCCCGGGTTTTCCGCCGCAGCTCCCCTTCTGATATGGTGGCGTCGGTCCACTCTCCTCCGTCCTCTGTCCTCTGTCCTCTGTCCTCCCATGCGTCTCAAGGAGCTGTTGCGAGCGGGGCGGTTCGCCATCACCGCGGAGATCACCCCGCCGGTCTCCTGCGATGCGCGCGACCTGATGCGCAAGGCCGAGCCGCTGCGGGGACTCGCGGACGCGGTCAATGTCACCGACGGGGCGAGCGCGCGCGCTCACATGTCGGCGCCGATCGCGGCTGCGATGCTGGCGCGGGCGGGGATCGAGCCCGTCCTGCAGCTCACCTGCCGCGACCGCAACCGCATCGCGCTGCAGGCCGAGCTGATGGGTGCCGCCGCCAGCGGCGTTCACAACGTTTTGCTGCTGAGCGGCGACGATCCCAAGGCCGGCGACCAGCCGGACACGAAGCCCGTGTTCGACGTCGATTCGGTGACGCTCACCAGGATGGCCCGCGAGCTGCGCGATAGCCACACGCTGCCGTCGGGACGCCAGGTTGCCGGGCAGGCCGACTTCTTCCTCGGCGCCGCCGACGTGCCGTTCGATCCGCCGAAGGAATGGCGGCCCGACAAGCTCGCCGCCAAGGTCGCCGCCGGCGCCGAGTTCGCGCAGACCCAGTTCTGCATGGATGCCGGCATCGCCCGCCGCTATGCGGCGCGCCT
>DASXAP010000151.1:0-9614 GCA_036406655.1 Xanthobacteraceae bacterium | reverse complement strand
TGGAGGTGCTCCTGTCTTGGGAGAGGTTGTTGGAACCCCTCGATCTCAAGACAGGACGCTTCCCTCCCGCTATCGCGTTGCGATCAACGCACCCGCTATCCCCAGGGCCTACCGCGCGAGCGGTTTAGTCCTATGGCACATTGCGTCATTCCGCTGTGACGCAGCAATTCGGTCGCTTTCGGACTAAAGCGGACGGTCGGTCGCATTTTATGAGTACACGGCCTAAACCGCTCGCGCGATGGGCTCCAGGACATAGGGTGCGGTGATCGCCACCAATGCGGCCGCCCCGAGGCCGGGGACCTACTCTTCGCACATCGAGGCGCAAACGTGACGCAAACGGCCCCGGCGGCGGCCGCCGAGATCAGGCCCGGCTCAGGCCCGGCACACGTGTTCGGCGCGCTGCCGTTGCGGTAGAATGCGGCTCGGGAGCCCGTCGCCCAGTGGAGCCGGATCGTGCTGCTGCAAGGCTGGAGCGTCATCGCCTTTGCGCTCGCCTATATCGGCCTGCTTTTCGTCGTCGCCAGCTACGGTGATCGCACCCGCAGGTTCGGCCGCGGCGGGCGCTGGCGCGGCTTCATCTATCCGTTCTCGCTGGCGATCTACTGCACGTCCTGGACGTTCTTCGGCTCGGTGGGCCTCGCCTCCCGCACCGGGTTCGAGTTCCTGACCATCTATGTGGGCCCGATCCTGGTCATCGGATTGTGCTCGCCCCTGATCCTGCGCATCGTGCGCCTCGCCAAGGCGCAGAACATCACCTCGATCGCCGACTTCATTGCTGCCCGTTACGGCAAGGCGCAGGCGGTGGCCGCGGTCGTGGCTTCGATCGCGATCGTCGGGACCATTCCCTACATCGCGCTGCAGCTCAAGGCGGTATCGACCTCCTTGACCACGATCCTCACCCAGCCCGCGCCCGCCAGCGCCGCGATGCAGCCGGTGCTCGGCGACATCGCCCTCTACGTGGCGGCGGCAATGGCGGTGTTCGCCGTGCTGTTCGGCACCCGTCACATCGATGCCACCGAGCACCAGGACGGCTTGATGCTGGCGATAGCGAGCGAGTCCCTGGTCAAGCTCGTGGCCTTCGTCGGGGTCGGCGCCTTCGTCACCTTCTGGCTGTTCGACGGGCCGGTGCGGCTGTTCGGGCAGGCGCTGGCGCACCCTCCGGCCGCCGCGCTGCTCGGACGCGAGCCTGCGCTCGGAACGCTGCTCACGATGACCATGCTGTCCGCCTTCGCGGTTGTGCTGCTGCCGCGCCAGTTTCACGTCATGGTGGTGGAGAACAACCGCGAGGACGAGGTCCGGCGCGCGTCCTGGCTGTTCCCGCTCTACCTCGTGCTCATCAACCTCTTCGTGGTGCCGATCGCGCTCGCCGGGCTGCTCACCTTCCGGGCCGGGGAGGTCGACAGCGACATGTTCGTTCTGGCCTTGCCGCTCGCCGCCGGCTCCGATTCGCTGACGATCGCCGCCTTCATCGGCGGGCTTTCCGCAGCGACAGCGATGGTGATCGTGGAGTCGGTGGCGCTCGCCATCATGATCTCCAACGACATAGTCATGCCGCTCGTGCTGCAGCGGCGCGAGGCGCTCATCACCGGCAGCGGCAATGTCGGCAGCCTGCTGCTGCTGGTGCGCCGCGCCGCGATCTGCGCCATCCTGTTTCTCGCCTATGTGTACTACCGGGTGGCCGGCGATGCCCAGCTCGCCGCGATCGGGCTATTGTCCTTTGCCGCTGTCGCGCAGCTGTCGCCCGCCTTCTTCGGCGGTCTCGTCTGGCGGCGGGCCACTGCCCGCGGCGCGCTCGCGGGAATGACGGCCGGCATCGTCGTCTGGGCCTACACGCTGCTGCTGCCGAGCCTCGCGGACGCCGGCATCGTCGGCCAGGCGCTGCTGCTGCAGGGCCCGTGGGGGATCGCGCTGCTGCGCCCGCAGGCGCTCCTCGGGCTCGATCTGCCGCCGCTCGCGCATGGCGTGATCTGGAGCCTGTCGCTCAACGTGCTGGTCTACGTGGTGCTCTCCTTCACCCGCCGGCCGGCTGCGATCGAGCGGCTGCAGGCCGACCTGTTCGTTCCATCCGACCTCACGCCGACGGCGGCGAGCTTCCGCCTCCGCCGCTCGTCGGTGACGGTCGAGGAGCTCGTCACCACCGTCGCGCGCTACCTCGGCGAGGAGCGCACGCGAAGCTCTTTCGACAGCTACGCGCTCACCCGCGGCATCAGCATCGAGTCCAAGGCTGACGCGGACTTCCAGCTGCTGCGCTATGCCGAGCATCTGCTCGCGTCGGCGATCGGCGCCGCCTCGTCGCGTCTCGTGCTGTCGCTGCTCCTGCGCAACCGGACGGTCTCGACCAAGGCGGCGCTCAAGCTGCTCGACGATGCGAATGCGGCGATCCACTACAACCGTGAGATCCTGCAGGCCGCGCTCGACCACGTCCGCCAGGGCATCGCCGTGTTCGACAAGGAGCTGCACCTGGTCTGCTGGAATCGGCAATTCGGAGAGATGCTCGCGCTGCCGGCCGAGCTGACGCGCGTCGGCATCGGCCTCGACCAGATACTCCGGTTCAACGTCGAGCGCAGCAGCTCGGGCAGGCAGCAGATCGAGAGCAGCGTGCGCGAGCGGCTCGCGCGCTATGCCGAAGGCGGCGAGCCGTTCCGGGAGCGCCTGGCCGAGCGCGGCCTGGTGATGGAGGTGCGCGCCAACCCCATGCCGGAAGGCGGCATCGTCACCACCTTCACCGACATCACCGCCAGCGTGAAGGCGGCGGAGGAGCTCGAGCGCGCGAACGAGACGCTCGAGCGGCGGGTGCGGGAGCGTACCGAGGAGCTCACGCTCGCCAAGGCGGAAGCCGAGCAGGCGAACCTCTCCAAGACCCGCTTCCTTGCCGCGGCCAGCCACGACATCCTGCAGCCGCTCAATGCCGCCCGGCTCTACGTCACCAGTCTCGTCGAGCGGCACGGAGCGGGCAGCCGCGATGCGCAGCTGGTCGCCAACGTCGATGCCTCGCTCGACGCGGTGGAGGAGATTCTCGGAGCGCTGCTGGACATTTCCCGGCTCGACGCCGGGGCGATGAAGCCCGATGTCGTGAGCTTCCCGATCGACGAGCTGCTCCGGCAGCTGGAGGTGGAGTTTGCGCCGCTCGCACAGGGAAAGGGGCTGCAGCTCGGCTTCGTGCACTGCTCGCTCGCGGTGCAGTCGGATCGAAGGCTGCTGCGCAGGCTGCTGCAGAACCTGGTATCGAATGCCGTCAAGTACACGCCGAAGGGCAGCGTGCTGGTCGGCTGCCGCCGGCGCGGCGCGCGGCTGCGCATCGACGTCTACGACACCGGCCTCGGCATTCCCGGCTCGAAGAAGCGGGCCGTGTTCCAGGAATTTCACCGCCTCGATCGCGGCGCCAAGGTCGCCCGCGGACTGGGGCTCGGGCTCTCCATCGTCGAACGCATCGCCCGGGTTCTCGACCACAAGGTCAGCGTCGCTTCGCGGCTCGATCGGGGCTCCAGGTTCTCGGTCGAGGTCCCGATCTCCGCTGCCGTTACCGTGAGCAGCCCGCAGCGCGGAACGCGGGCAGCCGATCGCGTGCAGCTGTCGGGAATCAATGTCCTTTGCATCGACAACGATGTCGCCATCCTCGACGGGATGGAGACGCTGCTCGCGGGCTGGGGCTGCCGGGTCCTCAAGGCGGCCGACCTCGGCGCGGCGGTCGGGGTCGTCACCCGGGCAAGGCTGTCGCCGGACGCGCTGCTGGTCGATTATCACCTCGACGAAGGCAACGGGATCGCCGCGGTCGCCGAGCTGCGCCGGCGCTTCGGCGCCGATCTCACGGCGATCCTGATAACCGCCGATCGGAGCCCGCATGTCCGCGACGAGGCCCGCGCCGCCCGCATCGAGATTCTCAGGAAGCCGATCAAGCCGGCGGCGCTGCGCGCGCTCCTGGCGCGGTGCAAGGTGCAGCGGGTCGCTGCCGCGGAATAGCGGGGACTTGCGGCTGCCCGGCGGACCGGGTCCCGCCGCTACTGGGCGGGCTCGAGCGACAGCGGTGCGGCGCCGCCGCGGGAGCGAATCTCGCGCGGCTCCGACCGCGCGGTCGCCGAGCGTCGCCGCGCCGGGGCGAGCAGTGGCGGTCTCGCCTGATCTCCGGCGGCGAAATTCAGCGCCGCCAGGTCGGAATACCAGTAAGCCGGCGGCGCACGCATCTCCTGCTCGGCCGCCCTGAGCGTGGCGATGGTCTCAGCCGCCTGCTGCTGTGCCTCGGTCAGCTCGCTGACCTCCTGCTTGAGCTCGGCAACCTCGCGCAGCAGGCTGCCGATCTGCTCGGCCGCCGCGCTTTGCAGGGCGATCGGCTCGGCCGGGCGATCCAGCCCCGCTCCTCCGTCGGCGCTGAGCCAGGCGAGCGCCGGCACGCTGATGATGATCGCCCCGAGCAGCAGGCCCGCCCAAGGTCGCAAGCGCAGCGGCCGCCGCGGTGCCGGCGCACCGCGCCCGAACTCCTGGTCGAAGGCGCCAAGGCTCGGCAGCTCGCCGGGAGCAACAGCGTGATCGTCCCTGAACGACACAGCGGCTGACAATCGACCCTCCGCCCGATCGCACGCGCACCAGGGCAAGGCTTGGCTCGACGCGGCCGGGTTGCACAACCGGCAGTATTATAGCCCGGATGGCGCCGAGGAGCGCAAGGTCAAATAGTAAAGGAATGCCGATGGAACCCGCTGGGGGCTTGCCCCGACCGGGGGCACCGGAGCGGCTGCCGGCATCGGGCCGCAGCGCGGAAAGGGCAGGGCATGCCGCCGATCCTGCTCCTGCGGTCCCGGATCGTGCCGCTCAATGGTCGGCGGAAACCGGGTGGGGCCACTGGCCCTGCTCGATCTTGCTCGCGGCGATGACCGCCTGGGTACGGCTCTCGACCCCCAGCTTCTGCAGGATCGCCGAGACGTGCGCCTTGACCGTGGCTTCGGACACGCCCAGCTCGTAGGCGATCTGCTTGTTGAGCAGCCCCTCCGACAGCATCATGAGCACGCGCACCTGCTGCGGCGTCAGCGACGACAGCCGCGCCAGCAGCCTGGCCGACTCGGTGTCTGCGCCGAGATCGACATCGGGCGGGGTCCAGACGCCGCCGGCGAAGATGCGGGCGATCGCGGCGCGGATGGCGTCGATGTCGAGGGTCTTGGGGATGAATCCGGAGGCCCCGAAATTCATGCAGCGACGGATCACCGCCGGGTCGTCATTGGCGGAGACGACCGCGATCGGCACGCTCGGATATTGCGCGCGCAGGTAAATGAGGCCCGAGAAGCCCCGCACCCCCGGCATGCTGAGATCGAGCAGGATCAGATCGACGTCGTTGCCGCGATCGAGGAGCTCTGCCATCTCCTCGAACGAGCCGGCCTCGGCGATCTCGACCTCCTCGAAGAGTGCGCCCACCGCTTCGCGCAGAGCCCCGCGAAACAGCGGATGATCGTCCGCGATCAGCAACCGTGTTGCCTCGCCCAACGCTTGTCTCCTTCGCCGCTCGCGCGGGCTGCGCCTGCCGGAGATGCGCAGCTTAGCGCAACTTGAGCAGTCAGGGGGCGGTTTTTACGATTTCACGATTTCTGAGGCGAATCGGATCAAAGAGTCAGGGTGCGCGCGAGCCTGATTTGCGCGTGTAGTGCCGAGCTTGGGCAATCGCAGTATCGATTCTGCTCAAGTTGGGCTAGCGCACCACGCCGGAGATGCAGCAGGGCTTGGCGACCGGCCGGGTGATGTGGTTCTTGAGGTAGCAGACCGGCGAGCTTCCGACATAGCCCGCGCGCACATAGGTCCAGGCGCGGCAGCCTTCCTCCTCCTCGCAGGCGGTCTGGCAGCTCCTGCCGTGCGGATCGGCCGTCACCTCGAACTGCCGGTAGTCGCCGCCGAAGCGGTCGACGCCGAACTCGCTCGGCTCGTTGCGCGGCTCGATCACGCCGGTCCCGCGCACGCCCGACGCGCAGCAGCTCGCCACCGCGCGCGGCATCACCTTCGACTTGAGCCAGCAGACGGCGTTGGCGTTCTCGGTGACCGGGTAGGAGAAGCCCCAGGCGCGGCAGCGCGCATCGCGCTCGCAGCGTGCGGCGCACTGCGCGGGATCGCCGGAGCGCAGCGGAAAGCTCGCATAGTCGCCGCCCGGGCGGTCGAACCCGACCTGCGCCCGTGCCGCGCCCGGCGCGGCGAGCGCGGCCACGACGGCGATGTTCAGCGCGATCCGGTTGCGGCCCATGCCGGCTCTCCCGCTGCCCTCAATAGGCGTATTCCCGGAACAGCGGCTCGACGCTGCCGCCCCAGTTGCCCCGGTGCTTGTCGATGAGCTCCTCGGCCGGGGTGACCCCGCGCGCGAGAAAGTCCTCGAGCGGCCGCAGGTGACGGCTCTCGTCCTGGCCGCTGGAATCGAGCCGCCTGCGGCGCGCGAGCCCGGCCCTGGCGAGCCCGAGCGTCGCCCGCGCGAGCTCGAGCACCGAGCGGCCGGCGATCGCCGCCGCAAAGCCGAGCTTCGGCACCTCGTCGCGCAGCGCCTCGCGCTCTGCGGCGGTCCAGTCCTTCACCAGCTCCCAGGCGGCATCGAGCGCCGCGTCGTCGTAGAGGATGCCGATCCAGTAGGCGGCCAGCGCCGGCAGCCGCCGCCACGGCCCGCCGTCGGCGCCGCGCATCTCGAGATAGCGCTTGAGCCGCACCTCGGGAAATATGGTGGAGACGTGATTGGCCCAGTCCGAGACCGTCGCCCGCTCCCCGGGGAGCGACGCCAGCCGGCCAGCCATCAGCTCGCGGAAAGACAACCCGGCGGTGTCGATGTAGCGCTCGCCGCGCTTGACGAAGTACATCGGCACGTCGAGCGCATAGTCGACGTAGCGCTCGAACCCCATTCCCGGCTCGAACGCCCACGGCAGCATGCCGGTGCGGTCCTGGTCGGTGTGCCGCCAGATCTCCGAGCGGAAAGAGAGATAGCCGTTGGGCTTTCCCTCGGTGAACGGCGAGTTCGCGAACATGGCGGTGGCCACCGGCTGCAGCGCCAGCCCGACTCTCAGCTTCTTCACCATGTCGGTTTCCGAGCAATAGTCGAGATTGGTCTGCACCGTGCAGGTGCGATACATCATGTCGAGCCCGAGCTTGCCGACGCGGGGCATGTAGGCGGTCATGATCCGGTAGCGGCCCTTCGGCATCATCGGGATCTCGGCCCGGCTCCAGGTCGGCGCCATGCCGAGCCCGAGAAAGCCGATGCCGAGCGGGCGGGCGACCTCCCGCACCTGCGCGAGATGCGCCATCAGCTCGGCCGCGGTCTGGTGCACCGTCTCCACCGGCGCCCCCGACAGCTCGAACTGCCCGCCCGGCTCGAGCGAGATCGCCCCGCCGCCGGTGACGTCGAACAGGCCGATGACATTGCCCTCCTCGACGATCGGCTCCCAGCCCAGGAGGTACTGCATGCCTTCGAGCAGCGCCCGGATGCCGCGGCTGCCGGCGTAGGGGACCGGGCGGTAGCCCTCGACCGTGAACGGGAATTTCTCGTGCTCGGTGCCGATGCGGAACTGCGACTTGGGCTTGCTGCCGGCCTCGAACCACGCGACCAGATCGTCGCGGGTCTCGACGGGCGTCATGTCCACCTGATCGCGAGCCATGCGGGCGTTCCGGCCGAAAAGGGCCGCGACCATACACGCGCGCCGCGCGGCAGGGCAATCGGCGCGCGGCTGCGACGGGGGAGCTTGCGCGGGCGGCGCGTCAATCGTCGGAAGCGCCCCTCACCCCACCTCCGCCCCCGCGTAGGATGGGTGGAGCGCGCGCTCTGCGCGCGCGATACCCATCGCCGCTGTTGCTGCGAATCTGATGGGTATCGCCCGCTGGCGCGGGCTCCACCCATCCTACCGCTGCTGTGGCGCCGCGGCATGCCGGTCGGCTCGAACAATGAAAATCACCGTGCCGGGACCAGGCGCTCTCACACGCGGACGAAGCTCTGCCCCTTGATCGCCTCGCGCAGGCCCTCGAACTCCCGGTTCACCGCGGGCCAGCTCGGCAGCTTCTTGACGTTGGCGAGCCAGCGCCGGATGTTGGGATAGGCGGAGAAGTCGCAGCCGATGAGCTCGCCCAGCGAGACGATGCAGGCGCCGAAATAATCCGCGATGGTGATCCGCTCGCCGCAGAGATATTGCCTGCTGCCGATCCAGTGCTCGTCGAGCAGCCTGAGCCACGCCTGCGAGCTCTTCTGCCCCCACTCGATCGCCCCGGCATGGGCCTCCTCGCTGCGGCGCTTGTGATGCGGGAACAGCTGCGGATAGGCAAGCCCGTAGCCCCAGTCGCGATAGAGATTGGTGTTGATCCAGTCCATCGCCTCATTGACCTTGGCGCGCGCCTCGAGCTCCTTCGGATAGGTCGGGGAGCCGATCTTGTCGGCGAGGTACTTGAGGATCGCCGAGCTCTCGGTGAGCTTGAGGTCGCCGTCGATCAGCATCGGCACCAGCCGGTTGGGATTGAGCGAGACATAGGGCTCCTTGTGGTGGGCGCCCTGCATCAGGTCCACCACCTCCTCCTCGCAGGGAATCTTCTGCTCGGCGATGAACAGCCGGACCGGCCTCGACGTCATCGATATCGGATGCATGTAGAGCTTCATGGATGCCTCTCGATGCTGCTTGCGGAAGGGGGCCAATGTAGACGAGCTTTCGCGCCGATAGAATCGCCGAGTCCGACGCAAGGCTCGCCCGCCTCGTCCGGGCGGTCCCGGTCCGGGATCGGGATGTGACCGGCAGGCGGCCGCAGGCGGCGATCGCGCCTTTCGGGCGTCCGCGCTGCCGGCTCGCGCGCCTCGGCAAAAATTCGTCTTGACTCGTTACGCGCGTCATCTATCAAGCGCGCATTCTCCAACATTGCGTCTGGACGCCGGCCGCGCGGCGCGGGTCGCCCGCCTGCGGCGGCGCGGGCCTGCGCGCGGCCGGCCTGCCCCTTGCCGACGGGCCCGCGCGCTCGCTTCCCGCGCGCCGCTCGCGCCGGCGCGCCGGAGCGGTCGAGCAACCGGAGCCGAGCCATGGCCGACGACGAGCGGGCGGACGAGATTGTCGAGCAGCTGATGCGCAGGACGCTCCTGCGCGAGCTTTCGCGCGTCGTCGAGACCGGCGGCCGCGCGGCGACGCAGGCCGAGCGCATCGTCCGCGCGCTCGTCGAGCGGGCGGTCAAGAGCGATGATGCGGCGGTACGGGAAGTCTTCGATCGCAGCGACGGCCGCCCGCCCGCCCGTGCTGCCGCGCCCGCGGCCGGGCCCCGACCGAGAATTGTCCAGTGGCGCCCCTCTACGTCGACTATATCCAACGAAGACAGTTCGAGCCCTTCCACCTCCGGCGGCAGCGATTCGCCTGCATCGTGACCCACCGCCGCGCCGGCAAGACCGTGGCCTGCGTCCACGAGCTGCAGCGGGCGGCGCTGCGGGAGCTCCGGGAGCGGCCGCGCTTCGCCTATCTCGCGCCGTATCTCAAGCAGGCCAAGACCGTCGCCTGGGACTATCTGCGCTGCGCCATGGAGCCGCTGCGGGAGATCGGCGCCGCCGTGCACCACGGCGAGCTGCGCGCCGATTATCCCGACGGCGGCCAGGTGCGGCTCTACGGCGCCGACAACCCGGATGCGCTGCGCGGCATCTACCTCGA
>DASXAP010000150.1:0-5104 GCA_036406655.1 Xanthobacteraceae bacterium | reverse complement strand
CTGGAGCTCGGAAACCGGCACGAGGCCGAGACCGCGCAGCTGATCGGTCGTGCGCTGGCTCTCCGGATCGAAGCTCCTGATGGTCTCCAGCGTGTCGCCGAAGAAGTCGAGCCGCACCGGCTCGGGCATTCCCGGAGCGTAGAGGTCGATGATGCCGCCGCGTACCGCGTAATCACCGCTCTCGCGCACCGTGGATGCGCGCGCGAAGCCGTTGAGCTCGAGCCAGCCGACGATCTTGTCCATCGCCAGCACGTTGCCCGGGGCGACCGACAGCGATTGGCTCGCCACGAGCTCGACCGCCGGCACGCGCTGCAGCGCGGCATTCACCGTCGTGAGCAGCACGAGCGCCCCGGCACTGCCCCTGCTGCGCGCGAGCCGCGACAGCGTCGTCATCCGCTGGGCGACGGAGGCCGGGTGCGGCGACACCCGGTCGTAAGGCAGGCAATCCCAGGCGGGGAATTCGAGCACGGCGAGTTCAGGCGCGAAGAATGCAAGCGCGCGGGCAAGCGCGGCCATTCGCGCGCCGTCGCGGCATATGACCATGACGCTGACCGGCGGCGATTTGGCGCGAGCCGCCGCCATGCGCGCCAGATCGGCCAGCACCAGCCCTTCCGCACCGTCGGCGACGGCCGAGACGGTCAGCGAGCGGCCGGGGACGAGGAGATCGCCGGGATTGCGCAGCATGGCTATCTCGTGGCGGCCCGCCGTCGATGGAAGGCGCAGAGCCGGCGCAGCAGGGCCGTGTCGTAATGCGCGGGCACGGCCGTTTCGCCTGTCACCCACGCAAGCAGCTCACGATCGGGCACTTCCAGCAGCCGCTCGAATTCGCAAAGCTCGGCATCCGCGAGCTCAGCGATGCTGCTGTCGGCGAAGCAACCCATGATCAAGTCCACTTCCCGCATCCCGCGATGCCAGGCGCGGAACCGAAGCTTGCGGCGGCGCGCGTCCAGCCCCTCGCTCGAGTGTCCCATCGGTTCCCCGTGCCCGCCGGTCAAATGCCAAAAGCCCGGACGAGCCGGGCGCATTTCCATATAAGGGCCCCGTCGCTCGATGTCAGCGCCTCGCACGCGACGGCGCCCGGGTCGGCCTCGGACCGCACCCGCGCATTGCCCGTCGAGGGCGGCGGCGCCGGCATCGGCGCGTGGAAGTCCCCGGAGTCCCGGAGCCGGAATGCGCCCGCAGCTCCTCAATCCGCTGTTCGCTGCGCTCACCAGCCTGCCCGGCGTGGGGCCCAGGCTGGAGAGGCTCTATCGCCGGCTGCTCGATCGCGAGACGACGCCGCGGGTGATCGACCTGCTCTTTCATCTGCCGAGCGGGGCGATCGACCGGCGAGCGCGGCCGAAGCTGCGGGACGTCGAGCCCGGCACCCTCGTCACCGTCACCGTCACCATCGACCGGCATCGTCCGCCGCCCCCGCGCCGGTCGCGCGCCCCCTACCAGGTGTATGCGAGCGACGAGACCGGCGATCTCATCCTCACCTTCTTCACTGCGCACAAGGAGTATCTGCAGCGGCTGCTGCCGGTCGGCGCCCGGCGCTACGTGTCGGGCACGATCAGTCTCTACGACCACATGCTGCAGATGGTGCATCCCGAACGGGTTGTTGCGGAAGCCGACTTTGCAAAGCTGCCCCTGGTCGAGCCGACCTACCCGCTCACCGAGGGGCTGAGCCTCATTCAGGTGCGGCGTGCGGCCGATGCCGCCCTCGCGTGCCTGCCGGACCTGCCGGAATGGCAGGACGCGAGCTGGGTCTCCCGCGAACGCTTCCCGACTTTCGCCGAGGCGCTGCGGACGCTGCACCGGCCGAAGCAACCGGCGGATGTGATGCCCGGCGGGCCGGCATGGTCGCGGCTTGCCTATGACGAATTTCTGGCCGGCCAGCTCGCGCTCGCCCTCCTGCGGGCACATCTGCGTCGCCCCTCGGGCCGGGCAACGCATGTGACGGGGCTCATCCGCAAGCGGCTCGGCGCAGCCCTGCCCTACTCGCTGACGGCGTCGCAGACGCGTGCCATTGCCGAGATCGTCGCCGATCTCGCCAGGCCCGAGCGCATGCTGCGGCTGCTGCAGGGAGACGTCGGGTCCGGCAAGACCGTGGTGGCGCTGTTCGCAGCCGCGGCAGCCATCGAAGGCGGCCGGCAGGCCGCGCTGATGGCGCCGACCGAGCTCCTGGCGCGGCAGCATCTGAGCACGATTGCGCCGCTCGCGGAGGCCGCCGGCATCGAGCTCGCCATCCTCACCGGCCGCGAGCGCGGGCGCGACCGCCAAGACGTCCTGGAGAAGGTCGCGCTCGGCGAGGTCCACATGCTGCTCGGCACCCACGCGCTGTTCCAGGAAGAGGTCGCGTTCCGCGATCTTGCGCTCGCGATCGTCGACGAGCAGCACCGCTTCGGCGTGCATCAGCGCCTCGCGCTGGCGAAGAAGGGCGAAGCCGTCGACGTGCTAGTGATGACGGCGACGCCGATCCCTCGCACCCTGGTGCTGACCTATTTCGGCGACATGGACGTTTCCGAGCTGCGGGAGAAGCCGGCCGGCCGCCGGCCGATCGACACCCGCACGGTGCCGCTGCAGCGGCTCGACGAGGTGGTCGCCGGCGTCGGCCGGGCGCTAGCCGAGGGGCGCCGGGTCTACTGGGTCTGCCCGCTGGTCGAGGAATCCGAGAGCACTGATCTCGCCGACGCGCAGGCGCGCTTTGCCGCGCTGGCGGCGCGGTTCGGCACCGCCGTCGACCTCGTGCACGGGCGCATGAAGGGCGCCGACAAGGACAGCGCGATGCGCCGTTTCGCGGCGGGGGAGACGCGGCTGCTTGTCGCCACCACCGTCATCGAGGTCGGGGTCGACGTGCCGGAGGCCACGGTGATGGTGGTGGAGCACGCGGAACGGTTCGGGCTCGCGCAGCTGCACCAGCTGCGCGGCCGCATCGGCCGCGGGACGGCGCCGTCGAGCTGCCTGCTGCTCTACAAGTCTCCGCTCGGCGAGACCGCCAAGGCGCGGCTCAACGTCATGCGGGAGACCGAGGACGGGTTTCGCATTGCCGAGCAGGACCTCGAGCTGCGCGGCGAGGGCGACGTGCTGGGCACCCGGCAGTCGGGCCTGCCAGGCTTTCGCCTCGCCCGCATCGAGGCGCACGGCAAGCTGATCGGTCCGGCCCGCGATGACGCCTCGCTCGTGCTGGCGCGCGACCCCGAGCTCGCCTCCGAGCGCGGGCAGGCGCTCCGGCACCTGCTCTACCTCTTCGAGCGCGACGAGGCGATCCGGCTCATCCGGGCGGGGTGACGCGGGCGGAAGAACCCAGTTGGAGGCTAGTCGAGCGAAATGCGGGCCGCCTCTCCCAGAGTGCAGGCAAGTGCGAGAGTGCTGAGACGAGAATCAGGGATAGGTTCAGCGCGCAAGATTGCGGCAGCACCCTCGGTGCCTTATCTTGACAGGGACGACAGCCGCGGATGCAGCAAGACGGCGCTCTCGTATACAGAATGACCAGGACAACGAAGCAGTTGCTCGAGCGGGTTTCCTCCTGGCCGGAAGAGGATCAGGAAGAGTTGGCCGAAGTGGCGCGCGAGATTGAAGCCAAGCGATTTGGCGTGTACGAACCGACGCGGGAAGAGGAAGCGGCCATCCGCGAGGGAATCGCGGAGCTTGACCGGGGCGAGTGGGTTGATGAGGAAGAGATGCGATCCTTCTGGAAGCGCTGCGGCGTTTTATGAGGGTGCGCTACAGCCCGAGGGCGACCAGAGATCTCAACAGCATTTACGAGTACCTTGCAGAGCGGAACCCCCGAGGGGCCGCCAGTGTCATGGCGGCCGTTCTTGCGGCAATAGAATTCATCAAACGCCACCCCGAGGCCGCGCCGGCAGTAAGCAACACTCCAGGCATACGTGGCATCATCGTTCGTCGCTACCGGTTCAGGATATTCTATCGCGTCCTGACGGAGGGCGTCGTTGAGATAGTGCACGTCCGCCATACGTCGCGACGGCCCTGGCTGGGCGAAAACCATTAACTCTGCAACACAATCAAAGTATCAACCGGCCGGCGCGGTTGTCGGCGTGGTCCGTGTTGCAGGCGCGGCACGCGCCGTCTCCGCCAGCGCTGCGAGCTTCCGCTGGGTGCTGTCGTTGCCGCCCGGCTGCACCATGCCCGCCGACATCAGCAGCGTCATCGCCGCCTCCACGGTGATGTCGAGATCGATGATGTCGCGGCGCGGCACGTAGAAGAAGAACCCGGTCGTCGGATTGGGCGTGCACGGCATGAACGCCGCGACGTGCTCGGTGTCGGGAAGCCGCGCGGCCACCTCGGCGCTCGCGGGATTGGCCAGAAACACCAGCGACCACATGCCCGGCGAGGGGAACTCGACGAGGCCCACCCGGCGGAAGCTCGAGCCCGATTTCGAGAACAGGGTCTCGAAGATCTGCTTGAGGCTCTTGTAGATGGGCCGTACCACCGGCATCCGGCTGAGGATGTTCTCCCCCGCCTCGACGAGCTTGCGGCCGACCAGGTTGGCGGTGAGAAAACCGAGCAGCGTCAGCGCCGAGAGCGCCAGGATCAGCCCGGTTCCGGGCACCTTGATCGGCAGATAGGTGTCCGGCCGGTACGCCAGCGGAATGAACGGCCGCACCAGGTCGTCGACCCAGTTGATGAACCACCAGGTCAGGCTCACGGTGATGTAGAGCGGCCCGACCAGGATCAGTCCGGTGAGGAAGTAGTTGCGCAGCCGGCCGATCAGGCCGTGGTGGAAGGGCAGCGGCTTTTCCGGGCCGGGCGGCAGCCCTGCCGCCAGGCCCGGCCGGCGCGGTGAGGCAGAATCGAGCTCGCTCATAAGTTGCAGGATAACCTCGTTGCCCCGCCGATATCTAGGATCGCCGGCGGCCGGCCGCCACCGGCAGCCCAGGCGGCGGACGCCCGCTTCACTCGACGGTCACCGATTTCGCGAGGTTTCGGGGCTGGTCGACGTCGGTGCCCATGACCACCGCCGTGTGATAGGCGATGAGCTGCACCGGAATGGCATAGACCAGCGGCGTGACCGTGGCCGGCATGGCCGGAAGCGTGAGCTTGCACAAGCCGTCGTCCGGCACCGCCTGGGCTCCGGCCGGGTCGGTCACCAGGATGATCTTGC
>DASXAP010000149.1:0-5894 GCA_036406655.1 Xanthobacteraceae bacterium | reverse complement strand
ATCGTGCTGATGACGGGCGAGATCGTCCGCGTCGGCGGCAAGCATCTCGACGCGGGCGGCTACGACCTGCTCGGCATTATCACCGGCTCGGAGGGCCTTCTCAGCGTGATCACCGAGGTCACCGTGCGCCTCCTGCAAAAGCCGGAATGCGCGCGCGCCGTGCTGGTCGGGTTCGCCGCCTCCGAGGATGCCGGCGAATGCGTGAGCAGGATCATCGGCGCCGGCATCATCCCCGGCGGCATGGAGATGATGGATGCGCCGGCGATCCATGCGGTCGAGGAATTCGTGCATGCCGGATATCCGCTCGACGTCGAGGCGCTGTTGATCGTGGAGCTCGATGGGCCGCGCGCCGAGGTCGATCATCTCGTCGCACGCGCCGAGGCGATCGCGAAATCCTGCCGCGCCGTGACCTGCCGCGTCTCGGCCTCGGAGGAGGAGCGGCTGCTGTTCTGGGCCGGGCGCAAGGCGGCGTTCCCGGCGGTCGGCCGCATCTCGCCCGACTATTACTGCATGGACGGCACCATCCCGCGCGCGCGCCTGCCGCAGGTGCTCAAGCGCATGCGCGAGCTGTCCGAGGCCTATGGGCTGCGTGTCGCCAATGTCTTCCATGCCGGCGACGGCAACCTGCACCCGCTCATTCTCTACGACGCCAACAAGCCGGGCGAGCTCGAGAAGACGGAAGCATTCGGCGCCGACATCCTCAGGCTCTGCGTCGAGGTGGGCGGCGTGCTCACCGGCGAGCACGGCGTGGGGGTGGAGAAGCGCGACCTGATGCCGGCGATGTTCTCGCAGGCCGATCTCGCGCAGCAGCAACGGCTCAAATGCGCCTTCGACGAGCGCGGCCTGCTCAACCCCGGCAAGGTATTTCCGACGCTGCACCGCTGCGCCGAGCTCTCGCGCATGCACGTCCATGCCGGGCGGGTGCCGTTCCCGGATATTCCGCGGTTCTGAGCGGGCCTTCGCGGTAGCAACGTCTGCGGGTGCCGACCCGTCGATGCAACCCGTTCCTGTAAATAACAGGAAAAATACAGGACCCGCTCCTGCGGAGGGGGTGCCCGGTGCGGGCGCGAGTCCTCGCGCGCTCGGCGGGATACCGAGCGCGAGGCCGTCGACGCGAGCGCATTGCGCAAGCCCGCACGGCAGCGGGAGCGGAATGCGGGGCGGCCGTGCCGGCTGGCACCAACCCGGATTTCGCTCTCTCGCTCCATCCGCAGGACGCCGATCGCGTCGCCCTTCTTCACGATGTCAAACAGCTCCCCGCCCGGTCTTGAGGATCGCCTGCGAGACGCCCCTCGATGAGCGAGGATGAGCGAACCATACTACAGCCCCGATATGTAGTCAATAGCGTAGTCGACAGTAGTCACCATGGTCGGTGGGGGGCCGGGGCGCATCCCTTTCGGTTGTGGTACACGTCACCGGCGTACCGCCATGCTGCCCGAGCCCCACATTTCGACGGAACGGCCGTGCCGGACGGCAGCGACGGCCGCGGCGAAGTTGCCATGACGACCCTGCAGCCCCGCGACGCCAAGGACGTCGAGGCGGCGGTGCAATGGCTGCTCGCCGAGGGCAAGGCGGCGGAGATCGTCGGCCACGGCTCCAAGCGGGCCGTGGGCCGGCCGGCGCAGACCGACGTGACGCTCGATCTCTCCGCGCTCAAGGGCGTGACGCTGTACGAGCCCGAAGAGCTCGTGCTCTCGGCGCACGCCGGCACACCGCTCGCCGAGCTCGAGGCGCTCGTCGCCGCCAGGGGCCAGCAGCTCGCCTTCGAGCCGATGGATTGCGCTGTCATCCTGGGCGGCACGGCCGGGCGCGGCACCATCGGCGGCGTGCTGGCAGCGAACCTCTCCGGGCCGCGTCGGATCAGGGCCGGGGCGGCGCGCGACCACCTGCTCGGCTTCGCCGCCGTTTCCGGGCGCGGCGAGCGCTTCAAGTCCGGCGGCCGGGTGGTGAAGAACGTCACCGGCTACGATCTCTGCAAGCTGATGGCGGGCTCGTGGGGAACGCTCGCCGCCATGACCGAGGTCACGATCAAAGTGCTGCCGGCGCCCGAGACCGAGGCGACGGTGCTGATACGCGGCCTTGAGCCGGGAAAGGCGAGCGCGGCGATGACGAGCGCCATGGCGTCCCCCTGCGATGTGTCCGGGGCGGCGCACCTGCCGGCGGGGTTGGCCCCGCGCCTGCCGGCGGGGGCAGCCGCTGGCGCGGGCGGCGCCGTCACGGCGCTGCGGCTCGCAGGTTTTGCGCCATCGGTCGCGCATCGCCGGCGCGTTATCGAGGGGATGATGAACTCTTTCGGCGAGCTGGTGACCATCGAGGCGCACGCCTCCCGCGCGCTCTGGAGAGCGGTGCGCGACGTCACCCCCTTTGCGGCCGACCGGGACGGCGCCGAACGGCCCCTCTGGCGCATATCGACGGCGCCGAGCCGGGGGGCAGAGCTCGGCCGGCTGATCGCAAACGAGAGCGAGGCCGAGATGCTCTACGATTGGGCCGGCGGGCTCATCTGGCTTGCGCTCGAGCCTTGCGACGACGCGGGCGCGGCGCTCGTGCGCCGGGCGGTGGCCGCCACCGGGGGGCACGCGACGCTCATCCGCGCACCGGCCGCCGTGCGCGCCGCCGCCGACGTGTTCGCGACGCAGGACGCCGCCGTTGCCGCATTGACGAAGCGGATCAAGGCGAGCTTCGATCCGAGCGGCGTGCTCAACCCGGGGCGGATGTGGGCGGGGGTGTAGGGGTGGTGCGGGGAATGTAAGTTAAAGTGCGACCGATGCAGACCTCCTTCAGCCTCGCCCAGCTCGCCGATCCCCACACCGCGGAAGCGGAGCGGATCCTGCGCAGCTGCGTGCATTGCGGCTTCTGCACCGCGACTTGCCCGACCTATGTGCTGCTGGGCGACGAGCTCGATTCACCGCGCGGGCGCATCTACCTGATCAAGGACATGCTGGAGCACGACCGGCCGGCGACCGCCGAGGTGGTCAAGCATATCGACCGCTGCCTCTCGTGCCTCGCCTGCATGACCACCTGCCCGTCGGGCGTGAACTACATGCACCTGGTCGACCACGCCCGCGTCCATATCGAGCGAACCTATGCGCGGCCGCTGGTCGACCGCCTGCTGCGCGCGCTGCTCGCGCGCGTGCTGCCGCACAACGGCCGCTTCCGCCGCGCGCTCGCCGCCGCCAGGCTGGCGAGGCCTTTCGCCGCGGTGTTCGCCGCAGTTGGGCTCGTGCCGGTCGCCGCCATGCTGCGCCTGGCCCCGGCCCGGCTGCCGCGGACGTTCGCCGGGGCAGGGCAGCGGATATTCCCGCCGTCGCGACCGCGCCGCGGCCGGGTGGCGCTGCTGACCGGCTGCGTCGGCCCGGTCCTGGCCCCGTCGATCACCGCCGCGGCCATCCGTCTTCTGACCCGCCACGGCATCGAGGTGGTGGTGGCGGATGCGGGTTGCTGCGGCTCGCTCGTCCACCACATGGGCCGCGGGGAGGAGGCGCTCGCCGCCGCCCGCCGCCAGGTCGACGCCTGGACCGCCGAGCTTGAAGGCGAGGGGCTCGATGCCATCCTGGTCACCGCGTCGGGCTGCGGCACGACGATCAAGGACTACCGATTCGCGCTGCGGACCGACCGGGCCTATGCCGACAAGGCCGCTCGCGTATCGCGACTGACGCTGGACATCAGCGAATATCTCGGCCGGCTCGAACTCTCATCTAAGCGCGACGCCACGGGCCTTATCGTCGCCTATCACTCGGCCTGCTCGCTTCAGCACGGACAGAAAATCACACGCGCGCCGAAAGAATTGCTTTGCAAGATTGGATTCGTGGTGAAAGATGTGGCGGAGGGACATCTCTGCTGCGGTTCGGCCGGCACCTACAACATTCTCCAGCCGGAGCTTGCGAGGAGGTTGCGCGAGCGCAAAGTCGCGAACATCGAAAAGTTGGCGCCCGACGTGATCGCTGCCGGCAATATCGGCTGCATGACGCAGATCGCTGCGGGCACGGTGATTCCGGTCGTTCACACCGTCGAGCTGATCGACTGGGCGACCGGAGGCCCCGCACCCGGGGCGCTCACCGGGAGGGGGATGGCCGGCGCGGCGGGCTATTCCGCCGCGGAGGCGATGTGACAGTGGCGTTGTCGAAATTCGGAAGACCTCAGCCGCAACGATCGGGAGGCGATCATGGCGAAGAAAGCGAAGAAGGCGAAGTCGAAAACCAAGAAAGGTAAGAAGAAGGCCGCTCCGGCCCGCAAGAAGAAGCGCGTAGTGGCGAAGAAGAGCGCCGCGAAAAAAGCCGCCAAGAAGAAGGCAGCCCCCAAGAAGGCGGCGCCGAAGAAAGCGGCGCCGAAGAAGGCGGCGCCGAAGCCGGCGCCCGCGCCCGTGAGCGCTCCTTCCTATCAGCCCCCGCCGATGCCGCCCGTGAGCGGCGGCGATGGGGACGGTGGAAGCTCTTCGTAGAACGGCGTGTAACGTCGCAAGGCCCGCGCCCCTCGGGAGCGCGCGGGCCTTTCCATGCGGCGATACACCTGCAGGGGCGTTCATCCCCGCGCCGGGCGCGTCCCCGATCTCCGCCGGCGTGAAGCCCGGCCGATTACATTTCTCCTATTTCCTTTCCGCCGGCGGGCCGCCGCGGGGTCTCTGTGCATGACGCGTGGTCGTTGCCCGGCGCCTCACGGATATTGCCAACTCCATGCGGCGGCAATCGATCCGAGAACGCAGCGACAGGATGAGGGTTGGGAAAGCGTAACGACCGCCAACGCCTGCGATCCGTGTCGCGCTCCGCGCCGCAGCCCCGGGTCGGCGGGCCGGATTGCATAGGACTGGCGCGGCGAATAGCATCGCCCGAGCGAGAAGGATGGGCCGGAACTCTCCACCCCTTCTCCCACCCCGACACGGACCCAACACGGAGGAGACCAGCCATGCCGGCGACGTACGACATCTTGATCATGGGCGCGTCCTACGGGTCGCTGCTGGCCTCCAAGCTGATGTTCGGCGGGCATCGGGTGAAGCTCGTTTGCCTGCCCGCGGAGGCGGACCTGATCAACGCCGAGGGCTTCCGCGTACGCTTGCCGGTCAAGGGTCGCAAAGATCCGGTCGAGCTCGACTCCCGCAAGCTGCCGGGCAAGGTGTCCGCCGGCGGTCCGGGCGACGTCGATCCCGCCGACTACGATCTCGTCGGGCTGGCGATGCAGGAGCCGCAATACCGCTCCCCCGGCGTGCGCGAGCTGCTCGATGCCGTGGCCAAGGCGCGCGTGCCCTGCATGTCGATCATGAACATGCCGCCGCTGGCCTATCTCAGGCGCATCCCGGGCCTGAACACGGAGGCGCTGAAACCCGCCTACACCGATCCGAGCGTATGGAACAATTTCGATCCGGCCTTCATCACCTTGTGCAGCCCGGACCCGCAGGCGATCCGCCCGCCGGAGGAAAAGGTCAACGTGCTGCAGGTCACGCTGCCGACCAACTTCAAGGTCGCGCGCTTCGAGTCCGACAAGCACACCGCCATTCTGCGCCAGCTGCAGGACGAGATCGAGGCGATCCGGTTCGACGCCGGCGACGGCAAGATCGAGCTGCCGGTGAAGCTCAAGGTGCACGACTCCGTGTTCGTGCCGCTGGCCAAGTGGGCGATGCTGCTGACCGGCAATTACCGCTGCGTCACCGCGGACGGCGCGATCAACATCAAGGACGCGGTGCATGCCGACGTCGAGGCCTCGCGCGCGGTCTACAACTTCGTGGTCGACCTCTGCGTCAAGCTCGGCGCCAACCGCGACGATCTGGTGCCGTTCGAGAAATATGCCGCCGCGGCGCAGTCGCTCACGCGCCCGTCATCGGCGGCGCGCGCGCTCAACAATGGCGCTCCCAACATCGAGCGCGCCGACAAGCTGGTGCAGCTGATCGCGGCGCAGAAGGGTCT
>DASXAP010000148.1:0-2755 GCA_036406655.1 Xanthobacteraceae bacterium | reverse complement strand
GCGAGCTTCTTGCGCAGCTTGCAGATGAAGACGTCGATGATCTTGAGCTCGGGCTCGTCCATGCCGCCGTAGAGGTGGTTGAGGAACATCTCCTTGGTCAGCGTCGTGCCCTTGCGCAGGCTCAGGAGCTCCAGCATCTGGTACTCCTTGCCGGTGAGATGCACGCGCGCGCCGCCGACCTCCACGGTCTTGGTGTCGAGATTGACCACGAGATCGCCGGTCTGGATCACCGACTGGGCATGGCCCTTGGAGCGGCGCACGATGGCGTGGATGCGCGCGACCAGCTCGTCCTTGTGGAACGGCTTGGTCATGTAGTCGTCGGCCCCGAAGCCCAGACCGCGCACCTTGTCCTCGATGCCGGCGAGGCCGGTGAGGATCAGGATGGGTGTCTTCACCTTGGAGACCCGCAGCGAGCGGAGAACCTCGAAGCCGGACATGTCCGGCAGGTTCAGGTCGAGCAGGATGATGTCGTAGTCGTAGAGCTTGCCGAGATCGACACCCTCTTCGCCCAGATCGGTGGTGTAGACGTTGAAGTTCTCGGACTTCAGCATCAGCTCGATCGATTGAGCGGTCGCGCTGTCGTCCTCAATCAGCAATACGCGCATGCCAGTCCCCTTCCTCGCCGCTCCGGGCTCAGGTCGGCACGCCGCAGCGGCGGCCCTTCAAAACGCCTTGGGACAAACCGAGTCGAAACTCGAACGGCGCCCGGTCGGCGAACCTCGCCTCGAACCTGCGCCTGTACTTGGGGGGAACGCGGACGAATCGCCCCAAGATATTGCACAGGAGCGGTTTTTGTTCCAAGCGCCATCGTACCTTCGACGTTCGGAGTCGGCTCTAGTCGATCAGAAGGCACAAGCCCCCGCGTCCAGCCCGGACGACGGGCCCCCTGACGTCCCGCAACGGTGACCTAATGATTAACGACGCGGGTAAATACCAAGTTAAGAATTCGCGCCGCACCGCCGCGGGCCTGCGGCAATGGCCACTCGGATGCCGGCGCGCCTCGCCATCGGAGGGCGCGGACGCCGGCCGCGCCGCCAGTGCGGCGGTTCAGAAGTCCGCAGCATTCTCGCGGCCGGTCCGAAAGCGGAATTCTGAACCAAAGCGACACTAGATCAATAAGTTGCCAGTGTCGTTCGATTCCGAAGTTCGCAAACGAGCGTGCCGCACCATGATGCGAACTTCGGGATCGGGACACTAGCCATCCGGCTGCCCCGCGCGCCTGCAGCCGGCCCCGCAGTAACAAAGAAACAACAGTCTTGGACAAGAATATCAACGTCTTGTCCTGGGGCGGCGCGGAAACCGAACGCTAACGTTGTCCCGTCACACTGTGCGACGGCTGGGGCCGTCGGCCCAGGCGAGCTCGCCCGCGCCGGGTCCGGCGCGGCGCGCCGGCGTCGGGGTCTTCGGGGGAGCACGAGTCGATGAAGTCACGCGAGACACTCATTCGCCTGAAGAAGTTTCAGGTCGACGAGCGGCGCCGCAGGGTGCTCCAGATCGAGGCGATGATCGCCGAGTTCGAGCGCATCAGCGGCGACCTCGAACGCGACATCAAGAGCGAGCAGGACCGAACCGGGATTCACGACCCGGCGCATTTCGCCTATCCGACCTATGCCAAGGCGGCGATGCTTCGGCGCGAGAACCTTTTGCGCTCGGTCGACGACCTCAAGATCCAGGTCGAGGACGCCAAGGCCGCACTCGGCGAGGCGTTCGAGGAGATGCGCAAGGTCGAGCTGCTCGACGAGCGCGACCAGTTGCGCGACCGGGCCGAGGACGACGTCCGCGAGCCGGCTGAGCTCGGCGCCGTCGGCATGATGGGGACGGGCGCCAGGGCGTAGGGCGCAGTTCCATCGTTCGTCCCCGGGAGATTCATCCTCGACGGAAGGCGGTTCCGGCGGCCATAATCGGTCCGGCGCGGTTCCCTCGAGCCGCGAGATGCGCAAGTCCCGGTTTTCCAAGAGCGAATGACGACGCCGGTCGAAATCACGTGGCTGCTGGCGGCCGTCGCCAAGGGCGACGCTCTCGCGTTTGAGCGCCTGTATGGCGCGACCAGCGCCAAGCTCTATGGCGTGGTGCTGCGCATCCTGCGCCGCCATGACCTCGCAGCCGAGGTCATGGAGCAGGCCTATCTGCAGATCTGGCGAAGCGCCGGCGAGTTCGATCCCGCCACTTCCGCGCCGCTCGCCTGGATGGTGGCTGTCGCCCGGCGGCTGGCGATCGACACCGCGCGCCGCCCGTCGCCGCCCGCCGCCGACGGCGAGCCGGAAGTGATCGACGACAATGAAGGCCCCGGTGCCGTACCCCGGCACCAACTCACCGACGACCTCAAGCGTCTGCTCACCTGCATCGGACGGCTCGCGCCGGACCATCAGCGCATGCTCCTGCTCGCCTATTACGGCGCCTTCAGCTGCGAGCAGCTTGCGGCCAAGCTCGAGATGCCGGTCGATGCGCTGCGCGCTTCGTTGCGGCGCAGCCTCGGTGAAGTCGCGCAGTGTCTCAAGTCATGAGCGAGCTCGAGCACACTGATGCGCTCGCCGCGGAATACGTGCTCGGCACGCTCGATGCCGGCGAGCGCGCGCAGGCGCGGGCGCTGCTGACCGTGGATCCCGGATTCGTCGCCAAGGTGCAGTTCTGGGAGCGCCGGCTCGGCGAGCTGCACACGATGGTGGAGCCGGTCGAGCCCGAGCCCGGACTCTGGCTGCGCATCAAGGCGCGGATGACAGAGCCGCAGGCCGAGCCGGTCAGCCTGCCCGAGCCG
>DASXAP010000147.1:0-2532 GCA_036406655.1 Xanthobacteraceae bacterium | reverse complement strand
GGCAGCCTCCGCCTCGCCAACTGGCTCTACAATGTGGCCGCGAAAGACGGCACCGTGCTCGCCACCATCGGCCGCGGCACCGCGTTCGATCCGATCCTCGGCTCGAAGGCGGCGCAGTTCGACGGCACCAAGTTCACCTGGATCGGCAGCGCCAACAACGAGGTCAGCATCTGCGTCTCCTGGAAGACCAGCGGAGTGACCAGGCTCGAGGACGTGCTCAACCGCGAGCTGGTCATCGGCGGCACCGGAGCTGCCGCCGACACCGATCAGTTCCCGAAGATCCTCAACGGCGTGCTCGGCACCAGGTTCAAGCTCATCGCCGGCTACCCCGGCGGCAACGACGTCACCATGGCGATGGAGCGCGGCGAGGTCATGGGACGCTGCGGCTGGTCGTGGTCGAGCGTGCTCGCCACCCACAGGCGCTGGATCGACGACAAGTCGATCAACATCCTGGTGCAGCTGGGGCTCAACAAGCACCCCGATCTGCCCGATGTCCCGCTCGCCACCGATTTCGCCAGAAGCGACGAGGATCGCCAGCTGTTCAAGCTGATCTTCGCCCGCCAGGTGATGGGACGGCCCTTCCTCGCGCCGCCGATGGTGCCGGAGGACCGCGTCGAGGCCCTGCGCCAGGCTTTCACCGACACCATGAACGATCCGGAGTTCCTCGCCGACGCCGCCAAATCGCAGCTCGAGATCACCCCCGTCACCGGCGCCCTGGTGGAGCAGCTGGTGAAGGACATCTACGGATTTCCCAAGGCGGTCGCCGACCGCGCCGCGGAATTGATCCGGCAATAGCCGCGGCCGGGCCCCGTCGCGGTCCGAAGCCGGACGCGCTCGAGCTCGCCGCATGCCATCGAGGACGCAGATGCAGGAGCACGGCGGGCGCGCCCCGCCCACGAAGGAGAATTATCGCGGCTGGCAGTCCGACGTCATCGTCGACCTGATCAAGCGCTACGGATTTCCCTATCTCACGCTCAACCCGGGCGCGAGCTTTCGCGGGCTGCACGATTCGCTCGTCAACTACGGCGGCAACGACCCGCCCATGCTGCTGTGCCAGCATGAGGAGACCGCGGTGCAGATTGCCCACGGCTATGCCAAGGCGAGCGGCAGGCCGATGGCGGTGATCCTGCACGACCTGGTCGGGCTGCTGCATGCCTGCATGGCGATCTACTACGCCTACATCGACCGCGCGCCGGTGTTCATCATCGGCGCGACCGGCCCGATGGACGAAGCCAAGCGCCGTCCGCACATAGACTGGACGCATTCGGCGCTGGTTCAGGGCAACGCCGTTCGCGACTACGTGAAATGGGACTACCAGCCGACATCGATCGAAGGGGTGCCGGAATCGTTCGCCCGCGCCTATTCGATCATGACCACCGAGCCGCAAGGCCCGGTCTACATGTGCTACGACGCAGCGCTGCAGGAGGCGCCGCTCGCCCGCGCGCTGCCGCTGCCGCCCGCGCCCGTCGCGGTGACGCCGGCGCCGATGGCACCCGATCCGGCGGCGATCGCCGCGATCGCCGACAAGCTGCTCGCCGCCGAGCATCCGATGCTGCTCGCCGAATATGCGGGCCGGCGCCGCGGCGGCTTCGAGAGCATCGTCGAGCTCGCCGAGACGACCGGCGCGGCGGTCTGGGACGTCAACAACGCGCTCAACTTTCCCAACAGGCACCCGCTCTGCCTCAGCATGGACAAGGAGAGCCTGCGGCGCACGGATCTCGTGGTCGGCCTCGACGTCAAGGACTGGGAGAAGCAGCTCACCGAGCTCGACGGCGCCGCCCGGACTCGCGAGCCACTCACCCCGCCCTCGTGCGATTTCGTCGAGATCGGATTTGCCGAGCTCAATATCAGCAAGTGGGCCTTCGACTACTGCCGGCTGCAGCCCTGCTCGGTGCGGGCGCTGGGCGATACCGCGCTCGGCATCCCCGAGCTGACGCGCCTCTGCCGGGCGCGGATCGCCGGGAACGGCGGGCTCGCGCGTCGCATTGCCGCGCGCCGGACCGCGATCGGCCGGCGTCACGATCAGCTCTGGGCGCAATGGCAGCAGGAGGCGCGCCGCGGCTGGGATGCCTCGCCGATCAGCTTTGCGCGGCTGGCGCTGGAAATCTGGGAGGTGATCAGGACCGAGGACTGGGTGCTCACCGCCAACGACCTCAAGCATCAGGTCCGCAAGCTCTGGGATTTCGACCGGCCCTACCGCCATCCCGGCGTCGAGCTCGGCACCTCGACGCAGATCGGCATCTCGCTCGGCATAGCGCTCGCCCACAAGGGCAGCGGACGGATCGTCGTCGACATCCAGCCCGACGGCGACCTGATGTTCGATGCCGGCGCGCTCTGGGTCGCCGCCAAGCACGCCATTCCGATCCTCATCGTCATGCACAACAACCGTGCCTACTACAACGATTGGGAGCACCAGATCCGGATGGCGCGGCAGCGCGGCACTGACGAGGCCAAGGCGCATATCGGCATGGACCTGTTCGGCCCTGAGCCGGATTTCGGCGCGCTCGCCCGCGCCATGGGCTGCTGGGGCGA
>DASXAP010000146.1:0-2047 GCA_036406655.1 Xanthobacteraceae bacterium | reverse complement strand
CGCGCTCAAGGCCGTGACCCGCGCCGCGACCGAGCGTCCGTAATGGCGGAGGGCTAGCCAAGGCGGGACCCTTCCTGCACACTGGCGGTCAACAACAAAGGCTCGTCTCGGCGAACGAAGACGCGTTGCCGGAAAGCGGGCAACGGGGGGACTCAGGTGGACATTAGCTTCGACTTGCTGATCAATGCCCTGATCGCCGGCATTCTGCTCGGCGGCTTCTATGCGGCGGTGACGCTCGGGGTTTCGATCTCGTTCGGCATCCTCGACATCGTCAACATCGCCCATCCCGCCTTCATCATTCTCGGCTCTTACATCGCCTATATCGTCAATATACGGCTCGGCATCGATCCGATCGTGGTCAGCATCGTCATGCTGCCGGTGTTCTATCTTCTCGGCGCCGCCGTCTACCAAGTCTACTACGAGTCGTTCGAGCGCCGCGGGCAGGAGTCGCTGCGCGGGCTCTCCTTCTTCTTCGGCCTGCTGTTCGTCACCGAGGTGATGCTGATCCTCGTTTTCGGCGTCGACTACCGCTACGTCGAAGCCTGGTATATCGGGCCGAGCTGGCGCCTCGGGGTGATGGACTTTCCCCTGCGCATGCTGGTGCCGTGTCTGGCCGCGCTCGCCATGTTCGCCGCGCTGCAACTTTACCTGTCCTATACCTTCATCGGGCGCGCGATCTCCGCGGTGGCGCAGGATCAGCTCGCCCTGCGGCTCATGGGCGCCTCCCCGACCCGCATCAAGCGCATCGCCTTCGGCATTTCGATTGCGACCACGTCGGTGGCCGGCGCGCTGCTGATCATCATCCAGCCGGTCGAGCCCTCGGTCGGACGCGAATATATCGGGCGCGTGTTCGCGATCTGCGTGCTCGGCGGCCTCGGCAGCCTGCCCGGCACCGTCATCGGCGCCATGCTGCTCGGCATCCTCGAGAGCTTCACCGCCACCTTCTACGGCCCGTCCTGGGCGCCGGCGGTGGCATTCGGCGTGCTCCTTCTCACCCTAGCGTTTCGGCCGGCGGGTCTTCTCGGACGATAAGGACGCTCGATCGTGCGGACCCGCGTGTTCCTGCTGATCTCGATCGCGGTGGCGGCCTGCGTGTTCTTCGGCGCGCGCCTGGTGAACAACGACTACGTGTTCTTCGCCGGCTACACGGTGCTGCAGTTCGTCGTGCTGGCCACCGCCTGGAACATCCTCGGCGGCTATACCGGCTACGTGAATTTCGGCTCGGCGGCATTCTTTGCGCTCGGCGCCTATGCGACGGTGTTCTGGCACAAGTTCTACCCGATGCCGATCCCGGTGCTGATCGTGATCGGCGGCATCGTCTCCGGCATCGTCGGGCTCGGCATGGGCTATCTGACCTTGCGTCTGCGCGGCGCCTTCTTCGCCATCGCCACGCTCGCGCTTGCCGTCGTGCTGCAGACCCTGGTCGTCAACTGGGATTATGTCGGTGGCTCGCGCGGCGCTTACATCATCCGGCCGAACGAGATCGCCCTGATCGGTCCCTACGTGCAGTATCTGTTCCTGCTGATGCTGGCGCTGACGGTCATCGCGCTCGCCGTTGCGCGCGGCATCGAGCGCTCACAGCTCGGCTACGGCTTCGCCACCATCCGCGACGACGAGCTCGCGGCGGAGGCCTCGGGCGTCCCCACGCTGCGGCTCAAGCTCATCGCTACCACGATCTCCGGCGCGCTCATGGGCATGGCCGGCGCGCCCTTTCCCTACTACATCGGCTATCTCCAGCCCTCCTCCGCCTTCGGGCTCGAATATGCGGTCAACTCCATCGCCATGCCGATGATCGGAGGCACCACCAGCTGGGTCGGACCGCTGATCGGTGCCATCCTGCTCGGCTTGCTGCAGCAGGTCGCCACCGTCACCATCTCGTCGGCGGTCAACCTGCTGATCGTCGGCCTGATGCTGGTCGGCTTCGTCATCGTCGCACCGAACGGGATCGTCGGGCTGGTGCAGGAATTCCTGCGTCGGGCTGGAGTGAACGCCCGGTCGATCTTCCTGATCATGATTGCTGCCTACCTGTTCGTCGGCGGCATCGGCG
>DASXAP010000145.1:0-10435 GCA_036406655.1 Xanthobacteraceae bacterium | reverse complement strand
AACTCTTCACGCTGGTCCATGATGGATTGCTCCCGCCAAGGCATCGAGCCCCCTCCTCCGACCGAATCGGGTGGGGCAAGAGTGTCCTCGATGTCCCCGAACGGGGGCGAAAAGTGTCCTCGATGTCCCCGGTCTGTACACCCCGCAAGCGGGGGAGGGAGCAAATCCGTCGCGTTGCACCGATGTGCATCGATCTGATCGGGACATGGACCAGCGCGCTTGCACCCGACCCTCGCGACGCGCGCCTGCCTCGCTCAGCTCGCGATGCGCCGCTCGAGGCGGCTGGTCAGCCGCACCAGCGGCCACAGCATCACGAGATAGAGCGCCGCCGCGAGCACGATGGGCGAGCTGTTGAAGGTCACCGAGCGCGCCATGTCGGCGGAATACAGCAGCTCCGGCAGCGCCACAACGCTGGCGAGCGAGGTGAGCTTGACCACCTCGACGGTGTTGGAGACGAGATCGGGCAGCACGTTGCGGACCGCCTGCGGCAGCACGACGAAGAGGAGCGTCTGATGGTCGCGGAGCCCGGTCGAGCGCGCCGCGTCCCACTGCCCCTGGGCGATGCTCTCGATCCCGGCGCGGTAGATCTCGCCGTAATAGCTCGAGCTGTTGAGGAAGAAGGCGATCGCCACCGCGGCGAGCGGGGAGGGCCGAAGCCCGGCGAAGGGCAGGCCGGAATAGACGAAGATGAGCAGCACGAGCGGCGGCACCGCGCGGAAGAAGTCGATCCCCACCACTGCCGCCCAGCGCACCGCCCGCAGCCGCGAGCGCGAGAGGAGCGCAAAGCCGAGCCCGCCCGAAAGCCCGATCGGCACCACCAGGAGGCAGAGGAGGATCGTCTGCCGCAGGCCCATGAGCACGAGCGGCAGCGCCTGCTGCATGATCGCCAGATTGAAGAACTGCTCGACGATCGACCCCATCACGTCCTCCGCCAGGCGAAGCGCGTCTCCAGGTAGCGCCCGAGCGCGACCACCGGGATGAACAGGATCACGTAGGCGACCGCGCCCATCATCAGCGGGGTGGCGTTGCCCGAGAACGCCTGGGCGGTCGTCGCCTGGTTGAGGATCTCGCCCACCCCGATCACCGTGCCGAGCGCCGTGTTCTTGGTGATCGCCAGCGTCCGGTTGGTGATCGGCGGGATCGTCAGCCGCAGCGCCTGCGGCAGCACCACCCAGCCGAGCGTGGCGAGGAAGCCGAGCCCGGTCGAGCGCGCCGCCTCCCACTGCCCCTTCGGCACCGAAAGAATGCCGGCCCAGAAGATCTCCTCGGCGAAGGCGGCAAGCACCAGCGACAGCACCAGCCAGAGCACCAGGAACGACGGCAGGTTCACCCCGACATTCGGCAGCCCGAAATAGACGAGCAGCACCAGCACCAGCGGAGGGAGCGCGCGAAAGGCGTCGGCGAAGACGACGATCGGCACGCTCAGCGCCATGACCCGGAACGAGCGCACGACCGCGAGCAGGAGGCCCAAGGCGATGCCGCAGACGACGACGCCCGCCGCGATCTCGATCGTCACCCCGACGCCCTGGAGGATCGCCGGGAGATAGCGCTCGATCAGCCGGGAGTCGAAGAAGGTGGCGACAAAGGCCGACCAGCCGCCCATCGCCGCCTCAGCGCCCGAGCTCGCGCAGGAAGGCGCGGGTGCGCGCCTGCGCCGGCGCCGCGAACATCCGCTCGGGCGGCCCCTCCTCGACGATCGCGCCGTGGTCCATGAAGATGACCCGGTCGGCGGCATCGCGAGCGAACCGCATCTCGTGGCTCACCACCAGCATGGTCATCCCGCCGCGCCTGAGCTCGCGCATGACGCCGAGCACGCTGCCGACGAGCTCGGGATCGAGCGCCGAGGTCGGCTCGTCGAACAGCATGATCTTCGGCTCGAGCGCAAGCGCACGCGCGATCGCCACCCGCTGCTGCTGCCCGCCGGAGAGGTCGGCGGGATGCGCGCCGGCCTTGTCGGCGAGGCCGACGCGGTCGAGCGCGGCAAGCGCGAGCTTCGCCGCCTCGGCGCGCGGCCTGCGCAGCACCTTGGTCAGCGCCAGCGTCACGTTGCCGAGCGCGGTCATGTGCGGATAGAGGTTGAACGACTGGAACACCATGCCGATCCGCCGCCGCATGGCGTTCACATCGGTCGAGCGGGCCATGATGTCGATGCCGTCGACCACGATCGAGCCGCTGGTCGGCTCCTCGAGCCGGTTGCAGCAGCGCAGGAGCGTGCTCTTGCCCGAGCCGGACGGCCCGATGATGAAGACGAGCTCCTGGGGGAGAACGGAAAGATCGATCCCGCGCAGCACCTCGACCTGGCGGAAGCTCTTGCGCAGGCCGCGAACCTCGAGAATGGGCGGCTCGCTCGCGGTCATCGACGTGCTCGCCCCGCGCGGACGCCCCGGCCGAGACGCCCTAAAGCGCGTTCCGGTCGAATTGATGCACATCGGTGCAGCGGGCGCACCCTCCCCTGGAAGGGGAGGGTCGCGAAGCCACCGAGCGCTTGCGCGAGGTGGCGAGCGGGGTGGGGTGACCTCGTTTCGAAAATGTCGATTCGACTTTCACCCCACCCCGGCGCCGCGCAGAGCGCCTCCATAGCCGATGCAAAGCATCGGCGTTCTTGTCACCAGAAACGGCGGCCGAAGGCCGCCTGCGCCCTCCCCTTTCAGGGGAGGGTGACGCAGATCGCAAGCACTCGTGCGTCAAATTCATCGAAACCCGCTCTGGAGCCGCCGGCCGATCGCACCGCGGCGGCTCAGCCGCATGCCGGGGTGTGCGGGGTCGGATCGTAGCCGGTCATCCCCGGCACGCCGTAGCCGGGGAAGACGGTGACGGCGGCCGAGCCGGGAGCGGCGGCCACGCCGAACCACTTCTCGTGCATCCGCGCGATGGTGCCGTCGAGCTTCATGCATTCGACGGCGTTCTCGATCGTCCTGCGGAGCTCGCCCGAATCCTTGCGCAGCGGCGCCGCCCAGACCAGGCCCGTCGAGTAGAGATAGGACAGCTCGAGCTGCGGGTTGTTCTTCGCCGCCCAGGCGATCACGGTGTTGCCGGCGACGTTCGCATCGGCGCGCCCGACCAGCACCGCCTGCACCGCATCGGTCTGGGTGCCGAACGATTCCACCTTCCAGCCGATCTTTGCTTCCAGCTCGCGCGCCCAGGAATCGTAGGCCGAGCCCTTGTTGACCGAGACGGTCTTGCCCTTGAGGTCCTCGAGGCTCGTCACCTTCGGCGCACCCTTCCTGATCAGGAACTGGAAGTCGGTGTTGAGATAGCCTTCGGTGAACAGCATGTTCTCGGCCCGCTCCTTGGTCACGGTGGTCGGAGCGGAGAGAAAGTCGTAGGTGCCGGCCTGCAGCGCCGGCACCAGCCCGGAGAACTGCGCGGCATCGATGACGATCCTGCGCTTGAGGCGGGCGGCGATGGCGTTGGCGAGATCGATGTTGAACCCCTGGTAGCCGCCGGACAGGTCGGGAAACGCGTGCGGCGCGAAGGTGCCGTCGACGGCGGTGCGCAGCGGCGCGGAATCCTGCGCCGGCGCCGCACCGGTGGCGAGAAGCAGCGCCGCGCCCGTGGCCGCAAGGACAGAAGATTGCATCAAGCTCCCCCGGGATCGTCCGCCGCGCCGGCAGCGGCAGCGCGCGTCACTATAGCAACCGCGCAAGCCGCCACAAGCCGGATGCGCCGGCGCGCGCGCTATACACCGCCCGGATCGGGACTATACTCCTTGGGCGAAGTGAAGCGAGGACAGATGCGATGCGCCAGCCGCTCGATGCGACCGCGAGAGGCGTCTACACGATCGCGGCGACGCCGTTCACCGAGGCGGGCGAGATCGACTGGGCGAGCGTCGACAGCCTCGCCGACTTCTATCTGCGCTGCGGCGTCGACGGGCTCACGGTCCTCGGCATGATGGGCGAGGCGCCCAAGCTCGGCGACGGCGAGGCGGAGGAGCTCGCGCGCGCCTTCCTGCGCCGGGTCGACGGCCGCGTGCCGGTCGTCGTCGGGGTCTCGAGCGCGGGAACGGCAAATCTGGTCAGGCTCGCCCGTGCCGCGACCGAAGCCGGCGCCGCGGGCGTGATGATCGCCCCGCCGACAGGCTTGCGGACCGAGAGCCAGATCGTCGCCTACTTCGACGAGGTGATCGCCGAGCTCGGCGACATCCCGGTCGTCTACCAGGACTACCCGCAGGCGACCGGGGCGCACATCTCCGCGCAGGCCTTCCTGCGGATCGTCGACGCGCATCCGAGCGTGGTGATGTTCAAGCACGAGGATTGTCCCGGGCTGCGCAAGCTCTCGCAGCTGCGCCGGAGCTGCGACGGGGGGAAGCGGCGATACGTCAGCATCCTGGTGGGCAACGGCGGGCTCTACGTGCCGCAGGAGCTCGCCCGCGGCGCCGACGGCGTCATGACCGGGTTTGCCTATCCGGAGATGCTGGTGGCGGTGTGCCGGCTGTTCGCGGCGGGACGCGGCGAGGAGGCCGAGGACCTCTACGACGTCTATCTGCCGCTCGTCCGCCACGAGCAGCAGCCCGGCTTCGGGCTCACCGTGCGCAAGGAGATCCTGCGCCGCCGCGGCGCCATCCGCTGCGCCGCCCTGCGCAAGCCGGGCCCGAGCCTCGACGCCGAGGACCTGCGCGAGCTCGAGGCGCTCATCGCCCGGCTCGACCGGCGGCGCGGCGAGCGCGGCGGGCGCGGCGACGAGCGGGAGCTGGCGGTGGCATAGAGCGCGGGCGCCACCGGCATAGAGAAACAGGCATGGCCGAGCTCGATCTCGTGGTCCGCAACGCAACGGTGGCGACCGCCGCCGACGTCTTCCGCGCCGACATCGGGGTCGTCGGCGGCCGCATCGAAGCCATCGGCGCCC
Organism: Xanthobacteraceae bacterium; assembly: GCA_036406655.1. Lineage (GTDB taxonomy): Bacteria > Pseudomonadota > Alphaproteobacteria > Rhizobiales > Xanthobacteraceae > VAZQ01. Next base: position 5,590 of record DASXAP010000145.1, on the reverse strand, counting down.
GCCTCGGCGCCGGCCGCAGCGAGATCGACGCTGGGGGGCGCATCGTCACTCCCGGCGGGGTCGACAGCCACTGCCACATCGAGCAGCGCTCGGCCTCGGGCGTCATGACCGCGGACGATTTCTTCACCGCGACGCGCTCGGCCGCCTGCGGCGGCACCACCACGGTCATTCCCTTCGCCGCCCAGCATCGCGGCATGTCGCTGCGCCAGGTCGTCAAGGACTACCATGCCTGCGCCGGGCCGAAGGCGGCGGTCGATTACGCCTTTCACCTGATCGTCTCCGACCCGACCGAGCAGGTCTGCGGCCAGGAGCTGCCGGCGCTGATCAAGGACGGCTACACGTCCTTCAAGATCTACACCACCTACGACGCGCTCAAGCTCGACGACCGGCAGATTCTCGAGGTGCTGTCGCTGGCGCGGCGCGAGCGCGCGCTGGTCATGGTGCATGCCGAGAACCACGACGTCATCTCCTGGCTCAGCGACCGGCTGCTCGCCTCCGGCCATTCGGCGCCGCGGTTTCACGCCGTCGCCCACGCTCCGCTCGCCGAGCGGGAAGCGACCTCGCGCGCGATCGCGCTCGCCGAGCTCGTCGACGTCCCGATCCTGATCGTGCACGTGTCGTCGCGCGAGGCGATGGAGCAGATCCGGCTGGCGCAGGGGCGCGGGCTCAAGGTCTACGGCGAGACCTGTCCGCAATACCTGTTCCTCACCGCCGACGATCTCGATCGCGGCGGCTTCGAGGGCGCCAAGTACATGTGCAGCCCGCCGCCGCGCGACCGCGCCGACCAGGAGGCGATCTGGCAGGGGCTGCAGACCGGGGTGTTCGAGGTGTTCTCCTCCGATCACGCCGGCTACCGCTTCGACGACCCGGAAGGGAAGATGAAGGGGGGCCGCAACGCGCCGTTCAAGAAGGTGCCCAACGGGGTGCCCGGGCTCGAGCTGCGCACCGCGCTCCTGTTCTCCGAAGGGGTCGGCCGCGGGCGCATCGATCTGCCGCGGTTCGTCGCGCTGACCGCGACCAATGCCGCCAAGCTCTACGGCCTCTATCCGCAGAAGGGCACGATCGCGGTAGGCAGCGACGCCGACCTCGCGATCTGGGATCCGGAGAAAGAGGTGACCATCCGCCAGGCGATGTTGCACGACGCCATGGACTACACCCCCTACGAGGGCAGGACGATCAGGGGCTGGCCGGTTGCGACCCTGCTGCGCGGCGAGCCGGTGGCGCAGGCGGGTGAGTTCGTCGGTGCCGCAGGCTCGGGCCGGTTTCTCACGTGCGGCATCTCGCCGGCCAGCGCGCCGCGCGGGCGGCGAACGATCCCGTTCGATCCGGCGAGCGGCTCGCTCGCGCCGGCCGACGATCTGCAGAACCTGCACTGAGCTCGCGCACCGCCCGTCTCCGCGCGCCGCGATCCGCCGCGGCCCTCCCGCCGCGTCGCCGACACCACCCGCAAGCGAACGGCGCGCCCGCAAGCCGGCGGCTCCCCGCGAACAGCGGCACGCGCATCGCGCCGGCCGCGACCCGGCAAGCTGAACGCGCGGTTACCGAAAAAATATTCGCGCAGCTGTGAAATCGGTCACAACTGCCCGTCCGCCCGTTGCGCTAAGGGTACGAGAGACAAGCAAGGCACCTTGCTTGCCAACCAGAACGAACGTCGCCTCGGGGACTTCAAGCTAGCGGAACGATCTTCCGGCACATCCGACAGCAACGACGGCGCCGGCGGCTCGTGCACAGGGAAAACGAGGCGATGGCTCGCCTGGCGGGGTTGCGCCGCGGTCGGGCTTTCGTCGACCGGACATACTTCGGGAGTGTTGACATGGCGGCACAGCGCAGGACATCGGCGACATCGGTGAAAGGGGTCGTCATCGACGCGGCCGACCGGTTCGTGGCCCGCCGGGCCGCCGGTCGCCGGCGCGCGCCGAAGCCGGCGATCCCGGCCGTCGTCGTGACGCCGGATTTCGATGCCGGCTGCTGGACGCCGGCGCGGCTGCGGCGCAGTTGTGCGCCCTCGGTGAAGCTTCTGCCGTTCGTCACCCTGCGCGTGGACGGCAATCCCTATGCGCCGGCGGCGAGCTACTGGGACGTCGCCCCGAGCGGCAAGCCGCGCGACGACTTCAAGCGGGGCAAGCAATACGCGGCGATGACGATCGAGGCGCTGAAGGCGGACGACTGCAGCTCGCGCGAGCTCGAGCGGATCTTCGAAGCCATCATTGCCGACGCGGTGGCGCGGCGGCTCAAAGGCGGCAAGGGCAGCCGGCGGGTGCTGTCGGCGGTGGCGGACGGCTTTCTCCACCAGCTCGCCCGCGCGGTCACCGGCTGGAAGCCTCCCGCGCCGTGAGTGAGCAGTCTCACGCCGTCGCGTCGACCGAAACGGTATACTCGCCGCCCGGCGAGTAGGTGACGGTCATGCCCGGATAGTGCCGGGCGAGAGCGGCGGCCGCTTCGGCGGCTTTCTTGCCGGCGCCGCCCCCCTTGCGTCCATCGAAGAAGACGAACCAGACCGGCAGGTCGGGCTTGCCGGCCCGCCGGCGCAGCGCATCCATCTGCTGGGGGTCGCCGGCTCCCTTCTCCACGACGATCCCGTGCACGTTCCGGTGCGCGACATAAGGCAAGGGATCGCCATCCATCAGCCCGGGATTCTTGGCGATGACCTTGAGCCCGTGCCGCTCCGCGAGATCCACGGCGCCGACCACGTCGGCTATGGCGTAGGCGTCCGGATTGTCGAGCTCGACATACTCGAAGCCCTGCTGCCGGCGGCGCTCGAACTGCTCGGTCAGGTTGCGCCGCCAGCCCGCTCCACGCGGATCGATCTGTCCTTCGCCGTAATCGGCGGCGGTGTCGGACGTCCCGAGATAGGGGCCGTAGCGGTCGCGCTCGTCCCGGCTCTGCTCGGAATATTTCTCGTTGAAGAGATTGCAGTAGGCGACGCTCACGCCCCCCGGCAGGGGCTTCTCGCAGTCGTAGCCGACCTCGACGATCTCGTCGGCATCTCCCTTCCCCGGATGATCGGCTCCGATCAGGTAGCGAAGCTTCTTTCCCGCCAGCGGCAAGCCCATTCGGCGCTCTCCTTCAGCAACAGGCAGCTGCCGGACATCTAAGCAGAGTTGGGCGGCCTGACCAACGGATTGCGCTCAGGGGCCAATGTTCGCAGCTCGAAGAAGGGGACACAGCGCAGCTGGTGGGGTGCCGCCCTTGTGCCGCGGACCGCACCTCATGATCACTTGTTAAATTTCGCAGCGGAAAGCAGGTCTTTTCCGGCTCTGCCCCCAATCAATTTGCTCACAGGCCTTGACTTCAATTTCGAATTGCGGCCCCGCGTGCTCCTGCAATAAAGCCGTGACGGCAGCGACCTCCTCGGTTTTCAGCTCGGACCGGCCGCCAAGCTCAATGACGATCTTGTCGAATGCCGTCTGACGCATGCGGTATTCGGTAAAATGAGCGAGCGCCGCCAGCTCGCTGCCGCGGATGAAGAAACGAGACAATCGACCGTCACGGTGCTTGAGATGGCTGCTGGGTCGGCCTTCGAGATTGTAGATTGTTGGTCCGTTGTATCCGCATGGGCATTTCGCGCGCAAACAGGCCAGGTCACCCACCTCATAACGGATAAATGGCGTCGCGTAGGAATGCAGATGGGTGACCAGCACGTTTCCAACGCCTGTTCCGTCAATCTCGAATGTCCGATCGACTACCTCCACGACGACATTGCTGGTGGCAACATGATAGTGTCCGGAAGACTTGCTGCACTCGGCTCCGATCATGCCGACTTCCTCCGATGAATAATTGGCACGAACCGGGATGCCGAGACCGGCGAATATCTCGATAAGCTTTTGATCGGGCTGTGCTGCCGAAGGAATCCACAGCGCAGTCTTTGCCTCCTTGAGAAAACCGAGATCGAAGAAACCGGAGATTGTGGCAAGTGTTGCCGGGACGGCCACCAAATATCCTATGTCGTCCTTCTGCAATTCCTGCACCAGCTTGCAGCATTCTTCCTTGCTCAGCGCATAGTACTCAATATGCCTGTTTTCTCCCGGTTTGATGATCTGCGCCAGCGGCCCGATCCAGGATTCTTCCTTCACAACGGAAATGCCGCCTTTTATCGGGCTAGCAGCACCCCTGATTTGCGTTCGATTGAGCGAAAGATCCCGTCCCTCCAGAAGGTATTGAGCAAGGCTCCTGATGAAGTTGTAGTTATTATTGAAATCCGACACGAAAAACTGGACGGGAATTCCCGTCGACCCGGAGGTGGCGTGACCGTGCGTCGAGACGGCGTCCCCTGCCCGCAGCAGCGGGCCTTCCGAGGCGACCTGTGCGCGCAGGTCATGCCGCGTGAGTATCGGCAGGGAGGCAAGATCAATATCGGAAGCTTTCCTGCGGCCGATCCGCGATCGCCAGAATGCCGAGCGTTGGGTGGCGTGGTTGACGAGATTGCGCAGCTGAATTTGCTGCCAATGCTCACGAGCTGACCGGTTGCCGGTTTCGATCAAGGCTAGTTCGGTGACGGCAGCAAGCATCGCCCTCGGCTCTGGATCAAGAAAGGTCATCGGCCTTTCCGAGTAGCCTCTGTTGCGCAGTCGATATTCGGAAAGATCGAAGATCATGCCGTGGTCCCAAGCTGGGGCGCCGCGCCGGCGCTGCCGGCCGTGACCCGCAGGCGGCGAATATTCCCAGCACCGCAAAGAGAATTTGGTTTAAAGCTCTCTTCGCCAAATGCCGACACTGGCACGGCCAGGTAGCGACAAGAACGGCGAGGGATGATCCGAAATCACGCAGTCGACCCCGTGATGGACGTAGTACTGTCCGAAATTCCTGCCAGTGATCGCCCATATCACTGTGGAGGTGTTGTGGGCTTTTGCCGCCGCAATGAGGGGCGGAAGGGTTCGGTTAGCCAACGTCATGCCGGTAATGATGGCGAGATCAGCCGCTTCGATCAGCCCGGCGTTCTCCGTCGCGGGGTGCACCTTCACTCCGCAAAGCTCTGCGTCCACGATGTCGGGGGACATGTCCGTGGCCGAGACATCGAAGCCCCGATCGACAAGGGCGCCGATCATCCCCGCGTGGGTCCCGATCACCAGGACATGAGGTTTGCTTCCTTTAATTGCGCTCGAGCCCTTCCGCTGAAGGACAAGGTCCGTCTCGTCGGCGAACAGGCGTGACCTCAGCGCATGCTTGTCGCGCAGCGTGTGATCGAGCACTACCTCGTCTTTCGCAGCCGGCGAGACATTGGCCATGAGGAGGTCGATCAAGGCCGTCCGGTCAACGTCGTCGTCTACTTGCCGAGCCTCGAGAACCTCCCTGCTGTCCTCTCCGACCAGAGCGCGATGCGTGTCCCGGAACGGAGAAGGCAAACCCACAGCAATTCCGTAATTCTCGGCCTGGGCGACCCGCCTTATGTACCGCCTCTTTATTTCTCCGGGTACCTGCTGCTGAAAGCAATCGATGTGCCAGAACGAGGTGATGCGGAAACGATCCGCCGCGAGGCGCGAGGCTCTCTCCAATGCCCATTGCTCGGCTGCCTCGAGACTGAAGGCGTGCGGCACTAGTGCGTGGCACGGTTGCTGGAAAGTCGTGTCCCGCATTTCAAAATCCGGATTGT
>DASXAP010000144.1:0-21146 GCA_036406655.1 Xanthobacteraceae bacterium | reverse complement strand
ACCGGCCGAGGAGAGGGGCGGCGGCTCGATCTGCACGAAGGCGTTGAGCAGAGGCTCCAAGGCTCGCGCCCGGCGGCGAGCCGCGGCTCGCATCGCAGCGCGATGAGCGGGATCGAGCGCGCTCCAGTCGGGAATTCCCGGCATCAATACTGGGGGTTGCTGGGCGTCGGTCGCCTCGACCAGGCAGCGCCACCGGCTCGGGCTTGCCTTTGATCAATTACACAAGCATCGGGTTTTGCAATTTTTTCAACTCCCGGAATCCAGACCATGAGCTTTGCCAATCCTCTATTGCACAAGCCTGCGCGCGCGCTCCCGAAGGCGGTCGGCATCGTCGGCGCCGGCACGATCGGGCCAGACATCGGATACTATCTCAAGAGCGCCATTCCCGGCCTTGCGCTCTACCTCGTCGACATCGAGCAGGCGCGGCTCGACCGGGCGGTCCAGCGCCTGCAAGCCTATGCGCGAAAGGCGGTCGAGCGCGGGAAGATGACCGAGGTCGAAGCGCAGCAGGTGACCGGCAACCTCCGCGCCACTCTGGATTATGACGAGCTGCGCGACGCCGATTGGATCATCGAGGCTGCAACCGAGGACATCGCGCTCAAGCGCCGCATCTTTTCACGCCTGGAATCCGTCGTCTCGCCCGCTGCGATCATCACCTCCAACACGAGCTCGCTGCCGGCCAGCCGCATCTTCTCGCAGCTGCGTCACAAGGAACGCGCCACGGTGACGCATTTCTTCGCTCCTGCCTGGCGTAATCCGGTGGTCGAGGTCGTCCGCTGGGAGAGGATCGACCCGGCCCTGGTGGATCATCTGAATTGGGTATTCTGCGCCACCGGCAAGGTGCCGGTGGTGACGGAGGACGTGCCCTGCTTCATGCTCGACCGGATTTTCGACAACTGGTGCAACGAGGCGGCCCATCTGCTCGATCGTGCAACCGCCGCCCAGATCGATGCCGTCTCGTCCGAGCTCGTTCATGCCGGGCCGTTTTTCGTGCTCAACCTCGCGCGAGGCAATCCGATCATCGTCGAGACCAACACGCTGCAGGCGGCGGAGGAAGGCGAGCACTATCGGCCGGCGCCGATTTTTCGCTCGGTCGACACGTGGCGCACCGAGACGCCAGGGAAGCAGGTCGCGATCGATCGCGAGTCCGCCGCCGCAGTCCGCGACCGCCTGCTCGGAATCCTGGTCTCGCAGGCCTGCGATATTCTCGATCGGGGGATCGGCGCGCCGGCCGACCTCGAGCTCGGCTGCCGGCTGGCGCTCGGCTTCCGGCTCGGCCCGCTCGATCTCATGCGCAAGATCGGCGATGCCGAGGTCGCGCGGATTGTGGAGCGTATGGCGAAGGAGCGACCGGGAATGCCCGCCCCGCGCAGGGCGTTCGACGAATATCAGCGGTTTCGTCGCCACGTGCTGGTGGACGACCTCGGTGACGTCAAGGTGGTGACGCTGCGACGGCCGGAAGCCCTCAACGCCATGCATGACGAGATGACCGACGAGATTCTCGATGTCGTCCGGACTTTCGAGCATGCGGCAGACGTGGCGGGGTTCGTGATTACCGGCTATGGCGCCCGCGCGTTCTCTGCCGGCGCCGATATCGGGCGATTTCCACGGATGCTGGGTGATGCCGGTGCCGCCGCCCAGTATGCCCGCGCCTGCTCGCGGCTCCTCGTGCATCTCGACGGCATGCGCAAGCCCGTGGTGGCCGCAGTGAACGGGATGGCGCTCGGCGGCGGGCTCGAGCTGATGCTGCGCTGTCACGGCATCGTCGCCATGCGCTGGGCGTGGCTGCAATTGCCGGAGATAATGCTCGGGATCGTGCCGGCGCTCGGCGCCATGGTGGTTCCGTATCGGCGCTGGCCTGCCGCTGCACCGGTGTTTCATGCCCTGCTGCGCCGGGCCGAGAAGCTGACCGCGAGCGCCGCGCACGAGCTCGGCATCGTCGATGCGCTCGCCGACGACCACTTCGAGCTCATCGAGGCGGCAGTCGGCCGTGTTCACGAGCTTGCCGGCGGGATCCGCCCGCCCGACGGCGCGGCGGTTCACGTCGCTCCGTTCGAGCCGATCGAGCCGGTTGCCGCAAACGGCCAGAGACTGAGTGTTGAGGTGATGCGGATCCTGGAAAACGCCGTTCGCGAGGCCGGGGCGGCATCGACGCTGCGAGATGCGCTGGAGGTCGGATACAGCGCGTTCGGGGCGAGCGCGTGCACGGCGGCGGCGCGGGAGGGCATCAACGCGTTCCAGGAGCGTCGCACTCCCGATTTCGCCAAGACCGGATAGGCCGGGCCCGCTACGTCCTGAGCACCGGCTCGTCGGCACGCGGCAAGCTCGGCCGGCACAGCTTTGCCCCGTGCTCGACGAGAAATATGGCGAACGGCAGCGCCCATGCCGCAGCGGAGACGGCGATCCAGGCGCCGCCGGCGCCGATCACGCTCGCGGCAACCCGAACGAGCCCCGCAAGCAGCATGATCCCCAGGCCGGCGACCGCCGCCGGCGACGGCGAAGCGCGGCGGCCGGTATGGCGCAGCGCCACGCGGTTGAGCAGCGCCAGCATCATCATGCCGAGCGCGCCCACGGTGAAGGCATGAATCCAGGCCCCGCGCGGCACTAGACCAAATGCATCGGCGATGCCGCGCAGCCCCATCGCGACGACGAGCCAGCCGTACCCGACATGCATGGCCAGCACGAGCGGAGTGGACACGATCGACAGCGTCCGCCATTGCATCAGCCGCACGGCATGGATGAGGGCGGCAGCACAGGTGACTGCTCCGTTGACGGAGGGCGGCACGCCCGGCCAGCCGGCCGCGGCGAACAGGACGGCCGAGGCGATGGCAGCGATCTCGACCGGCTTCGAGAGAGCAGGCAGCCTGCTCTGGCCGCGTTCCTGCAGCGCGGATTCGGTGAAGACGGGTGTGAGCAGACCGCCGATGACGGCAAACAGCACCACGAGCACATCGAGCGCGCCCTGCAAGGCGTCCGCCGCCGCCCCTTGCGCGCCGTCCGCGACGGCGAGGAAATAGATCGCGTCGGCGGCGATGAAGCCGAGAAGGAGCGGCAGCAGAGCCATGTAACGGCGGTCGAGGGCGCGGGCGAGCCCGGGAAGCACGCATGCGGCGAGAGCGGGGAACAGCAGCAGGTCGAGTGCCGCGACGGCTGCCAGCGGGACCCATGGATAGCACCACGCCGCGGCGCGGCCGGCGAGCCAGATGAGCGCGAGCGCGCCCAGCGGGGCGCCGGTGACCTCCGGCGTGCCCGCCCAGCTCGGCAGCGCGGTCAGGACGAATCCGCAGATGAACGCGGCGGCGAACCCGTAGATGAGCTCGTGGCCGTGCCAGAGCGCCTGCGGCTGCGCTGCGGCTGCGGGTTGCGCCCATCCCAGCCAGACCGGCAGCCAGCCGAGCAGCACGAGCGGGCCGTAGGCAGCGCCGAGCAGGAAGAACGGCCGAAATCCGCTCGACCACAGCGCGCGCGTCATTGCTCGCCGTTCTGGAGATGGCCCGACAGGCCGAGATAGGTTTGCACGACGCGGGGATCGGCGGCGAGCGCGGGCGCGGATCCTTCGAGCACGACATCGCCGGTCTCCAGCACGTAGCCGTGGTCCGCGACCTCGAGCGCGGCGCGCGCATTCTGCTCGATCAGCAGGATCGACACGCCCGAGTGCTTGAGCTCGGCGATGATCTGAAAGATGTCGCGCACGATGCGCGGGGCGAGGCCGAGGCTCGGCTCATCCAGCATCAGCAGGCGCGGCTTGGCCATCAGCGCGCGCCCGAGGGCGAGCATCTGCCGCTCGCCCCCCGACAGCGTGCCGGCGAGCTGGCTGCGTCGCTCGAGCAGGCGCGGGAACCGCTGGTACACCTCGTCGAGGTCCGCCCGAACGCCGCGCCGCGTCTTGCCGATACGCGCGAACGCGCCCAGCAGCAGATTGTCCTCGACCCGCAACCCGCCGAAAAGCTCGCGCCGCTCCGGCACCAGGCAGAGCCCGCGCGCAACCCGCATCTCGGTTGTGCACCGGGAGATATCGTCGCCGTCGTAGAGCACCGGCCCGCGTGACGGCAGCAATCCCATCAAGGCGGCGAGCAGGGTCGTCTTGCCGGCACCGTTCGGGCCGATGACGGTGACGATGGCCCCGGTCGCGACCTCGAGGCCGATCTTGTGGAGCGCCTCGACCTTGCCGTAGGCGGCAGTGAGGCCGCGCACGTCAAGCAACGCGCTCATCGATTCCTCCGAGATAGGCCTCGATCACCGCCGGCTCGGCCTGGATCCGTCGCGGGGTGCCCTCGCTCAGCTTCTCGCCGAAATTCATCACCACGCAGCGATCGACCAGCCCCATGACGAAGTCCATGTCGTGCTCGACGATGAGGATGCTGATCCCGCCGTCGCGCAATTCGCGCAGGAGCCCGGCCAGCCGCTGCTTCTCCAGACGGCGCAGGCCGGCCGCCGGCTCGTCGAGAAGCAGCAGCAGCGGGTCCGCGCACAGCGCGCGGGCGATCTCGATCGTGCGCTGCGAGCCAAGCGGCAGGCTGCCCGCCGGGTCGAACATGTTGGGGGAAAGGCCGATGCGCTCGATGTTGCGGCTCGCCTCCCAGAGCAGGCGCGCCTCGTCGGCGCGGTCGAGCCTGAGCGAGGCGGCGATGACGCCGGCGCTGCCGCGCAGATGCGCTCCCAGCGCCACGTTGTCGAGCACGGTCATGCCCGGCAGGATGTTGGCATGCTGGAACGTGCGGGCGATTCCGCGACGGACGATCTCGCGCGCCGGCAGGCGATCGATGCGCCCGCCACGGAAACGGATCTCGCCGGCATCTGCCGGCAGCACTCCGCTGATCAGGTTGAACATGGTGGTCTTGCCGGCGCCGTTCGGGCCGATGAGACCGAGAATCTCGCCGGCGGCCAGCTCGAACGAGAGCTCGCGCACCGCCGCCAGCGCCTCGAAGCGCTTGCTCGCCCCGCGCACCTCGAGCAGGCGCTCGCGGAAACGCGGCTTTGGCCGCTGGGGCAGTGCGGGAGCCGGCACCGGAGCCGATGGCCGTTGCCCGGCCGGCAGCAGGCGAAGCAGGAACGGCAAGAGCCCGTCGCGGGTCCGGTGCATCAGCAGGATGACCAGCAGCCCGAACACCACGATCTCGTAGTTGCCGCTCTGCGCGGTCAATTTCGGCAGGATGTCCTTGAGCCACTCCCTGAGGAGCGTGAGGACCCCGGCCCCGACCACCGCGCCCCAGACCTGGCTCGAGCCGCCGATCACCGCCATGAACAGGTAGTCGATCCCGGCATTGATGCTGAACGGGGTCGGGTTCACGTAGCGGAGGAAATGGGCATAGAGCCAGCCGGAGACGCCGGCAAGAAGGGCGGCGTAGAGAAAGATGACGACCTTCAGCCGGCTCGTGTCGACGCCTACGCTTTCGGCCATGGTGGCGCGTGACTTCAACGCCCGGGTCGCACGTCCCACGCGGGAGTCGAGCAGGTTGCGCACCGCGAGCAGCGCGCCGAGGAGCGCAAGCCAGATCGGATAATAGTTCTGCCGTCCTCCGGCTATCGACCAGCCGAGCACATCCAGGCCGGGGATGTCGGCGATGCCGCTGTACCTCCCGAGCAGCTCCAGGTTGCCGAACACGAAGAAGATGGCGATGCCCCAGGCGACGGTCCCGAGCGCGAGAAAGTGGCCGGACAGGCGCAGCGTGACCAGGCCGAGCACGAGCGCAACGAGGCCGGTCAGCACGAGCGCGGCCGGCAGCGTGAGCCACGGCGTCACCCCGTAGCCGGTGGTGAGCACCGCGCTGGTATAGGCGCTGATGCCGACGAACGCCGCCTGGCCGAAGGAGGTCAGGCCGGCCACCCCCGTGAGCAGCACCAGGCCGAGCGTGACGATGCTGGCGAGCCCGATATAGTCCATCAGGATCACCTGGAATTCCGGCAGCAGGAACGGTGCGGCCGCGAGCACCGCGAGCGCGCCCAGAGCGGCAGCCCGCCGCGATCTCACTCCTCCTCCTCCTCTTCGGGCCGCTGGGCGGCGAGCGAGCGCCAGAGCAGAACCGGGATGATCAGCGAGAAGACGATTGATTCCTTGAACTCGCTCCACCAGAAGGAAGCGAACGATTCGAGGAATCCGACCAGCAGTGCGCCCGCTGCCGCGAGCGGATAGCTCACCATGCCGCCGACGATGGCGCCGACAAAGCCCTTGAGGCTGATGAGGAAGCCCGTGTCGTAATAGATCGTGGTGATGGGTGAGATGAGGATTCCGGCGATCGCCCCGATGAAAGCGGCGAGGGTGAAGCTGAGCGATCCCGCGAACGGTGCCGATATGCCGACCAGCCGCGCCCCGATCCGATTGATCGCCGCCGCGCGCAGCGCCTTGCCGTACAGCGTCCGCTCGAACAGCAGCCAGAGCAGGAGGATCAGGAGGATGCTCGAGCACACCACCAGCAGGCTCTGCGCGGTGATGTTGAGGACGCCGACGCGCAGCGAGTAGTCGGACAGAGCCTGCGTTCGCAGCCCCTCGCCGCCGAAGAACACGAGCCCCAGCCCGGTCAGCAGATAGTGGACGGCAACAGCGATGATGAGGAGCACGAGGACCGACGCGCCGGGGAGCGGCTCGAACGCCAGGCGGTAGACGATGGGTCCGAAGGCGGTGACGATGCTCACGGCGACGAGCATCTGCAGCAGCAGGTGATCCGGGCGCAGCGCCGCGAGCGAGGCCGCGCCGGCGATCGCAGCCGGCACGCCGATGTTGAACATCACGATCCCGATCGCCCGCCGCGGGCGAGCCGCTCGCAGCGCGGAGAGGCCGTCCAGGAGCGCAATCAGGGTGCCGCCGGCGAGGAGAAGGTAGATCGTGCCGGGCACCTTCCCGGCCTGCAGCGTTGCGAGCGAAAGCGCGGCGTAGGAGATGAACTCGCCCTGCGGCACGAAAATCACGCGGGTGACCGTGTAGACGAGCACCAGCGCGAGCGCGAGCAGCGCATAGACTGCGCCGGTGGTCACCGCGTCCTGCGTCAGCCACAGCGCGATGTCGAGGTTCATGATTGTGGCCGCGCTCCGCGGATGCGCCGGACCGGTCCTCGGCTCGATCGAAGGCCGATCCCGGCGTGGTGCATCATTTCAGCAGGCGCCATGCTCCATCGTGCACCTCGACGAGGACGCGCGCGCGGCTGTCGAGACCGGTGTGGTCGGTCGGCGTCATGTTGTAGACGCCGTGCGTGCCGACGACTTCCCCGGCCGATTCAACGGCCGCGCGCAATGCGGTGCGGAATTCCGCCGTGCCGGGTTTCGCCTTGGCCGCGGCCCTGGGCGCCGCCGCGTCGAGCAGCAGGAAGCCGTCGTAGCTGTAGCCGGCGAAGGCATTGCGGGTGCCTTCCCCGAAAGTCTGCTCGTAACGCCTGATGAAATCGCCGGCGACTTGCTTGATCGGATTGTCGGCGGCGAGCTCCTCGTGGACGATCAGCGGCCCGGTAGGCGCGATCGCGCCTTCGACGGCCTTCCCGCCAACCTTGATGAACTCGCGGTTCACCGTCCCGTGGTTGTGATAAATCTGCTTCTTGTAGCCGCGCTCGACCAGCCCGATGTGGGGAAGCGCGCCGCCGGTGCCGGAGCCGCCGACCACGACGGCGTCGGGATTTGCCGCCAGGAGCTTGATCACCTGTCCGGTCACGCTGGTATCGGCGCGTGCGTAGCGCTCGTTGGTCACGATCTTGATCCCGGCAGGCGTGGCGTGCTGCTCGAGCGCCTTGAGCACGAGATCGCCCCAGGAATCGGAGAAGCCGATATAACCGACGGTCTTGATCCCTTTCGGCTTCATGTGCTCGACGACCGCGCTCATCATCAGCGGCACCGGCTGCGGGACCACGAAAACCCATTCGAGCTTGTCGGGCGGGAGAGCGACCGGCGACAGCGCGATCATCGGCGTCTTGGCCTCGGTCGCGATCTGGGCGACCTGCGTGGTGGAGGGAACCGATACCGACCCCATGATGGCGTCGACATTGTCCTCGGTTATGAGCTTGCGCGCGTTCTTCGCGGCGATGGCGGGGTCGGTGGCATCCTCCAGGATGATGTATTTCACCGGGTGACCGCCCAGCGTCTTCGGAAAGAGCTGGAAGGCGTTCTTGTAGTGAATTCCGAGCGACGCGCCGGGCCCGGTCGCGCCGAGCGTGACCCCTATGGTGATCTCCTGCGCGGCGGCGCTGCTGGCCAGCGAGACCAGCAGCGCGGACACTATCAGAAAGCCAGTCTTCATCATCGGTGCTCTCCTTTCCATGGCATGCCCCATCTTCCCGGCTGTCCCCGATCCATGCTGCCGACCGCTCAGGCCACGGCACTCGTCGCGACGAGCGCGTCGGGCTCCGCAGCCGGCACGACCTTCCAGGCCGGCGGCCGGGCCCGGCCTTTCAGTGCCCGATAGACGTTCTCGGGGGTGAACGGCAGTGCATGAATTCTGACGCCGGTGGCGTTATGGATAGCGTTGGCGACCGCGGCGGCGACGCAGATTGCCGGTGCCTCGCCCACGCCCTTCGCCCCTTGCGGCCCTTCCCCGTCCATCGACTCGATGAACGAGATGTCCATCTCGGGAATCTCCGGCGCGGTCACCAGCTTGTAATCGCGGAAGCTCGGATTGCGGATCACGCCGTTCTCGACGATGAGATTTTCGGTGATCGCGTAGCCCTGTCCCATGACGATGCCGCCTTCGATCTGCCCCTCGATGCCCAGGCGGTTGAGCACGCGCCCGACGTCGTGGGCGGCGGTAACTCTGAGAAGGCGCACGATGCCGGTCGATGTGTCGACCTCGACCTCCGCGACCTGCGTCGCCCAGGCATAGGCGGCCGACACGTCGCCCTTGAACTCGCGGTCCTGGCGCTTGCTCGGCGGCTCGTAGTAGTGGGTCGTCATCACCAGCTCGGCCTTGTCGGAGAAATGCAGTGAACGGATGAGCTTGCCGACCTCGACGAGCGGCTTCTCGCTGCCGGTCTCGACGAGGCAGCCCGCGCGCAGCTCGAGCCGCTCCACCGGCACCTCGAATTTCGCCGCCGCCGCGGCGAGAATCTTCGCCTTCGCCTTGCGCGCTGCGCCGATCGCCGAGTTGCCGGCGATGAACGTGGTGCGTGAGGCGTGCACGCCGACGTCCCAGGGCGTGATCTCGGTATCGTTGTTGACGACGCTCACCGCCGACAACGGCAGCCCGAGCTCCTCGCAGACGAGCTGCGCCAGCACCGTCTCCGAGCCCTGGCCGATCTCCGAGGCGCCGGTGATCAGGGTCACATGCGCAAAGTCGTCGATCTTGAGGATCGTGCCGCAGCCGTCGGAGGGATAGATCTTGGCGCCGCCGCCCACGTGCAGCATTGAGGCCATGCCGATGCCGCGCTTGAGGGGGCTGCCGTCGTGCCACCTCGCCCGGTATTCGGCGTGCTTGCGCCGGTAATCGCTGCGCGCGGCGGCGGTCTCGAGACACTGCTTGAACCCGCAGGACTTGAAGTGCATGCCTTGCGGGGTGGTTTCACCCGGCTCCTGGGCGTTCCGCAGGCGAAAGGCGAGCGGGTCCATGCCGATCGCCTCGGCGAGCTTGTCCATGTGCGCTTCCACCGCGAACGTCGCCTGCAGGTTGCCGTAGCCGCGGAAGGAGCCGGCATAGGGATTATTGGTGTAGACGGCGCGCGTGCGGTAGCGGCAGTGCGGGACGCGGTAGAGCGAGGAGATCGTCTGCATCATGACGAACGGCGTGGTCGCGCCCCATGAGGTGTAGGCGCCGTTGTCGTGCAGCGTGTCGACGGTGCGGAAGGTCAGCGTGCCGTCACGCTTGCAGCCGGAGCGCAGCTTGAGCAGCACCGGCTGTCGGGTGGGGGAGGCCATGAACTCCTCTTCGCGCGTGAAGACGAGCTTGATCGGCCGCCTAGTGAGCTTCGCCAGGAAGATCGCGATCGGTTCGAACGGATAGATGTCGAGCTTCGAGCCGAACCCGCCGCCGATCGGAGGCTGGATCACCCGGACCCGGCCGGGATCGATACCGAGCAGCTCGGCAAACTCCCGCTTGTGCAGGAAGGGAACCTGCGTGTTCGAATAGAGCAGCAGACTGCCGCTGGCGTCGAATTCGGCGATCACCCCCGAGACGCCGAGGCAGCAATGGGTGACGTAGTGGAGCCAGAACACGTCCTCGACGACGACGTCGGAGTGCGCCTCGCCCGCCGCCACGTCTCCCTGCGCGTAGTTGAACGTCATGGCCACGTTGTCGGGCCTGGCTTGGTGCAACACCTCGCGACGCCCGTCGGGCGCCGTCCACACCAGGTCTTCGCCGTGCAGCGGCGGCGCGCCCGGCCGCAGCGCCTGCTCGACGCTGCTGACCGCTCGAAGCGGCTCATAGGTCACCTTGATGAGCCGGAGCGCGGTCTCGGCGATTTCCACGCTTTCGGCGGCAACCGCGGCGACCTCATCGCGCGGGCTGCGCACCCGATCGGTCTTGAGCGGCAGGTGATCCTTGGCGACCCCGATCGGCCGCTGCCAGGGTACATCGGCGGCGGTGATCACCGCATGCACGCCAGGCAGCGCCTTCGCCGCGCTGGTGTCGATCGAGAGGATCCTCGCATGCACCTCCCCGGCGCGGAGGATCCGCGCATGCAGCTGCCCCGGCAAATCGATGTCGTGGATGTATCGGGTCTTGCCGCTCGCCTTCTCCGGGGCGTCCAGCTTGGGAATGCGCTTGCCGATGAGCGTCTCGCTTCGGCCCATGTCGACCATGCTGCCCATTCGCCGGCTCCCTATTCCGCGTTCGCGCGGGCCTGCGCGATCGAGTCGATGACCTTCCGGTACCCGGTGCAGCGGCACAGGTTGCCCTCGATGGCGCGGGCGATCTCGGCACGTTCGCAGTCCGGATGCTCGCGCAGCAGCCGGCTCGCCTGCATGATCATTCCCGGTGTGCAGAACCCGCATTGCACCGCGCCATTGCTGGTGAAGCTCTCCCGCAGAGCCGTGCCGATCGGGGTTGCCGCGAGCCCTTCGATCGTCACGATGTCCCTCCCGTCGCAGTCGGCCGCGAACATCAGGCAGGAGTTGATCGTCAGCCCATCGACGCTGATGGTGCAGGCGCCACACTCACCCTCGCCGCAGGCATATTTCGTGCCGGTCAGGGCGAGCCGCTCGCGCAGCATCTCGAGCGTGCTCATGCCGGCCGGCACCGATACGTGCCGCTCCACGCCATTGAGGCGGAATCTGATCTCAACCGTCGCGGACATGCTCCAGCATCCTCGTCAATGCGTTCTTCACCATCTCGCGGCGGTACCAGTCGGAGGCGCGCACGTCGCTGATCGGGAGGATGTCCGCGTCGGCTGCCGCTGCCGCCGCTACGATCACCTCGTCATCGAGCGTCCTGCCTTCGAGTGCCGCCTCTACCGCGGCGGCGCGGATCGGACGCGGGGCAACGGCGCCGAATGCAACCCGCACCTGGCGCAGGCGTGCGCCTGCGCGCACCGCCGCAACCCCGATCGAGACCACGGAGATGTCGAGGGCCGGACGCGTGCCGAGCTTGTAGAACGCGCCGACGAAGCTCTTGGGCGGCAGCGGCACCTCGACGCCGGCCAGAAGCTCGTGAGCGGCGCGCGCGGTACGTCCGGGGGCGAGCAGGAAATCGGCAATCGGCATGGTCCGCCGCACGAGCATCCCGTTGGGCTTGCTCGCGAGCAGGACGCGCGCATCGGAGAGGATGAGCGGGACGAGCGTGTCGCCGGCGGGAGAGGCGTTGCAGATGTTGCCGCCGATCGTGGCGACATTCCTGATCTGCTCGCTGGCGAAGTGGTCGCACGCCTGCCAGAGTGCCGGCAGGCGCTCGTGCACCAGCATGCTGTCGCGCAGCTGAGTTATGGTGTTCAGCGCTCCGATCCGAACGCACCCCTCCGTCTCGCCGATGCCGCAGAGCTCGTCGACGCGGCGGATGCTCATCAATATGGGCTGCGGCTCGATCCGCCCGGCTCGGCTCTGCGGCATCAGATCGGTGCCGCCGGCGAGCACGCTGACGCCGCCGCCCCGCAACAGCCCGGCGGCCTCCTCGAGCGAGCGCGGGGCGAGGTAGCGGTTGATCTGCGCCATCGGCTTCCCCCTAGAATTTCACCGGCTCGCGATAACGCCCGTATACGGCTGCCAGCTCGCCGGTGATCTCGCCCACCGTCGCATAGGCCTTCACGGCCTCGACGATGGCAGGCATCACGTTGCGGCCGGCCTCGGCGTCGTTGCGCACGCGCGCAAGCATGTCCGCGACCCGCGGCGCATCGCGGCTGAACCGGACCGTGTCGAGGCTCTCAATCTGCCGGCGGCAGTCCTCCTCGTCGTAAGGGTGCATCTCGACCTCGACCTCCTTGGCCTCGCTCGTGCGGAAGCAGTTGACCCCGACCTTGGGAAACTCGCCGGCTTCGATCGCGCGCTGCATGCGATAGGCCTGCGCGGAGATGCGGGCCTGAATCGTGCCGTCGGCGACCAGCGCCTTGATGCCGCCCTGGGCATCGACCTCGGCCATCTCCTCTTCCATGCGCCGGCGCATCTGGTTGGTCAGCGTCTCGACGAACCACGAGCCGCCGAGCGGATCGACGGTGTCGGCGAGACCCATCTCGGTGACAAGCAGCTGCATGGTGCGCAGGGATACCCGCTGGGCGTATTCGCTCGGGATGGTGTAGGCTTCGTCGAAGCAGCACAGCGCGGTCGTCTGTGCGCCCGCCAGCGCGGCGACGAGCGCATAATAGGCACCGCGCACGATATTGACCTCGGGCTGCTCGAAGGTGAGCCCGCCGCCGCCGCCGCCGGCGATCATCCGCAGCCAAAGCGATTCGGGCTTCCTGGCGCCGTATCGCTCCTTGACGATCCTGGCCCACAGTCCCCGGCCGGCGCGAAACTTGCACACCTGCTCGAAGATGTTGCCGAACACGTTGAAGTTGAACGACAGCCGGCCGGCGAACTCGTCCACGTCGAGACCGCGCGCAATGACCTCGTCGGCGTAGGCCTTGGCGATGCAGAACGCATAGGCCATTTCCTGCACCGGGTTCGCTCCCGACTCGCGGATATGATAGCCGCAGACCGAGACCGGGCTGTATTTCGGCGCATGCTCGGCGCAATACTCGATCGTGTCGCCGACCAGCTTCACCGACGGATCGACCGGATAGATCCAGGTGCCGCGGCCGATGAATTCCTTGAGAATGTCGTTCTGCGCGGTGCCGCGCAGATTGCGCAGGTCGTACCCGCGCTTCTCGGCCATGGCGAGATACATGGCGATGAGCTGCGGCGCTGCTCCGTTTATGGTGAGCGAGACCGTGATGCCGTCGAGGTCGATTCCGTCGAACGCGGTCTCGAAATCCCGCAGCGTGTCGACCGCCATCCCGACGCGGCCGACCTCTCCCTGCGCGAGTGGATCGTCGGAATCGAGCCCGCACTGGGTCGGCAGGTCGAAGGCGACGTTGAGCCCGGTCTGGCCGTTCTCGATCAGATACTTGAATCGAGCGTTGGTCTCGCCTGCATTGCCGAAGCCCGTGTATTGCCGCATGGTGTACGGCCGGCGCCGGTACATGAGCGGATGGATGCCGCGCACGAACGGGTAGGCGCCGGGCGCACCGATGAACGAGAAGCCGCCGCTCTCATCCACGTCGGCGGCGCTGTAGACGGGCTTGATCTCGATCCCGGACTCGTTGACGACGCGGCGAACCGCGGAACGGCGCTCGTCGCTCATGACACGTTTGCCCGGATGAATTCGACGATGTCGTCGAGGCGCGAGCTCGACGGGAAGATGCCGCGGAAGCCCAGCTGCCGCAGGTGCGGATGATCGCGCCTGGGCAGATTGCCGCCGATGATGCAGAGCCGGTCGGCGAGGCCCGCGCGCTCGAGGAGCGGAGTGAGCTTCTCGCAGAACGGGACATGGGAGCCCGCCATCGACGACAGCGCCACGACGTCGGCATCGGTGTCCTTGGCGGCACGCATGACCGCCTCCGGCGTCTGGCGCAGCCCGGTGTAGATCACCTCGAAACCGGCCTCCATCAGCGCGCGCGCCACCACCTTCGCCCCCTGGTCGTGGCCGTCGAGGCCCGGCTTGGCGAGCAGCACGCGGATAGGTCGCGTACGCCTCATGCGCAGACCTCCTTGGCGACGACGAGCTTGAGGATCTCGCTCGTCCCGCCGCCGATCAACGTGAAGCGCACGTCGCGCAGGAAGCGCTGCACCGGATAATCCATGGCGTAGCCGTAGGATGCGAACACACGCGCCGCCTGATCGCAGATGCGCGCCGCCGCCTCGCTGGCAAAGAGCTTGGCCATGGCCGCTTCCTTGTGATGCGGCTTGCCGCTGTCGCGCAGCCAGGCGGCGTATCGCACCAGATGGGTGGCCGCCTCGAGCTCAGTCGCCATCTCGGCAAGCTTGCCCTGGATCGCCTGGTAGCGGTTGATCGGCTTGCCGAACTGCTTGCGTTCGGCGGCGTAGCGTACCGCCGCCCCGTGCGCGGCCCGCGCAACGCCGTTCGCCATGGCGCCGGTGATGATCCGGACCTCGGCCAGCGTCTTGCGCAGATGCGCCTCGCCGTCGCCTTCCTGCAGCGACAGGCGGTGCGTGTCGGGCACGAAGCAGTCGTCGAAGGCCACCTCCGACGTCGGCAGCGCCCACACGCCCATCTTCTCGATCGAGCGGCCGACGGTGAGGCCGCGGAAGCCGCGCTCGACCAGGAAGATCGTGAGCTTCATCTCCGCGCCCGCCCTGGCGAACACGGTGAAGAAGTCGGCGACTGGAGCGGACGTGACCCAGGTCTTCTGCCCGTTAAGCAAGTAGCCGCCCTCGAGGCGGCGCGCGCTCGCCGCGATGCCGTCGAGGTCGCTGCCGGCGTTCGGCTCGGTCATGCAGA
Organism: Xanthobacteraceae bacterium; assembly: GCA_036406655.1. GTDB lineage: Bacteria > Pseudomonadota > Alphaproteobacteria > Rhizobiales > Xanthobacteraceae > VAZQ01. The sequence goes on along the minus strand of DASXAP010000144.1, from coordinate 6,310 downwards.
TGGCGCCGATCTTCTCGCCCCTGAGCGCCGGCCTGAACAGGCGCTCGCGGATGTCGGCGTTGCCGAGCATGTGCAGGAACTTGGTGGCCATCAGCGACTGCATCGCGACGCAGCCGGCGAGCGACATGGAGCCGCGCGCGATCTCCTCGAGCGCGAGACAGAACTCGCTGAGCGCGAGTCCGGAGCCGCCGTCCTGCTCGGGATAGCGCATGCCGAACACGCCCATGGCCGCCAGCTCGTGGAACAGCGCGCGTGGAAAATCGTGCGCCGCATCGAGCGCAGCCGCCTGCGGCGCAATCCGCTCGTCGCAGAAGCGGGCGAAGGTCGCCTGGATCTGCCGCTGCTCGGGGCTGAGCTCAAAGTCCATACACCCTCCGCGCAGCCGTCTCGGAAATGATGCCGTTGCGGACCTCCTCGCGCAGCCTGGCGCGGTCGCGCAGGCGAGGATCGCCATAGCCCCCGCCGCCGCCCGCCTGCTGGTGATAGCGGGTGCCGGCGGGCACGCCGGCGATCAGGTCCTTGTTGCGTGGCGTGTGCACCGATCCGTCCGGATAGGCGAGGCGGATCGAGTTGAGCGTGCCGGGGCCGCCGCCGAACAGCCCGAAGGCCGGCTCGAAATCCCCGTCGCCGAAGGTAACGAGCTGGGTGTCGTCGGAGCCGATCTCGAAGATCGTCTCGACGCCGAGGCCACCGCGCCACCGGCCGGGGCCTGCGGAGTCGCACAGGTACTCGTGCTTGATCAGGCGATGCGGGGTCTGCTGCTCGAACATCTCGTAGTCCTGGTCGAGCACCCCGCCGGAGGCGTCGATCATGCCGATGTGGTCGTAGCCGTCGGTCCCGCGCATCGCGCCGGAGCCGCCCTTGAGGCCCATGAAGCCGATGTCGACGTATTTTTCGCGCGTCTGCGGGTCGGTGCCCGTCGTCAGCGAGCACAGGAGGTTGTTCCAGCCGGCCGTGACCCGCTCTGGCAGGATCGGCGCCAGGGCGCGCTGGATCGCGTCGGCGTTCGGCGGGCAGAGATGATTGCCGAAGGTCGTGGCCTTGGGATAGGCGGCGTTGAGAATGGTTCCCTGCGGGATCACGATCTCGATCGGCTCGAGCATCCCTTCGTTGTGCGGAATGTCCGGGTTGACCATCTGCAGCAGCGTGAGGATCGTCGCCGAGGCGCTCGACGTATAGGTGCCGTTGACGAAGCCGCTGGTCTGCGGGTCCGACTCCGAATAGTCGAACCTGATGCGCTTGCCCTCGACCGTGATCGTCACTCTGATCTTGAACTCGGATCCCGGGTTGCGGCCGTCGTAGTGGACCGCGCCTTCACCGCGGTAGGTGCCGTCCGGGATTGCGGCGATCTCCGCCTCCATCATCTTCCGTGTCGCCTCGAAGAGGGCGCGCTTATGCGCCTCGAAGCTGCCGCGTCCGTATTTCCTGAGCAGCTCAAGGAGCCGGCGCTCGCCGACCCGGCAGGCTCCGATCTCGGCCTTCATGTCGTGCTGCACGATGTCGAAGCGGATATTGGCGAAGATCAGGTCCCATACGTCTTTGCGCAGCCTGCCCCGCTCATAGACCTTCACCGGCGGGATCCGCAGCGCCTCCTGCCATACCTCGACAGCGTTGGGATTGTAGCCGCCGGCGACGGCGCCGCCGATGTCGGCCTGGTGACCCTTGACCGCGGTCCAGGCCACCAGCTCGTCATCGGAGAACACCGGCTTGTAGACGGCGACGTCGTTGTTCTGGTTGCCGAGCGAGAAAACGTCGTTGTGGAAGATGACGTCGCCCGGATGGATATCATCGCCGAAATAGCCGCGGATATGCCGGCATACCGGCGCCAGCGAGAACGCGAGGATCGGCAGATTCTCCGTCTGCTCGAGCATTCGCCCCTCGGCGTCATAGAGGCCGGTGACGTAATCCTTGGCCTCGCAGAGGATCGGCGATCGGGTGGTGCGCTCCATCGAGATCGACATCTCGTCGGTGATCGACCTGAATGTCCGCGCGTAGACCGAGAGCAGGACCGGATCGACCTTCATGCCAATGCCTCCGCCTTCGCCCGCTCGAGGACATTGCCGACCAGATCGCGGCGGCCCTTCTGATAGAGCGCGAACGAGCCGTAGCGGTCCACTACGCAATCGAAGCTTGCCGAGACCAGCACCGCGGTCGTTACCGTCTCGATCAGCGCCGGCCCCTCGATGCAGTTGCCGTGCCGGAGAGCATGACCGTCGTAGATGCGCACCTCCTGGAAAGCCGCGCGTTCCGGCACGAACAGCGAGCGGCGCCCCTTCAGCGCGTGCCTCGGGTCGGGGCGATGATAAGCCTCCTCGTCGTGCTCGTGCGCTCCGCTCGCGCCGATGGCCTGAAGGCGCACGTTGATGAGCTCGATGCTCGTGCCTTCCGCCTCGAGCGAGTAGCCGTAGAGCCGATTGTGCTCGGCATGGAACTGGCGCGCGATCGCTGCCGCGTCGCGATTTTCGAACTCCGCCGCGCCGACGACGAACGACACCTCGTGGTACTGCTTCACATAACGGCAATCGAGGCGCACGCTGAAACGGCGCCGGGACGGCGAAATGCGCTCGTCGGCCAGGACCCGCTCGCCCTCGCGGCGCAGCTCGGCAAGCACCGCTGCGAGCCGTTCCCAGTCGAGCGCATCCAGGCGGGACACGAAGGTTCGCGCGTGATCGTGCTTGAGCTCCGACAGCAGCATGCCGAAGGCGCACAGCACCGAGGAGGAGCGCGGAACGATCTGCAGTGGAATTTCCAGCTCGCTGCAGATCAGGCAGGAATGGATCGGACCGGCGCCCCCGGCGGCGATGAGCGGGAACTCGCGCGGATCGTAGCCGCGCTTGATCGTGACCTCGCGCACGCCCTGTGCCATGTTGTTGCAGGCGACGCGATACATCCCGGCTGCCGCTTCCTCGATGCTCAGGCGCATGGGCTCGGCGATGGTGCGTGCGATCGCACGTCGTGCCGCCTCCGGGTCGAGCCTGATCTTCCCCCCGGCGAAATAATCCGGATCGAGATAGCCGAGCACGAGATCGGCGTCGGTCACGGTCGGCAACGAGCCGCCGTGGTCGTAGCATGCCGGGCCCGGCGCGGCGCCGGCGCTCTGCGGGCCCATGCGCAGCATGCCGCCCTCGTCGAGCCAGCCGATCGAGCCGCCGCCGGCACCGATGGTGTGGATATCGAGCATGGGCAGCGCGATCTTGTGCCGCGCGATCTCGCCGTCGTTGACCACGACCGGTGCTCCGAACGAGACCGATGCCTCGAAGCTCGTGCCGCCCATGTCGGTGGTGATGCAGCGGGCGACGCCGTATGCCCGCGCGTAGAACAGGCCGGCCGCCGGGCCGCCGGCGGGGCCGGACAGGAGCGTCAGCGCGGCCTTCTCGCGCGCGACCTGCGGCGACATGACCCCGCCGTTCGACTGCATGATCAGGAGGACGCCGGCAAAGCCGATCGCCTCGAGCCCGCTCACCAGCCGGTCGAGGTAGCCGTTGAGCTTGGGGCCGACATAGGAGTTGAGCGCGGTCGTGCTCAAGCGCTCGTAGAAACGGATGGTCGGCAGGAGCGCGCTCGAGACCGTCAGATATGCGCCGGGGAGCTCACGGCGGACCAGCTCCGCTGCCGCCTGCTCATGCGCCGGCGAAGCGAACGCGTTCATGAAGCAGATCGACACCGCCTCGACCTGCTCCTCCTTGAATAGCGCAATGGCGGAACGGACGTCGTCGAGCGAAAGTGGCTCGAGCTCGCGGCCGTTGCGATCGAGCCGCCCGCGAACGCCGATCCGCAGATGGCGCGGCACCAGCGGCTTCACGTTGGTATAGCGGTTGTCGTATTGCCGCTCGCGGACACCCCGCCGCATCTCCAGCGCATCGCGGACGCCTGCGGTGGTGAGGAGCGCCGAACGCGATCCGGTGCGGGTGAGGGTGGCGTTGGTGGTTACCGTGGTGCCGTGCACGATCGTCTCGACCGAGGCGATGAACTGCGCGAATGGCGCCCCCGGCATCGCGAGCTTGGCCAGCTCGCGCAAGCCGGCGATCACGGCAATCGAGGCATCGTCGGGTGTCGACAGGACCTTGTGGATGAGCGGCTCCGATCCGCCCGCGGCAATGATGAAGTCGGTGAAGGTGCCGCCCACGTCGACGCCGATCTTCAGGCCCATGGCGAGCTCCGCTCCGGGTGCCGCCGGCGCGAACGCGCTTGCTCGAGCACTGCGATGTCCATTGCGGCCTCTACTTGTCGCCGACCTCGATCACTACGGCCATCGCGGTGTCTCCGGCGGCACAGCCCGTGAACAGCCCGCAGCCGCCCCCGCGCAGCGCCAGCTCCTCGATCAGCTCGATGATCGCCCGCGTCCCCATCGGTGCCTGCGGATGGCCCCACACCAGCGAGCAGCCGAAATTGTTCATTCGCGCCAGCGGCACGCCGGTCTGACGCGCAAACAGCACGTCGTTCACCGCGAACGGATTGTGCGTCTTGATCGCGTCGAGCCGGTCGCTGGAAAGCCCGGCCTCGTCCAATGCGCGTTGCGCGGCGGGAATCGGCGCTTCCGGCATGTAGGCGAGCGCGGCGCGCGCCATACCGAAGCCGCGCAGGCGCACGCGAATGTTGCGATTGCGGCTGAGCTCGCCGACGCGTTCCGGCGCGGCGACGACGATCGCCGCGTTGCCGTCCGCCGGGTGCGTCTGCCCCGCATAGGTGACGCTGCCTCCCTTTGTCACCGGCTCGAGCCGAGCGAGAGCCTCGGGCGTGGAGGAGCGGACGCCTTCGTCGGATGCCAGGCGAGCGACGGATTTCCGCAACGACGCATCGGGCACCTCGAACGGCAGCGTCATGAAGCGCCGGTGGAAGGCGCAATCATCGGCCAGTGCATCGCGGTACTGCTGCTCGCGCCTGAGCACCACGTCGTGCTGCTCGGCGGTGGTGATCTGGTGCTTGGCGGCGACGTTCTCGGCGGTGCGCAGCATCGAATGCGGACCGAGCGGATCGCAGCCGAAATTGTCCATGACCCAGTCCTCGTGCGCGCCGGTGCCGCCCGGTCCCCGCGGGTTCGGATAGTAGAGGTGGGGCCCGTTCGAGGTCCGGTCGCAGGTCACCGCGAGGGCGACGCTCGAGCGTCCCGCCTCAATCTCCTGCGCCGCCGCGAGCAGCACGCGCGCGCCGGTGGCACAGGCCTGCATTACCGTGGGGCCGCTCACGTGCGGCAGGCCGGCGAGTCCGGCGAGCCACGGCATGCCGAAGAATGAATGCTTCTGCGGAACCGTCAGGCCGAGGACGCCGTGATCTATGCTCTGTCCCGGGATGCCGCGGCGAGCGAGCTCGGCCTTGCAGACGTGCGCGGCGAACTCGACGGCATTCAGATTCGAGAAAGCCCCCTGCCAGCGCGCGAAGGGCGTGCTCCAGTAGGCGCCGTAAGGAATTTCCGCTTTAAGCGCCACGGCTGCTCGCCTTCCTGCGATCCGGCGCAAGATGCAGGATGCGCCGCGCCGCCGACAGATGTGCGCGCATGGCGCGCGTGACCGCATCGATATCGCCGGCGGCGAGCGCCGCCGCGACCCGGGTCAGGCCGCTCAACACGACCTCCCGGGTTCCCCGGTGTCCGAGCGTGAGTGCGCGCAGATAGCGCACGTGGTCGGCATAGAGCTCGATTGCGCGCAACAACCGCTGGTTGGGGACCAGCCCGAGCCATGCGGCGCGATACCGGTAGTTCGCCTGCATGAACGACTCGACGTCGTCCTTGGCATGCGCGGCGGTCATCGCCGCCAGCTCATCGCGCAAGGGCTGCAGCTCTTTGCGGATGCCGGCCTTCCGCGCGACCTGACGCAAGGCCTCCGGCTCGAGCAGCATTCGCAGCTCGTAGATGTCGTCGATGTCGGCGGCGGTCAGCGAGGGGACGACGAAGCTTCGTCCTTGCGAATCAAGCAGCCCTTCGCTGGCGAGCCTGCTGAGCGCCTCGCGCACGGGAGTGCGGGAAACCCCGAGCTGGCCGGCGAGGCCGGCCTCTTGCAGCGGCAGCCCGCTCGGCAGCCGTCCGGAACAGACGTGCTCGCGCAACGTCTGGTAGACGCGGTCAGCGAGCGACAGCGGCCGATCGATGGCTTGCAGCGTGGACATGATCCCGCGTCCAGCGGTTGTATCCAGTATACGGCATGCTCGGACAGGATCCGCAGACGCTCCTTGATTTCAGTCAATCCCGGGTTGGGCTCGGTTCACCGGCACGAGGTCAGGGCAATCGCATATGGATCGTCATGGCCGGGCTTGTCCCGGCTTGTCCCGGCCATCCACGCCTTTGCGCGGGCACAAGACGTGGATGCCCGGCATA
>DASXAP010000143.1:0-2737 GCA_036406655.1 Xanthobacteraceae bacterium | reverse complement strand
CCCTGGCAGCCCCTCGGCGTACTTGTTGGTGAGCACGGAACCCTGGGCTTCCAGCACCGCGCGGCTGACCAGATTTTCGGAGGCAATCAGCTCGATCTCGTCGCGCTGGCGGGCGAGCTCAAGCCCCAGCACCTCGGCGATTTCCGGGTCGGCTGCGGCCACCGGGGTGGAGAACAGCGCATCGGAGGCGGCGGTCGCCGCAGAGGGATTCGACACGGGCATTCGGAAGTCTCCTGCTCGGCAGGGACTATCATATCGTGCGCCCGAGAGTCCAAGCTCTGGATGAGTTGGACACAACAGTCGCAAGATGTGGGGCGAGGCATGCACCGCCGTCATCCGGAAGCCGCCGCGGGCTGCTATCCGGGACACATGCAGCCACTTAACGGTTGGTGGATAGATGGATCCCGGCTCTTCGCTCCGCTCGGCCGGGATGACGGCCGAATGAGCGAACGGACCGCTTCACAGCTCTACCACCACGTAGTCGTCCTCCACCGACACAGGGAAAGTCTCGGCGACATATGGGCCTTCGACCAGCACGGCGCCGGCCTCGACCGCCACCGGATAGTGGCGCAGGTAGAGCTTCGCCGGGTCGCACCAGGACTTGCCGGTGCGGATATCGAATTCCCAGGAATGCCAGGGGCAGCGGATGATCTCGCCCTTGCGGGTGTAGCGGTACTCGCCGGGCGCACTCGACTCGACGAGGCCGACGAGCTTGCCGTGACAGAGGCTGCCGCCGCGGTGCGGGCAGCGGTTGCTCAGCGCGAAGAACTCGCCGCCGAGATTGAACACGACGATCGGGCGGCCCTTGACGTCCGTGAGCTTGCGGCCGCCCGGAGGAATCTCGGCGACGGCCGCGACGACATGCTTAGCCATCAGCCGAACATCCGCTCAGGCGAATCCGTAGAGCACCTGGGCGTTGCCCGAATAGATCATGCCGCGCTGCTCCTTGGTCAGTGACGGCGGCAGCGCCAGAAACGGATCGTCGAAATCCCAGTGCGGGTAGTCGCTGGCGAACAGGATGCGGTCCATGCCGATCCAGTTCATCACATCGACCACATGCGCTGGGTCCTCCGGCTCCTCCATCGGCTGAGTCGAGACCCAGAAATGCTCGCGCAGATACTCGGAGGGCGCCTTCTTGAGATGCGGCACCTCGCCCTTGAGTTTCTTCCAGGCATTGTCGAGCCGCCAGCCGAGCGCCGGCATCCAAGCAAAGCCGGACTCGATCATCACCACCTTGAGGTTGGGATACTGCTCGAACACGCCTTCGACGATCATGCTGGTGACCAGCGCCTGGCAGGAGGTCGAGTGCTCGGTCATCTCCTCGATGTAGAAAGAAGGCCAGCCGGTATTGGTCATCGCCCAGCCCGAGTAGCCGAAGACATGGATGCCGATCGGCAGGCCGGCTTCCACCGCGGCCTCGTAGATCGGCCAATAGCGGCGCTTGCCGAGCAATTCGCTGGTGCGGCTCATCAGCAGCACATGTGCGAAGCGCTTGTCGCCGGCGCGGCGGCGGACCTCCTTGGCGGCGAACTCGCCGTCCTCGTAAGGCACCACCACCGAGCACTTCAGCCGCTGGTCCTGCGCGTGCCACTTCTCGAGCTGCACCTCGTTGGTGGCGAAGCACATGGCCGCGGAGAACTCGGCATTCTGGTCGCCCTGCCCGCTCGGCGACAGCGGGTTCATGACGCCGTGGGTGATACCGTAGAGGTCGAGATGCTGCGCCTGCATGAATTCGAGATTGCTCGCCGGCAGCCCGCCATCCGGCGGCCAGGAATCGCGTCGCGAGGCGAGCGGCTGGCCCTTCGGATAGGGGAAGCCCTTGGCGAGGCCGTGGCGCGACCGGTTGCCGTAGGTCTGCAGATAGTCCCACCAATGATTGCTCATGTGGGGCTTGAGGTCCTCGATTGCGCTCTTCGGATGGATGTCGACGTCTATGATCGCCGGCTTCGCGGGCACCGAGCGCAGACTTTGCGGAGCGGTCTGAATATTCATCGGACGGTCTCCTTCAGGCGCCCGTAGGTCGCCAGCGGATTTTCGACCCTGATCTTGCGATGCAGCGCCGCCGGAATGGCCTTGGGCATCGCCTCATCGCCGTCGAACTGCCAGTGCGGATAGTCCGACGCGAATAGGAGTATATCATCGGAACGCAGATGTTCGATGGCCCGCTCCGCTGCTTCGATGCCCTGCGGCGCATCGAAGGGTTGCACAGTGAGCCGAAAATGGTCGCGGACGATCTCGTCCGGCGGCCGATCGACCCAGGGCACCTCGGCACGCAGGCCGCGCCAGAATTTCGCAAACCGCCACAGGAAGCCGGGCAGCCAGGTGACGCCGGACTCGATCAGCACCACCTTGAGGCCCGGGTATTTGGCGAACACGCCTTCGGTGATCAGGCTCGTCACCTGCGACTGGAAGCCTTGGGCCTGCGCCACATAATCCTCGAGGTAGTAGCTCGGCCAGCCGAGCGAGGTCACGGGGTGACGGTAGGCGCTGCCGGCGTGGATGCCGAGCGGCAGGCCGTGCTTTTCGCACGCCGCGTAGATCGGCCAGAACGAGCGGCGGCCGAGCGGCACCTCCTGCATCGCCAGCACCAGCACCTGCACGAAGCGGCGGTCAGGCGCACGCCGCTCAATCTCCTCGACGGCATATTCGACGCTCTGCATCGGCAGCACGATCGAGGCGCGCAGCCGCGGATCGCGGTCGAGCCATTCCTTCGCGATGCAATCGTTGAGCGCGCGCG
>DASXAP010000142.1:0-2893 GCA_036406655.1 Xanthobacteraceae bacterium | reverse complement strand
AATCGGTTCTGACCGCGATCCGCTGACCGAGCGCGTGATCGGCCTTGCGATCGCCGTTCACCGGGCACTCGGGCCCGGACTGCTTGAATCAGCATACGAAGAATGTTTCTGTTTGGAATTGCGGGAGGCCGGCATCCCGTTTGCCCGCCAAGTGCCGCTGCCGGTCCTCTATAAGGGCATTCGACTGGATTGCGGGTATCGGTTGGATGTCGTACTCGAACGTGACTTGATTGTTGAAATCAAAGCGGTCGAGAGATTGCTGCCGATCCATGAGGCACAGATTTTGACCTATCTTCGATTGAGTTCAATAAGAACCGGTCTGCTCGTAAATTTTAATAGCGTCGTTTTGAAAGACGGACTTCGGCGGTTCGTCCTTTGAACTCTGTGATCTCTGTGTCTCTGCGGTGAATCTAGGCGAAAGGGTTAGACCATGGCTGCGTCTTCCGGATACCGGTGGCGGCGGGACAAGGACGGGCTCGGCGTTTGGGAGCACCGCGGCAAGGTCGCGGTGGCGGGTGTCGGACATTCGCCGGTCGACCGCCGCTGGGACGAAGTCTCGATGGACAAGACCTTGGGCGCCTACTCGATCCTCGCCTGCCAGAAGGCGATGGACGAGGCCGGCGTCACACCGGACCAGATCGAGGGTGTCATCTGCTGCGACAGCCATATCGCCGGCGGCAGCGGCGGCTCCGCCTCGCAGTGGGCGCCGCGGCCCTATTTCCCCCCGCCCTACGATTCGGAGTGGGGCCTCACTCTCATCAACGCGCAGTGGCTGATCGAGCAGATGGGCCTCAAGAACGTCAAATTCGCGCCGACTGGCGTGCCGACGATCAGCGAAATGGTCGGCATGGCGGCCCAGGCCGTGGGTGACGGCCAGTGCCACACCTGTCTCGTCATCTACCCGACCGGCAATCTCGAAGGCCGCTATCGCCGCGGCGGCGAAAACGCCGACGACTATGCCCGTGGTGCGCGCCAATGGACGGCCCCCTGGGGCAATCACGGCGGCAACGATTTTATCAACATTTTCCCGCACAATCAGTACTGCCTCAAATACGGCGGCCGGCACGACGACCTTGCCCCCTTTGTCGTCAACCAGCATCGCAATGGATTGCTGACGCCTTGGGGCTACAATGCCAGCCACAACGTCCCCCAGCTGACGATCGAGGATTACGTCAATTCGCGCTATGTGCTGAACCCATTGCGGCTGTGGGACTGCGACCGGCCGGTCAATGCCTCGGCCGCCTATCTCTTTACGACCGCCGAGCGCGCCCGCGACATGCGGCAGCCGCCGGTCTATGTGCTCAACCACTCGCAGCACAGTTTCCGCAAGCGCAGCACCCAGGAAGATCTGGACGAGATCGAAGACTGGACCGACCGCGCCGCCAAGCGGATGTACGAGGGCGCCGGGCTCGGGCCCGCGGATGTCGATATCTTCAATCCCTATGACGGCTATTCGATCATGACGCAGTTTTTTCTGGAGGGCTTCCAGTGGCACGACGTCAAGCGCGGCGACGCCTTTGCGTTCTACAAGGGCGACATCCGGGTCGAGGGCCCGCACCCGCTCTGCTCGTCGGGCGGCAATCTCGGGACCGGGCGCTGCCGCACCGCGATGTACACCGACTCGATCGAGCAGCTTCGCGGCACCGCCGGCCCCCGCCAGGTCAAGGTCCGGGCGGAGACCGCGCTCGCTGCCTTCACCACGCCAAGCAGCGGCGGCTGGATCATGTTCGGCAAACACCCGAGCTGAGAGCCGCTCGCTTTACGGTGCCTCCCAAGGGTTGATTACGATGAGGCCGCAGCCCGAAAATCCTCCGGTGTCGCGCGTAGCAATCTCGGCGCCGGCTGCCAGCGCGATCGCTGCGATCAGCGCGTCAAACTTCTCGATCGGCTTGCCGGCCCGGCGCCGCGCCAGCACGATGCCGGGATACTGCGCCGCCGCTCTGGCCTCGAATGGTAGGATTCGCCCGGCAAAGTCCTCAGTGAACATCGCTTCCGCCGCAGCGGCGAGCGCCGCGCGTCGGCGCCCTTCCGGCAGGGCCGCGATGCCATAGAGGATTTCAGCCTGGTTGATGTGCGTCGTGCAAACCAGCGCCCGCGGCTGCGCCGCTACCCAGGCCAGCACCGCGGGGTGCGGATCCCCACGCATCAGCTCGGAGATGACGGTGGTGTCGACGACGATCACGAATCGAACGGGGGCGGCTCGCCGACAAACTCGGGTTGCGGCAGCTCGAGATCGACCCCACCGAGCGGCGCAAAGCGCCGGCGAATGGCCTCGGCCAGGTTTGGCTCGGCTCGCTTCTCGCCGCCCAGTGCTTCTTTCAGGATGTGGCGAAGCTCGGCTTCCATCGACCGGCCGTGTCGGGCGGCGCGCACGCGCAGCTCTTGCTTCAGCGCCGGGTCAACGTTACGGATCGTAAGTGTCGTCATCCAGGTTTCATATCGATCTGCGTTATATGCAAGCATTGTATCTAATGCCTGCACTGGATGCAAGCGAACCGGAGTGGCTTCGGGCCACCGGGTCTCGCCGTTCTTTCTGAAAGGCCTTCGAGCAAGCGTAGGACGGATGAGCGCAGCGTAATCCGCCGCGTCGCCCGACGGTTTGGCGGAATGCGCTTCGCTATTCCGCCCTACGTTCGCCGCGAAGCACGACAAGGGCGTCTGCCGCCTTCACGCCGTGACCTTGCGGCAGCACCATCAGCGGATTGATGTCCAGCTCCCCCAAGCAAGCGTAGGGCGGATGAGCGCAGCGTAATCCGCCGCATTGCCCGACGGTATGGCGGAATGCGCTTCGCTATTCCGCCCTACGTTCACCGCGAAGCACGACGAGGGCGTCTGCCGCCTTCACACCCTGACCTCGTGGCAGCACCATCAGCGGATTGATGTCCAACTCCCC
>DASXAP010000141.1:0-4660 GCA_036406655.1 Xanthobacteraceae bacterium | reverse complement strand
CCCCGAATGAGCAAGCTGCAAGCCCAGGGCCTCCCGGGCCTGAGCGATCGTGAATCGCTTCGGGCACGGTACGCCAGTGCCCGACCCTTCCCATTCGTCATGATCGAGCAGCTCCTCGAGCCGGCATTCGCCGCCGAAGTGGCGGCATCGTATCCGTCATTCGAGGATGCGCTCGCGCGCGGCAAGACCTTCAAGGCCGTCAACGAGCAGAAGAAGGTTCAGATCACCAAAACGGATCTCTTTCCCGAGCCGGTGGCGCGGCTCAACCGCGCGCTCGCCTCGCCGGAGTTTCTCTCCGACCTTTCCTACATCACCGGCATCCCGCATCTCCTGGCCGATGCCGAGCTGACCGGAGGCGGCATGCACATGACGGGGCCGGGCGGCCGCCTCGACGTGCACGTGGATTTCAATTACCTGGAAAGCCGCAGGCTTTTTCGTCGCCTCAACCTGCTTCTCTATCTCAATCCACGCTGGGAGGAGGCGTGGGGCGGCCAGATCCAGCTCTGGGACAGGCAGGTAAGGAAGTGCGAGCAGGTATTCACGCCCGCGCTCAACCGCTGCGTCGTTTTCGAGACCAGCGACATCAGCTTTCACGGCGTCGTCCCGGTCGCGAGTGCGGCCCCGGTCCCGCGTATCTCGTTTGCTGCATACTATTATACGCGCGAGCAACCGCCGCAGTGGGACGGAACGTTTCACAGCACGATCTTCAAGGCGCGGCCCGCCGAGCGCATGCGGCGTTACGTTCTGATGCCGGCCGAGTCGCTGCAGCGGCAGCTTGCGAGCGGGATGTCGAAGGTCAAGCGGCAGGTCAAGCGCGCGCTCTTCCAGTAGCTGGCCTCGCGCGCTCCCGCGGCCAGGGCGGGCAGCGTCCGCGCTACTGCTGCTGCTGCCGCTCGAGATTGCCGTTGAGGCAGCGCTCGTCGATGCAGAAGCGCCAGTTGCGCGGCGCAGCGTCGCCGCGGCCGGGGCTGCCGAGACTGCCGAGCCAGGCTCCCAGACCCTCGATGCCGAATGCGCGGCCGACCGCATCGAGCATGCGTCTCTGCTCGGCCGGCTCGGCCCGGCGATAGGCCTCGAGCGCCCCGCGCAGGCTCGCCGCCGCCTCGCCTGCGGCGGCGGCGAGCTTCTCGGCGGCGGCGGCGGTCTCGGGCGACGCCAGCGCGCCGGCGGCGGCGCAGGCATCGCGCAGCGCGTCCCTCACCTTCGCGTATTGCGCCTTGAGCTCCTCGAGCGCGGGGCTCGGCTGCGCCGCGCGCTCGATGCGCTCGAGCAGCGATCGGCCGAGCTCGTCGGCCCGACGCCGGCACTGCTCCTGGTCGAAGGCGGGGTGCGGCGCGCCGGCCGATGGCTCGGGCGGGCCCTGCTGCGCGAAGGCAGCGGGAGCACCGGCCAGCAAAGCCAGCAACATGATGGCGGCGGAAAAAGAAGAGCGCCTCGACGTCGTCATGGAAGAAGCACCCCAGCGCTACGCCGCGGTTCCCGCGAGCAGTCGCCGCATGGCCTCGGGGTCGCGTTCGATCGCCAGCAACAGCGCCTGCGCCGGCGCATCCGGCGTGCTCCGATGCTGCTCCCAGTCCTGCAGCGTGGCGATGGGCAGGTGGAACGCCTCGGCAAATTCCGCTTGGCTCATCCCCAGGCGCTGGCGGAGCACCTTCACCCGGGACACCCGGCGCATTCTCGCCAGCTGCTCCGGCGTGAGCGGCTGCGCGTCGGGGTCCGAGAGCGCCGCGGCCATGACCTCTTCGTCGGTCATCGCGTTGACGCGGGCCCAATCGGTTTGGTCCGGCGGGAGACTATTACGGGAGTAGCGTACCAGCTTTGAAGTATTGTTCTTGCTCATGACGTGTGGCCTTCCGGGCGCTTATGATGCGCGACGTGTTTTCATCTGGCATCGTCGTTACGACGAACAGGATTTTTCCCTGATGCATGCAGAGGCTCTGGAGCCTCTCCTCCCCATAGTCGAATCTGTCGTCAAGAATTTCGACCTTCCGGGGATCGTCCAAAGCTCTTGCCGCAGCGGTGAAGCTGATTCCGTGCTTGAGCAAATTAGCCGCTGCCTTGCTCTCATCCCACTGGTATTGCACTGCTCAATACTACCGGATATCGGTATGAGCCGGCAATCACCAAGGGATTGGCGCTCGCGCTGCCGCGTCCCGGCTCACATCGGCTTGAACGCGCGGTCGAGCTCGACGTCGATCAGGAGCGGGCCGCCGCCGTTCGCGAGCGCGTGGCCGATGAGGTCGGTGGTCTCGTGCACGGTTTGCGCCCGCTCCGCCCTGATGCCGAGCGAGCGGGAGAGGCCGACGAAGTCGATTCGCGGATCGGTGAGCTCCATGCCGACATAGCTGTCGGCCTGCTCGGCGAGGCCGCGCATGTTGTAGAGGCGCTGCTTGAGGATGCGGTAGGAGCTGTTGTTGAGGATGACGAAGATCGCATCGATCCGGTAGCGGGCGGCGGTCCACAGCCCCTGGACCGTGTACATCGCGCTGCCGTCGCCGATGAGCCCGAGCACCGGGCGCTGCGGCAGGGCGAGCTTGACCCCGATCGTGGCCGGCAGCCCCCAGCCGATGCCGCCGCCGCGCAGGCCGAAATAGCTTTGCGGGTCGTCGCTGCGGATGAGGGAGCGAATGCCCGGCGCCGAGGAGAGCGCCTCCTCGACGACGACGGCATCCCTGGGCAGCATCTCGCCGATCGCCTCGAGCAGCGCCAACGGCTGCACCGGCGTGGCGCGGGCGAGCGCGCGCGCCTTCGCCCGCAGCGCCTCGCGCTCGGCGGCGATGGCCTTGGTCGCGCTCGCCAGCCGCTCGCGGGCGGCGCCGCGCGCGCCGCTCGACATTGCCTTGCCCACCGCCGCGGTGATGTCGGGCAGCGTCGCCTTCGGATCGCCGAGGATGGCGACGGCGGGCGGATAGTTCTTGCCCAGCTCCCAGGGATCGATGTCGAGATGAACGAGCTTGATGCCGGGCGGCATCGGATCGACCTCGGAAGGCAGCGACAGCGTGAACAGGTCGCCGCCGACCGAGAGCAGCACGTCATGCTGCTCGAGCACCTTGCGGACATCCGGCGCGAGGCGGACCATCGAGCCGCGAAACAGCGGATGCGAGGTCGGGAACGAGGCGGTGCTCGGCACGAACTCGGTGTAGACCGGGGCGCCGAGGAGCTCGGCGAGCTCGATGAGCTCGGCGTGCGCCCGGCTCTGCGCGACCGCATCGCCGGCCATGATCACCGGATGCCGCGCTCCCGACAGGATGGCCGCCGCCCTCTCCACCGCCGCGAGATCGCCGCGAACGCGCGGGGCGATCCGGGTCGGGGCGAGCAGATCGATCTCGGCATCGCCGCGTAGGATGTCGCCGGGGAGCGACAGGAACACCGGTCCGGTCGGCGGCGCGAGCGCGGTCTTGGCGGCCCGATGAACGAGCCGCGGCAGGTCGGCGAGCCGATGCACCTCGGACGACCATTTCACCAGCGGGCGGGCGATGGTCGGCAGATCCGCCCAGAGGATCGGCTCGGTCGCGGTGAAGCTCTGCTCGTGCTGGCCGGCGGTGACGAGGATCGGCGAGCCCGCCTTCTGCGCGTCGTAGAGCATGCCCATGGCGTTCCCCAGCCCGGGCGTGACGTGGAGGTTGACCACCGCGAGCTTGCCGGAAGCCTGCGCATAGCCGTCCGCCATCGACATCACCGCGGCCTCCTGCAAGCCGAGCAGGTAACGCAGCTCGTTCTCGGTGGCGAATGCGTCCATCAGCGGCAATTCGGTGGTGCCCGGATTGCCGAACATGATCTCGACGCCTTCCTGCTTGAGCAGATCGAGGAAGGCGCGCTTTCCGGACATGATGGGCAAGGAGAGACCTCCGGGCGGTGGGGCTTTCTCCCTATCCCGTCCGACGGCGCGGGGAAAGCGGGGCACAGGAGGCTCAGCGGCCGAACAGGTCCGAGTGCCGGCGCCGCCATTCGCGCGGCAGGTCGAAATCGCCGATCCAGATTCCGCGCCTGGCAGCCTTGGCCTGGGCCTGCTCGGACTGGTAGGGGCTGGCGTAGCCGGAGACGACCGCCCAGCCTTGCCGCACCAGCCGGGCATTGAGGTCGGAGCCGTCCGCCAAGCGGCACACTGCGAGCACGCGCCGGTAGCGGTCGAAGCCTTGCGGCTTGCAGGTGAGCTCGCGGCCGCGGACAAGGGCTGCGAGCTCCTGGGAGGCGGTGCGTCCGCACCACCACGAACGCCCGTTGCCGTCGCGGCAGGTCTGGTCCCACTCGGGCGCGTCGATGGCCTCCAGGCGGATGCGGATGCCGGAGATCTCGATTGAATCGCCGTCGATCACCCGCGCCGTGCCCGCGATCGGCGCAAACGATGGCATGCTCCAGTAGCGCAAGGCATAGAAGGCGAGCAGGCAGATCGAGAGGACGAGCATGAGCAGGAGCCGGTCATCGAGGCGTCGAGCCGCTCCTCGCAAGGCGCTTCGCCTGCCCAGTGTACGCGCCATCGCGGTCTCGCCTGGTGGTCGGGGTCAGGCGAATAGCACGCCGGTCGAGGAGGCGGGAAGCGCGTCTCGAACAAGGAGCTGCAGAGCGCCGGCGCGACGCGCAGGCCGCTTCGGCGTGACGCTCGGCCGAGAGGATCAAGGAGCCGCTTGTCTCGCGGCTTCCCGCGAATCGCGGCGGGGGG
>DASXAP010000140.1:0-11771 GCA_036406655.1 Xanthobacteraceae bacterium | reverse complement strand
GGCGCGAGCGCCGTTCTCCTCCTGCTCGGCATCCTGCAATTCACCCGCGGCTTTCTCGGCGACGCCAGCGACGGGCATGTGAATACGGTGAGCGAGTCGAGCCGAGCCGCCCCCGTGAGGCCGGAAAGTTCTCGCCCCGATGGGGCGACGGAAGGATCAGCCGTCAGCCAGACGCCCCGGCCCGGAGCGCCGCCACAGGCGCCCGCCGCGCCCGAGACCGCACCCTACGCGTCCTTCGACCCAGGATCGGGCCTTTCCGCCGTAGCTGCCGCTAATTCGCCCGAGCCCGCCGGCGCCTCGGTTGAGGACAGGCCCGCGGTCGCTGCCTCCTCGACTCCGGAAGCTATGCCGCAGCCCGTCGAGGTCACGGGTTCCGTTTCTCAACCGGCCAAGGGCACCGTCGCGAGCGCCAAGGCTGCGACTGTCTCGGCATCGGGGTCAGTCACGCCGGCAACAGCCCAGCCGGCGCCGGCTTCAGAGCTCGGGCCACTCCCTCGTGAATTCAGCAGCGCCTTGCGCGCGGCCGCCGCCAAAGGCGACCCGTCGGCTCAGTTCGAGGTTGCGTTGCGCTACGCGGAAGGCCGCGGGGTCGCGCAGAGCTTCACCGAGGCAGCGCAGTGGTTCGAACGCGCGGCCAACCAGGGACTGGTGCCGGCGCAATTTCGTCTCGCCGGGCTCTACGAGAAGGGGTTGGGCGTGACCAAGAGCCTGGATATCGCGCGCCGCTACTACGCCGCGGCCGGCGAGGCAGGAAATGCCAAGGCACTGCACAATCTCGCGGTGCTCTACGCCGAAGGGATGGGCGGCAATCCCGACTATCAAGCGGCGGCGCGCTGGTTCCGCCGGGCCGCCGCCTACGGCCTGATCGACAGCCAGTACAACCTTGCCGTTCTCAACGCGCGCGGGATCGGCGTCGAGCAGAATCTGGCAGAGGCCTACCGGTGGTTCGCGCTCGCCGCACGCGAAGGCGACCCCGAGGCGTCCCGCAGGCGCGATGAGGTCGCTGCCCATCTCGACGCGCGAGCCCTGCAATCAGCCATCGAGGCGGTGCAGGCCTGGCGAGCAGAGCCCCAGCCGCGGGCTGCCAATCACGTCGAGGCGCCGCCCGGGGGTTGGCACGCGAAGTTGCCGAGCGAGCCCGCATCCGCGCCGCTCCGGCGCAAGCCTCCGGCGACCCCACCAAAAGGCGAGCTTGCCAGCCCGCGGGCGGCACAATAAAGGTCGGCAAGGCGCGGCGCGCGCTGCCGGCTGCGGGCAGCGAGCACCCCACCTGCCCGCTGAGTCCGAACTCGTTCGCGGGGCATGCACGCCCCCTCGCCATGCTCGAGGGCGCCCCCTCCCTTCCCCGCTCGCGCCTGGAGCGAGGGAGGACCGAGCCCGGCCGGCCACGCCGGCCGCTGGCGACCTCATCGCCTGCCGCTGCGGCGCGCCGCGAACCCGGTCGAGGCTCATTCCACCATTCGCACGGCCGGCACGGCCGGCTGCGCGAATGCCCGAGCCTCGAAACCGAGAGCTGCCGGTGCAGATCTATCTTCCGATCGCCGACCTGCCGGTCAACATCTTCGTCATTCTGGCGATCGGGCTCGCGGTCGGCTTCGTCTCGGGCATGTTCGGAATTGGCGGCGGCTTCCTGATGACGCCGTTGCTGATATTCCTCGGCATCTCGCCTGCGGTCGCCGTGGCGAGCGTCACCGGCCACATCGCCGCTTCGTCGATGTCGGGCGCAATCAGCTACTGGCGCCGGCGCGCGGTCGACCTCGCGCTCGTGTTCATGCTGCTGGCCGGCGGATTCGTCGGCACCGCATCGGGCGTCTGGCTGTTCACGCTGCTGCGCACGCTCGGGCAGCTCGATATCACGATCGGTCTCCTCTACGTGCTGCTGCTCGGGGTGGTGGGTGCGCTGATGGTGATCGAGAGCGTGCGCGCCATCATCCGGGTGCGACAGGGAAAGCCCGTCGAGCTGCGCCGGCCGGGCAGCCACACCTGGATTCACGGGCTCCCCTTCAAGCTGCGGTTCAAGCGCTCGCGCATTTATGTTTCCGCCATCCCGGTTTGGGGCATAGGCTTCTTCATCGGGCTGCTCGGCGCGGTCATGGGCATCGGCGGCGGGTTTCTGCTGGTGCCGATGCTGATCTACATGCTGCGCGTCCCCACCGCGACGGTGATCGGCACCTCGATGGTGGTCACCCTCGTCACCATGGCCACCGCGACGGTCATGCACGCGACCACCAATCACCTCGTCGATGCCGTTCTCGCGCTGATCCTGATGGTCGGCGGAGTGATCGGAGCGCAATTCGGCGCCCGCGCCGGACAGAAGATGGGCGGCGAACGGCTGCGGCTCCTGCTCGGGCTGCTGGTGCTGGCGGTCGGGATTCGTTTTGCACTCGATCTCGTGCTGCCCCCGGAAACCGTGTACTCGATTCGCCCGCTGGACAGCGACGTATGAGGCCGCGGCGCCGATCGAGCGTGCTCCCCGCGCTCGCCGCATTGGTGGTGTCTGCCGCCCCGGCGGCGGGGGAGCGGCTCATCGCCTCGCTGTCCGACCATCGGGTGCAAGTCACCTCGAGCTTCACCGGCGAGCAATTGGTGCTGTTCGGCGGCATCGAGCAGGACGCGGCATCCCGCCCGCGGCGCAGCGGTTACGACATCGTGGTCACCGTCTCCGGGCCGCGTCAGTCGATGGTGACCTTCCGCAAGTCGCGATGGCTGGGCATCTGGGTCAATGCCGATTCGCGCACTTTCGAGAACGCGCCCGCCTACCTGGCGGTGCTTTCGAACCGTGCGCTCGATTCGATCGCCAATCCCGAGCTCCTGCGCCGGCTGCAGCTCGGCCTCGACAACTTCCCGCTGCCGCAGACGGCGAGCGTCAACATCGCCGATGCCGCCAGCGACGACCCGTTCCGGCTCGCATTCATGAGCCTGAAGGCCAAGCGCGGGCTCTATCGCGAGGTGCCCAACGGCGTCACCTTTCTCACCCCTTCGCTCTATCGGGCGCCTATTCCGCTTCCGGCAGAGGTGCCGGTGGGCACCTACGAGGTCGACGTGCGGCTGTTCGCCGACGGCGCCCAGATCGCGCGCGCCCCCGCTCCCTTCGAGGTGTACAAGTTCGGCTTCGAGCAGGTCGTCAGCGCCGCCGCTCGTGACCACGGGTTTCTCTACGGGCTGACGACCGCCTTTTTTGCCGTCCTGACCGGCTGGTTTGCTTCGGTGGTGTTCAGGCGCGATTGACGGACGATTTGGATGTTCGCGCCAGCCGCCCCATATCTGCGGCGATGCGCTCGGACGACGTCCTGATGCCGACGCCCGCCGGCGTCTACTGCCAGCCCGCGGGCTTTCATGTCGATCCCACGCGGCCGGTCGACAAGGCCGTGATCACCCACGGCCATGCCGATCACGCGCGCCCGGGGCACGCGGCCGTTCTCGCCACGCAGGAGACCCTCGAGCTCATGCGCTTGCGCTACGGGGAAGCCTTTGCCGGCTCGGTGCAGGCGATCCGCTACGGCGAGGTCGTGCGCCTCGGCGGCGTCGAGCTCACCTTGCATCCCGCCGGCCACGTGCTCGGCTCGGCGCAGATCGCCGTCGAAACGGATGGCTTCCGCGCCGTCGTCACCGGCGACTACAAGCTCGCCGCCGACCCGACCTGCACCCCCTTCGAGCCGCTCGCCTGCGACCTCCTCGTCACCGAGGCGACCTTCGGGCTGCCGGTGTTTCGCCACGGCAATCCCGAGGCCGAGATCGCGAGGCTCCTGCGCTCGGCTGCCCTGTTTCCCGAGCGCGCCCATCTCGTGGGCGCCTATTCGCTCGGCAAGGCACAACGCCTGATCGCGCTGCTGCGCCGAGCCGGCTACGACCAGCCGATCTATCTGCACGGCGCGCTGGAGAAGATCACGCGCTACTACGTCAGCCGCGGGCTCGATGCCGGTCGGATCGAGCTTCTCCGCGACGCGAGCAAGGACGAGCTTGCCGGCACCATCACGCTCTGCCCCCCATCAGCTTTGAGCGAAGCATGGTCGCGCCGCTTCCCCGATCCGGTGCGGTGCTTCGCCTCGGGCTGGATGCGGGTGCGTGCCCGCGCGAGGCAGCGTCGCGTCGAGCTGCCGCTGGTGATCTCCGATCACGCCGACTGGCACGGCCTCACCGGCACGATCGCTGCGTCCGGAGCCGCCGAAGTCTGGGTCACCCACGGAGAGGAGGAGGCGCTCGTGCACTGGAGCCGCGGCCGCGGGCTGCGGTCGCGCCGGCTCGACATCCTCGGCTACGGGGAGGAAGACGAAGCGTGAAAGCCGCCCCGTGATCCAGCGTTTCGCCGAGCTGCTCGACCGCCTCGCCTTCGAGCCCGGCCGCAACAGCAAGCTGCGGCTGATGACCGAGTTTTTCCGCAGCACGCCCGATCCCGAGCGAGGCTGGGCGCTGGCGGCGCTTGCCGGCGCGCTCGAATTCCCGCACGCCAAGCCGGGGCTCATCCGCACGCTCGTCGCCGAGCGTACCGACCCGGTGCTGTTCGCGCTCTCCTACGACTACGTCGGCGACCTCTCGGAGACGGTGGCGCTGATCTGGCCGCAGCCCGTCTCGCCCGGCGAGGCGGGGGAGCGGGAGCTGACGCTCTCCGCCGTCATCGGCGGGCTTGCCTCGCTGGGCAAGTCCGAGCTTCCCGGCCAGCTCGCACGCTGGCTCGACCAGCTCGACGAGACCGCCCGCTGGGCGCTGCTCAAGCTCGTGACCGGCGATCTGCGCATCGGCGTCTCGGCGCGGCTGGCGAAGACCGCGGCCGCCGCGCTCGGCGGCAAGGACCCGCACGAGCTGGAGCTGATCTGGCCAGCGCTCGCGCCGCCGTATCTGGAATTGTTCGGCTGGCTCGAGGGACGGATGGAGCAGCCGGCCAGCCGCGATCCGGCGCCGTTTCGCCCGCCGATGCTGGCGCACGCCGTCGACGAAGGCGACCTCGCCGCCCTCGACCCGCACGATTTCGTCGGCGAATGGAAATGGGACGGCATCCGCGTTCAGGCCGTGGCGGGGACGGCAGCCGACGGCCGGACGGTCGGCAGGCTCTACTCGCGGACCGGCGACGATATCTCGAAAAGCTTTCCCGATCTCGTCGAGGCGCTGCGCCTGCCCGGCGTCATCGACGGCGAGCTCCTGATCGTGCGCGCCGGCCGCGTGCAAAGCTTCAACTTGCTGCAGCAGCGGCTCAACCGCAAGACGGTCACCTCGAGGCTCATGGCCGACTATCCCGCGCATCTGCGCGCCTACGATCTCCTGGTGGACGCGGACGAGGACCTCCGCGAGCTGCCGTTCGCCGAGCGGCGCGCGCGGCTCGAGCAATTCGTGGCCCGCAGCGGAGAGCCGCGTATCGACCTGTCGCCGCTCCTTGCCTTCACCGGCTGGGATGAGCTCGCGGCGGCGCGGCGCAACCCCGCCGCCGCCGGGGCCGGAGCGGATGCCCATGCGGTCGAAGGGATCATGCTCAAGCGGCGCCGGGCGCCCTATGTGCCGGGCCGACCGAAGGGCCTGTGGTGGAAATGGAAGCGCGATCCGTTCGTGGTCGATACGGTGCTGATGTACGCACAGCGCGGCTCCGGCAAGCGATCGTCCTACTACTCCGACTACACGTTCGGAGTCTGGACCAGGGATGACGGGGGCGACGGCGGCGAGGTCCTGGTGCCGGTCGGCAAGGCCTATTTCGGCTTCACCGACGAGGAGCTGCTGCAGATCGACCGCTTCGTCCGCCGCAACACCATCGAGCGCTTCGGACCGGTCCGCGAGGTGGTGCACGACGCCGAGCGGGGGCTGGTTCTCGAAGTCGCCTTCGAGGGCTTGCAGCGCTCGAGCCGCCACAAATCCGGCTTGGCCATGCGCTTTCCTCGAATCAATCGGCTGCGCTGGGACAAGCCGCCCGGCGAGGCCGATCGGCTCGAAACCCTCGAGCACATGCTCGAGACGATCGAAGAGAGCCGCAACGGATCGCCGCCCGAACAAGACCGTGCCGACGGGGTGACATCATGAGCCTGCCGACCGAGCGCCCGATCGACCGCGCCTACGTCAGCCGTTTCTTCGGCGGCCCCCCGCTCGCGGTGATCGTCCGGCTCGTCCTGCTGTCGATCCTGGTGGGGGTCATCCTCAAGGTGCTCGGGCTCGACCCGCTGAACATCCTGCGCAGCATCCAGGACCTCGTCCGCACGGTCTGGAACATGGGCTTCGACGCGCTGGTCTGGCTCTGGCGCTACTTCCTGCTCGGGGCGGCGGTAGTCTTGCCGGTCTGGCTCATCGTGCGGCTGATGCGCGCCCCGCAGGGCCGCTGAGCAGCCTCCGCTGCAAACGACCTGTCATCGCCGGGCTCGTCCCGGCGATCCCGATTCAGGATCGAGATGGCCGGCACAGGGGCCGGCCATGACTCCGTTGCGAAGCTCTCCGGGATCCGCTCAGGCCGGCCACTCCTCGGCGGTCAGCGCGGCGGCATCGGTCCCGACCAGCTCCGCCAATCCGGCGCGACCGCCGCGGACGAGCTCGCCGGCGAGCTCGGACTTGATGCTCCCGATCAGCCGCAGGCCGTGAAACACCAGCGCGCTGTAGAGCTGGATTAGGCAGGCGCCCGCCCTGAGCTTGGCGAGCGCCGCAGCCCCCGAATCGACGCCGCCGGCGCCGATCAGCGGGAACGCGCCTTCGGCCCGCACATAGGTCTCCGCCAGCATGCGCGTGGCGAGCGCGAACAGGGGGCGGCCGGACAGCCCGCCCGGCTCGCTCGCCGTCGCGCGGTCGCGCAGCATCGGCGGGCGCGCCAGCGTGGTGTTGCCTACGATCATGCCGTCGATGCGGTGCCGGCGCGCGGCGCCGACCACGTCATCGAGATCGCCGAGGCTGAGGTCGGGCGCGATCTTGAGCAGGACCGGCGTCGGCCCGGCCGCCCGAGCGACGCGCAGGCGTGCGTCCATGACCCGCGAGAGCAGGTCGTCGAGCATGCTCGCATGCTGCAGCTCGCGCAGGCCGGGGGTGTTGGGGGAGGAGATGTTGAGGGTGAAGTAGCTCGCAACCGGCGCGAAGCTCTCGATCAGCCGCACGTAGTCTGCCGCGCGATCCGCGCTCGATCGATTGGCGCCGATGTTGACGCCGACAATACCTCCCCGCTGCGCGCGCCGCGCAAGCCGGCGCAGCACCGCTTCGCTTCCCTCGCTGTTGAACCCCAGCCGGTTGATCACCGCCTGGTCGCGATCGAGCCGAAACAGGCGCGGACGGGGATTTCCGGCCTGCGGAAGCGGCGTCACGGTGCCGACCTCGACGAAGCCGAAACCGAGCCGGAGCAGGGCATCGGGCACCTCGCCGTGCTTGTCGAAGCCGGCTGCCGCGCCGATCGGGTTGGGAAAATTCAGCCCGAACGCCCGCACCCTGAGCCGCGGATCATCGGTGCCGGACGTGATGAGCGGCGGGAATTTCAGCGCCCGGACGACGAGCCGGTGCGCGCGTTCCGGCTCGAGCAGGCGCAAGAGCGGCAGCGCCAGCGTGTCGGCGAGCTCGATCATCGGTCGAGCTCCGCGAGCACGCGCTGCCGATCGGCACCGGCCGGCAGCGGCCTTGCCCACAACACGAAGCTCAGTGGCAATGCCGCGTAGAGATGCGGAAACAGGCCGCCCCCGCGGGAAGCCTCCCATTTGAGCGCCTCGCCGAGCGCGCCGGCATCGACCGCCACGAGCATCAAGTCGGTCTTGCCGGCGAAATGCCTCGCCGCCGTCTCGGCGATCTGGGCGGCGGTGGAGAAATGGATGAACCCGTCGCGGGCATCGATCCCGGCGCCGCGAAACAGGCCGTCGCGCTCGGCTTCGCGCCAAAGCGCCGTCTCGCAGATCTTGTAGATTGTGCCCTGCACGGCTTGCTCCGTGGAACTTGCCGATCGCCGGCCGTCAACCGAGATGCCAGAGCAGCCAGGCGGCACGGCCGAGATAGATCACGCTGATGGCAAAGATGATCGCCCGCGTCCATTGCCGGAAGCCGTGATCGGTCATGCGCTCGATCACCATCGGCGCCAGCGAGGTGCCGGCGATCGCCAGCACAATCGCCAGCCCGGCCGCCGAGACCGGCAGCCCCCCGATTCCCGACAAGGATCCGAAATAGAGCGCGCGCATGACGTGGCTGAACGTCTGCGTGACCGCCTTGGTCGCGTTGGTCGTCTTCCGGTCGAGCATGCTCTTCTGGAAGAAGATGTCGAGAAACAGCCCGCCGACCCCGGCCAGGATCTGGATGATGGTGGTCGCCACCCCGGTGAAGAACGGCACGCCGCGCCACTCGATATTGGGACGCATCGAGCGCGGCAGCGCCTCGAGCACGAAGGGCATCGCGCCGAGCGCGAGATAGACGACGGCCTTGTCGGGCACGAAGGCGATCGTCCACATCGCGGCGAAGGCCATCGCCGCCCCGAGCACGTAGGAGACGAAGATCGGCCACAGCACGTAGCGGCGCCATTGCAGCACGCGCAGGCCGTTGGCGAAGAGCTGGACGATCGAGAAAAGCACCATTGCGCTGGCCACTTCGAGATAGTTCAGCAGCACGCCGAGCAGCAGCATGCCGCCGGCCATGCCGAACACGCCGGACAGGAACGAGGAGAAGACGACGGTGACGGCGATGACGAGGAGAGCGGATGCGCTCATTGCCGGCCGCGCGTGGGGCGGGGGATCCGTGCCGCGGCAAGGCCGTGCGCCATCACGCCGATCTCGCCAGCGCGCCGTCGATCATCTCGACCGTGCTCTTGAGACCGTAGATCGCAACGAAGGAGCCGAAACGCGGGCCCTTCTCCTGCCCGAGCAGCACCTGATAGAGCATGTTGAACCAGTCGAGCGTCACGCCCGGCTTGCCGTCCCTGGTCTTGATCCTGCCGCTCCTGTCGAGGAACGGCTCGCGCCGACCGATCTCGTACACCACCTCCTGGATTTGCTCCGCCGTGGCGCCGGCGGGAAGCTGCGAGAGCGCGTCGCGGAGGTCGAGCAGGGCGGCGCGCTCGGCGGCGCGCGGCTCGCGATAGTGCTTCTGCGGCAGCACGAAATCGCGGAAGTAATGGATCGCATAGTCGACCAGCGCGGCGAGCCTGGGGTGCGTTTGCGGCGTCACCCCGGGACGGTAGCGGCCGATGAACCCCCACAAGGTCTCGGCATTCTCCGCGTTGGAGGAGGCGGTGAGCGTGAGCAGCATCGCGAACGAGATCGGCATGTCGGAGCAGGGCGGCGAGCCGGAATGAATGTGCCACACCGGGTTGGAGAGGCGCTGCTTCGCATCCTGCCGGGCATAGGCCTCGAGCGACTGCTGATACTCGTCGACATGGCGGGGGATGACGTCGAAATACAGCCGCTTCGCGGCCTTCGGCTCGCGATACATGAACAGCGCGAGCGATTCCGGCGAGGCATAGCGCAGCCATTCCTCGATGGTCAGGCCGTTGCCCCTGGACTTGGAGATCTTCTGGCCGTTCTCGTCGAGGAACAGCTCGTAGTTGAAGCCTTCGGGCGGGACGGCGTCGAGCGCACGGCAGATCTCGCCGGAAAGCTTCACCGAATCGATGAGGTCCTTGCCGGCCATCTCGTAGTCGACCCCGAGCGCCGCCCAGCGCATGGCCCAGTCGGGCTTCCACTGCAGCTTGGCGCGCCCGCCCGCCACCGGCGTGGTCACGCGCTCCTTCGTCTCGGGATCCTCGTAGGTGATGGTGCCGTCCGCCGCGTCGTGGGCGAGGATCGGCACCTGCAGAACGAGCCCGGTGCGCGGCGAGATCGGCAGAAACGGCGAATAGGTCTGCGCGCGCTCCTCGCGCAGCGATGGGAGCATGATCGCCATGACGGCATCGAAACGCCCGAGCACCCGCAGCAGCATGGCGTCGAAACGGCCCGACGTGTAGCACTCGGTCGAAGAGAGAAACTCGTAATCGAAGCCGAACTGGTCGAGGAAGGCGCGCAGCCGGGCGTTGTTGGCGGCGGCGAAGGAGGGAAATCCGCTCGAGAAGGGGTCGGGCACGCGCGAGAGCGGCTTGCCGAGATGGCTCGCCAGCATGTCGCGGTTGGGCACGTTGTCGGGCACCTTGCGCAAGGCGTCCATGTCGTCGGAAAAGGCGATCAGCCGCGTCTTGATCGCATCGCCGGTGAGCACGCGAAAGGCATGCCGCACCATGCTGGTGCGGGCGACCTCGCCGAAGGTGCCGATGTGCGGCAGGCCCGAGGGGCCGTAGCCGGTCTCGAATATCACCTCCTTCTTGGGGTGCCTGCGCAGCCGCGCAACGATCTTGCGCGCTTCCTCGAACGGCCAGGCATTCGAGGTTTCGGCGAGCCGGCGCAGCTCCGATACTTCCGCTTCGCTCGTCGCCACCATCGCTCTCCGAGCACACGTCTTGGGTCGCTCCCGGCAGCGGAACCATCATTGTGATAGTCGACGGACGGTGCCCGCAGCGTCCCCTCCCCCGCTTGCGGGGGAGGGACAGGGAGGGGGCGCACACATCGTCGCATCGGCCCCCTCCCCACCCCTCCCCGCCAGCGGGACCGCAAGCGGGGGGAGGGAGCAGATCGCTCACGCTGCAGCGGAGTACACCAACCTCGCCCCGAGATGCTTAAAAACTGCAGCAGGCGCCGTCAATCAATCAGCGCGGCAGCTCAGAACGGGCTGATCGGGAAATAGTGCAGCCACAGGTCGGTGAAGCGGCCCTGCTCCCAGACCCGGAACAGCGCCCAGTTCAATGCCAGCCGCATCACTTCGTTGCCCTTCTTGACCGCGATGCCGACTCCCTCCCCGAAATAACGGCTGTCGATGTAAGGTCCGCCGCGAAACGTGCAGCAATTCTCGGAATCGCTGCCGTTGAGCCAGAAGGCGAGCGAGATGGCGTCGCCGAACAGGAGGTCGACATCTCCCCGGCGCAGCGCCAGGCGCGCCACGTCGGCGCTCGGATAGGGCCGCACCTCCACCTCGGTGAACAGGGCCCGCAGATACGCCTCGTGCGCGGTGCCGGCCACGACCGCCACCTTCTTGCCCTCGAGCTGCTCGGGCAGCGGATCGGCCACCGGCGAATCGCGCCTGGTCGCAAACCGCGCCGGCGTGCGGTAGTAGGGGTCGGTGAATTCGACCTTGAGCCGCATCTCCGGCGTGGTCGCCATCGAGGCGATCGCCGCGTCCCCCTGGTTGGCGTTGAGCGCGCTCACCAGCGTCTCGAAACGGCGCATCTGAACGGTGCAGGCGAGCTTGAGCTCCTCGCACAGCATGCGCGCGAGATCGACGTTGAAGCCCTGCGGGTTTCCATCGGCGCCGGCGAAATTGAACGGCGGATAGTCGATCTCCGTCAGGAACCTGATGACGCTCAGGCGCGACAGGTCCGGCCGTTCGGGCCGCCGCCGCGGGTCCCAGAATCCGGGGACGCCGACCCCGAGGTCGCCGGCCGGCTGCGCCGCCACCGCGCCGGGCTCGACGAGCGCAGCGAGGAGGAGGCAGCCCAAGGCCAGGCGCCGGATCGAGCTATGCAGGAACCAGAACATTTGTCGGCTGGGACAAGGCGAGACGAAGCCCCGGAGCGGAATACAGTCGGCTTGCGGCGGATCAGTGGCGGAGCGCGCTGCGCGCCGTGCACAATAGCCGAATCGCAAGCTGCCGTAGGGTGGGCAAGATCGCCTCGCGATCGTGACTGAACCGGAGCTCTTGACGGCGATCTTGCCCACCATTGCCACCTGATCGGTGGGCAACGGCGCAGTAACGAATCGACGGCCGGAGAGCCTGCAACGCGCCGTTGCCCACCCTACCCCTGCCTCTGCACCCAGAACTGG
>DASXAP010000139.1:0-1978 GCA_036406655.1 Xanthobacteraceae bacterium | reverse complement strand
TCTTTACCCATTCATGGTCCTTGTCATGGCGGCCGACGAGTGCGACGTGTCGGGGCTGTCGGTACGCTCGGTGTTAGGTCGGCGTCGGCGTCCGCCGCTTGCCGGCGATGGCTTTGGCCGGACCCTTGCGGGTGCGGGCGTTGGTGTGGGTGCGCTGGCCCCGAACCGGCAGTCCGCGGCGATGCCGCAACCCGCGGTAGCACCCCAGATCCATCAGCCGCTTGATGTTCATCGCAACTTCGCGCCGCAGGTCACCCTCCACCACGTAGTCGCGGTCGATGACTTCGCGGATCTGCAGCACCTCCTGGTCGGTCAGCTGGGCCACCCGCCGCTCGTCCGGGATCCCGACTTTCGCCATGATTTCGTTGGCTTTTTTAGGCCCGATCCCATGGATATATTGCAGCGCAATAACGACGCGCTTGTTGGTGGGTATGTTGACGCCGGCGATGCGAGCCACGGTCATTCACTCCTGTTGCCGGCGCGCGCTCAAGACGCCCGGCGGTCGTTCCATTCGATCGCGGTTCGCAAACGATAACGCGACACCCTCCCCGTTCCCCGGGGCCCGGTATCGTTCGAACTCTCGATTTGGATGCGAGTTATTAATGGATTCACCGGCGTTTCGTCAACCTCTGCTGGCGATTCCTTTTGCCTGAGGCCGCTCGCCGCCCGGCGGCGGAGCGCGCCCCGGCGGCGGGGGCTTTGGCCTTGATTTTGGAGGGTTTTCCCGCCGGCTTGCCTTTCGCTTTCGCGGCGTGGCGCGCTTGGCTCGCAGTCTTGTTATCGTTACCGGCGCGGGAGGGGTGCGCCCCCGACATTGCGGCGGCCCTGCCGGCAGCTGGCCGGCGGACCTTGGCCGGCGGTTTCGCGGCCGGCGCCTTCTTGGCTAGCGGCTTGGTGGCCGGCGGCGCCTTGGCGGGCGCACGTTCGAGCAGGCGGTCGATGGCCTTCGAGACCTCCGGAATCGGAGCCATGCCGTCGACCGACCGCAGCACGCTCTGCAGCTGATAATAGGTCGCGAGCGGCGCGGTCTGGTCCCGATAGGCCAAGAGGCGGCGATGCAGCACGTCCGGATTGTCGTCAGACCGTAGGCTCTCCCCGCGCGCCTTGGTCTCGGCGATGCGCTTCTCGATGCGCTTGAGCAGGACCCCCTCGTCCACCTTCAGCTCGATCACGGCGTCGAGCTCGAGGTCCTTCTCCTTGAGCATGCGATCGAGCGCATGCGCCTGCGGCACGGTGCGTGGGAACCCATCAAGGATGAAGCCATTGCGCGCGTCGGGCTGCTGGATGCGGTCCGCGACAATGGCCACGACCAAGTCGTCCGGCGCCAATTCGCCGCGCTCCATCACTTCCTTGGCGCGCAGCCCGACCGGCGTGCCCGCCTTCACCGCCTCGCGCAGCATGTCCCCGGTCGACAGCTGCAGGAGCCCATGCTTGGCGACGAGCCGCTGGGCCTGCGTACCCTTCCCGGCCCCCGGCGGGCCGAGCAGTATCAACCTCATCTACGCCGCCCCCGCAGCTTCGACCGTTTGATCAGACCTTCGTATTGATGCGCCAGCAGGTAACCTTGGATCTGCGCCACCGTGTCCATCGTGACGCTGACGACGATCAGCAGCGAGGTACCGCCGAAATAGAACGGCACCGCCGCGTAGGAGATCAGGATCTCCGGCAGGAGGCAAACCAGCGCAAGATATGCGGCGCCGATGACCGTGATGCGCGAGAGCACGTAGTCGATGTATTCGGCGGTGCGCTCGCCCGGCCGGATGCCGGGGATGAAGCCGCCATGCTTCTTGAGGTTCTCCGCCGTCTCGGTCGGGTTGAAAACGATCGCAGTATAAAAGAAGGCGAAGAAGATGATCAGGCCGACATAGAGGATCAGGAACAGCGGGCGGCCGTGGCCAAGCTGGGTGGTGATGGTGACGAACCAATCCGGCCCTTGGCCGGCGTTGAAGTTGGCGACCGTCGTCGGCAACAGCAGCAG
>DASXAP010000138.1:0-5145 GCA_036406655.1 Xanthobacteraceae bacterium | reverse complement strand
GGGCAAAATCGCCCACACGGTTTCGCCTTCCGGCACATGGCGGGGCGATTTTGCCCACCCTACCGCGACCGTGCATCGATCCGACCGGAACGCGCTTTTAATAGGCGTTGCGGCCGGTGAGGCAGATCACCAGCGTCATCGCCATGATCTTGAGGTCGAGCAGCAGCGACCAGCTCTCGGCGTACTCGATGTCGAGCTTCACCCGCGCCTCCATCGCCTCGACCGTCCTCGTCTCGCCGCGGAAGCCGTTGACCTGCGCCCAGCCGGTCATCCCCGGCTTGACCCGGTGGCGCGCGAAGTAGCCGCGAATGAGCTGGGCATAGGCCTCGTTGTGGTCGAGGGCATGCGGTCGCGGGCCGACCAGCGACATGCTGCCGTTGAGCACGTTGAACAGCTGCGGCAGCTCGTCGAGGCTCGATCGCCGCAGGAAGCGGCCGACGCGGGTCACCCGCGGATCGTTGCGCGTGGCCTGCACCGTCCTGCCCTCCGGTGCCTGCGCGCAGCGCATGGTGCGGAACTTGTAGATGTGGAACACCCGGTTGACGAAGCCGAGCCGCTCCTGCCGGAACAGGACCGGCCCGCGGCTGTCGAGCTTGATCAGAAGGGCAATGAGCCCCATGAGCGGCAGCAGCAGCACGGTGAGGACGAATCCGGCGCCGTAGTCGAACGCCGCCTTGCGCACGATGCCCCAGCCCGCGAGCGGCCGGCCCATCGCCTCGACCAGCGGCATGTCGCCGAAATGGTCGGGCGGCTTGCGCAGCGGCAGCCGGAAGCCGACCAGGTCGGAAGCGAGATAGACGTTGACCGGCAATTCGCGCAGCCGGCTCATCAGCCCCATGATCTGCTCGTCCGCCGACCACGGCAGCGCCAGGATGACGTCGTCGACGTCGCAGGAGCGCGCATAGGCGGCGAGCTCGTCGATGCTGCCGAGCACCGGATAGCGGCCGTGGCCGCCCGCTTCCGCCGGGCTCGCGGCGAACAGGCCCAGCACCGAGACGAAGCGCGGCTGCGCCTTCTCGATGTAGCCGATGAGCTTGCGCGCCTGCTCGCCGCCGCCGGCGATGACGACGTTGCGCGTGAACACCCGCCGGTCGGCGAGCCGCCCCAGCAGCTGGGCTACCGCCAGCCGCACGACGAGGGTCGCGGTGCAGGCGGCGGCGGCGAAGCTGCCGATCCAGATGCGCGAGAACTGCGCCGAGATCTTGAGTGAGAAGGCCGCAGCCAGCAGGAACAGGAAGGTCGTGGCGAAGGCGATGACGAGCTTGTCGGCAAAGGCGAGCGGCCGCAGGATGGGCTCGAACTGGAACAGGCCGGCGAAATTGAACAGCAGCAGCGTGACCAGCCAGACGAAGGCCGTGGCGGCGAGATAGAGGCTCGGATCCTCGACCCGATCCCCGACGACGGCGAGAAACGAGATCAGCGCAACCCCGAGAATGACGACGCTGTCGACGGCCGCCATCAGCCCGGGGATCACCTGCGAGGAGATCGAGAACCGCCGACGCGGCTCGGTCGCAGTCTCGGCAATTGGGAAGGCGGTGTGCAGCATGGGCGGGGGCTTATTCGCTAGCGCGCCGTTGTGCAACTGTTCCCGCGAGCTTCGGAGCCGTCGTTCGACACGTCATGGCCGGCCTCGTGCCGGCCATCCCGTTCCTGAATCGGGATCGCCGGGACAAGCCCGGCGATGACGGCGGAGCAGGCGGCCAAGCTCGGCGATGACCGGACGACAGGCAATCGGACATGCTCGATTTACCCCGCAGCAAGTCGGCCGGATCGGCGGGAAGCTCAGGATCACGGCGTGGTCTGCGCGCGCGTGCATCATCTTCACCCGGCGAAGATGCCGAAGGTCCGCTTCTGCTCGATCACGTCGCCCACCAGCGTGGTGGTGATCCTGTCCGCCTTGGCGGCGAAACCATAGACCAGGGCGGTGTCGCAGAGGATGTTGATCGTGCGCGGGATGCCGGCGCTCGCCTGCGCGATCATGCCGCAGGCCTCGGTCGAGAACAGCGGCGCGCGCGCTCCGACCGCGCGCAGCCGGTAGTCGATGTACTGGCCCACCTCGCCCGAGCTGAGCGGCTTGAGGTGGAAGTCCGAGGAGATGCGCTGGGCGAACTGCAGGAGCTGCGGGGCCGAAAGGAGGCTCTTGAGCTGCGGCTGGCCCACGAGGATGAGCTGCAGGAGCTGCTGCTTGTCGGCGTTGATGTTTGAGAGCATGCGCAGCGCCTCGAGCGCCTCGGGCTGCAGGTTCTGCGCCTCGTCGATGATCAGGATGGTGCGCCGGCGGCCGGCATGCTCGGCCTCGAGAAACTTGCGGAACTTGTGGAACAGGCCCGGATAGCTGCCCTCGAACGGCTGGTTGAGCGACATCATGATCCATTGCAGGAGCTCGTCGCGCCCCTGCGGGGTGTTCGATATCAATCCGACTGTTATGTTATCATTTAACGTTCGCAGGAGATAGCGCACCAGCGTGGTCTTGCCGGAGCCGATCTCGCCGGTGATGACGGTGAATCCCGCGCTGTTGAGGACGCCGAACTCGAGCATGGCCATGGCCAGGCGGTGGTTCTGCCCCCAATAGATCAGGTCCGGGTCGGGCAGGATCGAGAACGGCTTCTCCCGCAGCCCGTAGAACGCCTCGTACATCGGGTTGCCGCAACCTTGGCTTGCTTATTGCTTGTTGCCGGGGCCGCTTCTGCGCGCCTCCGGGGCGCGTCGGCGCAGTCGGTATTTGAGCATATCTCCCGCGAGGGTGGCAGGCAAACGCAGGGGCAGGCTCGGGAATCCGCATTCGGAATGTAAGGCTAACAGGAGCGGCGTGACAAACGGGGTTATTCGATTGTTAATTTGCCCTTGCCTGCCCTTCTGCGATGTGGCATAGGTAACCCGTTCCACTGGGGCGCGACATCAATCACAGACCAAGGAGAGCCGCGGAATGTTCAAGCACGCGACGGGGTTGGTTCTGGGAGCGGCTTTCGGGGCGGTGCTGGGGGCCAGTAGCGCTGCCAATGCCACCACGGTTGCAATGGCAGCGGTGCAATCCCTGACGCCGAGTACAACGTATAATTCATTGCTGGGCGGCTTCGGCTTCCATCCCGCTGGTAGCGGGACTGATCTCTTTGAATTCGATTACACCCCTCCGCCCTACGTGGGCGGCGGAAGTGATAGCGCTACTAATCTGAGCCTCGACAACACATATTCCTCGTTGACGGTCAACTGGTGCCTGACGGCTTGCTCCGGGGCAGGCATTCTGAACACGTTTTCCCTCTCGCCTGGTTCGGCGATATCGAATCAAGCGCTGACAGTGCATACTTTGACCGCCGGCACTTATTTTCTCCAGATCGTCTGGACCGCTATCGGTGAGGGAGGCACGTATACGGACAACCTGACTGCGTTCGCTCCGAGATTCGAACCACCAGCCGTCCCGTTGCCCCCGGCAATAGCTTTGTTCGGCTCTGCGCTCCTCGGCGTGGGTCTGCTGGGCCGCCGGCGGACGAAGGAGGCGACGAAGGCGTTCTCCTGAGCGGATATGTTACCGCCGCGGCCGGCGTCCGGACACGGAATTCCTTGGCCAAGCGCATGAAACAATGGGGGCCGACGGCCCCCATTGCCGTAGCGGCGGAAGAGAACGAGGCGGCTCTAATCGGGGATGATCCGCAGCGGTGTCGCGGCAAGGGGCACGTGATATCTTGAATGCGGCGCGACAGGGCGCCACCAGAGTGTAGATGACGATGCTCCAGAACAGCCGCGCACAGATGGAGGCCGCCTACGAGGCGCCCGAGCAGGGCCTCGATCTCGGCTATTATCTCGATGTCCTGAAGCGGCGCTTCCTCTTCATCCTCGTGCCGTTCGTCCTCGTGCTCGGGGTCGGCTCGGCCATCGTCATGCTGCTGCCGCCGAAATTCGTCTCCGAGGGCAAGATCCTCGTCGAGACGCAGCAGATCCCTATCGACCTCGTGCGGCCCACCGTCACCGCCACCGCCGCCGAGCGCATCCGGGTCATCGAGCAGCGGATCAAGACCCGCGACAACCTGCTCGCCATCGTCGACAAGTTCCAGCTGTTCCCGGAGCACCGCCAGAAGCTGTCGGGGACGGAGCTGCTCGATCTGATGCGCGAGCGCACCCACATCGAGCCGTTCGACCTCAAGATCCAGCAGCGGCCCACCGGCAACCTGACCATCGCCGTCACGGTCGGCTTCGAATACGAGAAGCCCGACCTCGCCATGCGGGTCGCCAACGAGCTGATCACGCTGCTGCTCAACGAGGATGCGCGCAACCGCACCAGCCGGGCGATGGAGACCACCAAGTTCCTGGCGCGCGAGGTGAAGCGGCTGGAAGCCGAGTTCGCCGCCATCGAGACGCAGATCGCCGCTTACCGGAGCCGGCCGAACCGCAGCGTGCCCGACCAGATCCTGGCGCAGTATTCGCTCCTCAAGGCCGAGCTCGAGGCGAAATCGACGCTGTTCTCGGCCACGCATCCCGACATCGTGCGGCTCAAGCGGCAGATCGCGGCGCTGGAGAAGATCATCGGCGACCAGGGCATGCAGGCCGACAGCGGGGCGCTGGATGCGCTGATGACGCAGCGCGCCTCGATCCAGAAGAACCTCGAAGCCGCGCAGCAGAAGTACCAGGTGGCCTCGCTCGGCGAGAGCCTCGAGCGCGACCAGTTCTCCGAGCGGCTGCAGGTGCTCGAGCAGGCGGTGATCCCGCAGAAGCCGGTCAAGCCCAACCGGCCCAAGCTCCTCGCCGTCGTGCTCGCGCTCGCGCTCGCCGCCGGCATCGGCTGCGTGGTGGCGATCGAATCGCTCGACCGGACCATCCGCCGCAGCCAGGACCTGTTCCGTCTGGCCGACAGCCACATGATCGTCACCATCCCCTATATCGCGACCAAGGCGGAAGCGGCCCGCAGACGCGCCAGGGCGGCGCTGTTCGGCGGAGCCGCCGCCGCCGCCGTGCTCGGGGCGCTGGCGCTGGCGCATTTCTTCCTGCGGCCGCTCGACGAATTGTGGGCGATATTCCTGAACCGGCTGATGGTCTGATGCGACTTATTCGAGCTGCGCCATGGAACAGATAAGACAGGCGGTGGAACGCGCGAAGGCCGGCGAACGCGGCAGGCCGCCGTCGTTTGCGGCGGCGCCGGCCGAGCCTCCCCCG
>DASXAP010000137.1:0-2957 GCA_036406655.1 Xanthobacteraceae bacterium | reverse complement strand
TGGACAGCGCTGCTGGTCCGGGGGCGGTTGCGGATAGGGAGGAGCAGGCGAGGCTGCATTTGCTTCGCGTGCGTGGCGAACACATAGATTTGTACCGGGCACAGCTTGAAGACGTGGAAGCGGAATGGGATCGCAACAGCGACGGCAGATTGTCAGGCAGTCAGGGTCTATCAACAATCGCCCGACTTCATCGCTGATCCGAACTTCATGGTTTCCGCAGCACTTGCAACGTAGCCTGCCATACAACCGGCCGACGTTTTCCATCGAAAGCGGCTCATCAAGGCGCGATTTGAGTGACGCGGCGTCCAGTGACGCCTCTCTGCCACAGTTGGGATTGGTGCAACGCAAATTTATTCTCAGAATCATCAGTCTTTTCTATGTGAAACTATGTGGTGCCCAGGGGCGGAATTGAACCACCGACACCTGCATTTTCAGTGCAGTGCTCTACCAACTGAGCTACCTGGGCGCCGCGCCCCCGACGAGGGCGTAGGAGAGCGCGGGCGTTATAAAGGCTCGGTTTTCCGCTGTCCAGGACAGCGCTCCCCGCGAGGCAGAGCTGGAAAGAGCTGCTCCGGCCCGACGATCGCAGCCGCCGTGATTGAAGCGAAGCGAGCCCGGCCGGCGGCGGAGTGATGCAGCGATCCGCTCAGGAGCCTTCGCCGGCGGCGCCGGGCTTCGTCGCTCCGGCCTCGTCCTCCTCGTCCTTCACCGGAACGGCGTAGACGCCGCTGAACCAGCGATGCAGATCGACATCGGCACAGCGGCGGCTGCAGAACGGGCGGAATCGCGCCTGCGCAGGCTTGCCGCAGATCGGGCACGGCCTGGCGCCGGCAGGGTCGGCAGTGTCGGGGCGCTCGCTCATGCCCGTTCATATGGGCGGTGCGGGGCGATGCGCCACCGCCCGTCAGGCGACGTTGAGCCAGCCGAAGCGGATCGGATATCCCTCGCCGGAGAGGAGCGTGGTCACCTCGTAGAGCGGCAGCCCGACCACGTTGCTGTAGGAGCCGACGATCTTGACGATGAAGCTGCCGGCGATGCCCTGCGCGGCGTAGCCGCCGGCCTTGCCGCGCCATTCGCCGGAGGCGAGATAGGCCTCGATGTCCTCCTCCGACAGCCGCTTGAAGCGCACCCGGGTCTCGACCAGGCGCTGCCGATACGCCTCTTTCGGCGTCACCAGGCAGACGCCGGTATGCACCCGATGATTGCGCCCGGAGAGCAGCCGCAGGCATTGCGCCGCCTCGTCGAGCATCTCGGCCTTCGGCAGGATGCGCCGGCCGACCGCGACGATGGTGTCGGCGGCGAGGATGTAGGAGCCGTCGAGCTCGTCGTCGTCGCGCACCAGCGCGAGCGCCGCCTCGGCCTTGGCGCGCGCCAGCCGTGTGGCGCATGCCCGCGGCAGCTCTCCGCGCAACGGAGTCTCATCAATGTTGGTGGGGCGCAGCGCGTCGGGCTCGATGCCAGCCTGGTTGATCAGCGTGACGCGACGCGGCGAGCCGGAAGCCAGCACGAGCTTGGGCCGACCGATCATGCTTGTCTGCGCGCGCGCATGCGAGCCGCCGTTGCAACCGGGCGAGCGGGGATCACTTGAATCGGTAGGTGATGCGGCCCTTGGTAAGATCGTAGGGCGTCATCTCGACGAGCACCTTGTCCCCGGCCAGCACGCGGATGCGATTCTTGCGCATTCGGCCGGCCGTGTGGGCGATGATCTCATGTTCGTTCTCGAGCTTTACGCGGAACGTGGCGTTGGGAAGCAACTCGGTCACGACACCGGGAAATTCCAAGAGCTCTTCTTTTGCCATCCACTATCCGGCGTTTGCGCACGGGACCGCTCAGCGGCCTGCCGAAGGACGCGGGAAGCTAGCGGAATTGCCTGCTTTCGACAACTGCCAAGCCGCTCAACGCTCGAGCGTCTTGAGATAGGCGATCACGTCCGCCACCTGGTCCGGCTCCAGGCGGAATTGCGGCATGGTCGGATGATTGGCGATTATTCCCTCGCTCAGCGGCCGCCGCAGATCCTCGATCGGATACTTCACGTGCAGCGTGCGGAACGGCGGCGCGATCGCCAGCGGGCTCTCGCTCGCCTTGTCGACGGCGTGACACCGGGCGCAGTTCGCGCGCAGGAACGTCAGGCCGCGCTGCTCCGCAGGCGAGAGCTGCGCCAGAGCAGGCGCGGCGCCGAGGAAGGGGAGGGCGGCGAGCGCCGTCATCAATAATCGGTGCATGGGAATCCTTTGTCATCCGAGCGGTATTGCTCGCGTAGGGTCGGCAAAATCGCCTCGCAATGCCGTCGACCCCGGGAAACAGTGGCGGCGATTTTGCCCACCACCGCCGGCAGCGGCGGTGGGCAACGGCGCACCAACCGTTTCGATGGCTGGAGAGATTGCATGAAAGGCCGTTGCCCACCCTACGTCCACTTTCGACGGAATGGAATGACTTCGACGGATCGAGATCAGCGAGGCCGCCATGGCCGGAAGATGCCCCGCAGCGGAAAATGCTCTCCGCCCCTATCGCAGGGCGGCGAGCGTCGTCGCATTGGGGCAATAGTCCTGCCAGGCGGGGTCGGCGGGATTCCGGTCCAGATGGTGCCGGCACCCGCGCTGATGCATGCAGAGCGAGCACGTCTTCTCGAGGTCGCGCAGAACCAGCGGTCGCGCGCGCGCAAGCTCGGCGGCATCGAGCCTGAGCTCGTCCATCCGCCGCGACAGCAGATCGGATGCATCCGGCCATTTGCCGGCGAGGCTGCGCAGCTCCGCCCCGCTGACGCCCACGTCATGCGCCATGCGCTCGACCTCGAGCGGGTCGCAGCGCGCGAGATCGGCGAACATTCGCCGCAGCCTGCTGCGCTCGCGCCACCGGTCACGGAGCCGCCGGAAAAGGCTTCGGGACCGTCCCGGCTCTGCGAGCGAGGTCATGGCGGAGCTCGGATGTGGATCCGGCATCTATCGTTCCGATCAGGC
>DASXAP010000136.1:0-3107 GCA_036406655.1 Xanthobacteraceae bacterium | reverse complement strand
ATCGACACTTAAGTGCGCATGTCGGCTATAGCCGACATGCGGTGGGGACCCATCGTGCCTCACACCGCAGCCTTTGGAAAATATGGGTCCCCGCTTGCGCGGGGACGACAATTGTGGTGTCGGCAGCTCACCGCGCCATGGCGGAAGGCGGCGGAACGAGCGGCGAGATCATCACCGGCGCACCGCCACCGGCGGGCGGCTGCACCAGTGCTGCGGGCGGTACCGGTGCCGCGGCCGACGGAGCAGGCGGCGTTGCTGCGGTCGGAGCAGGCGGCGCGGCGGCGGCGACAGGGGCCGGCGGCTTGCCGGGCAACACCACCACGCGCGTTCCGACCTTCACCCGGGTGTAGAGGTCCGTGACGTCCTCATTGGTGAGCCGGATGCAGCCCGACGACACGAAGGTGCCGATGGTCGACGGCTGATTGGTGCCGTGGATGCGATAGATGGTCTTGCCAAGATAGAGCGCGCGTGCGCCGAGCGGGTTGCCGTCGCCGCCAGCCATGAAGCGCGGCAGATAGGGCTGGCGCTCGATCATTTCTTCCGGCGGGTGCCAATCGGGCCACTCCGCCATCCTGGTCACCTTCTCCGAGCCCGACCAGGTGAAGCCCTCGCGGCCCACGCCGATGCCATAGCGCAATGCCTTGCCTTGGCCGAGCACGAGATAGAGGTAGGTATTCTGAGTGTCGACAATGAGCGTGCCGGCCGGCTCCTTGGTGTGGTAGTCGACCAGCGCACGACGGAACTGCGGCGGCAGCGCCTTCCTCGGGCCGGTCTCGGGACGCACCTCGGGCGGAAATGCCGCCATGCTGCGCGGGTCTCCGCCAGTCGTGCCCTGCTGGGGCTGTGCGGGCCCTAGCGGCAGCGGCGGCCGCGTGGCCTCCTGCTCAGCTGGAGCCGACGGCGCGGCCGGCTCATAGCCTGGGAGAGCTTGAGGTTGATGTCCCTGCTGGGGCCCGCCCACCTCACGGTAGCCGGGCGGTGCTTGGCGAAAGACAGTGCCGGGAGGCAGCGGACGGCCCTGGGCATCATAGAACTGTTCGCCCTCGGCGTCGGCGGGCATCAGCCGTTGAGGCATGTAACCGTGAGATGGTGGATTAGCCTGCGGGGGCGGATAAGCCTGGGGAGGCGGATAAGCCGGCGGAGGCGGATAGAACTGCGCCAAAGCCTCGCTGCCCGAGCCTCCCAGGCCGAGCAACAACGTCGCGATGGCACCGGCTGTGCGGAAAATCATTCCCCCTCCCCTGACGCGCGAACCCCGAAAATCAGTCACACGAAGTCGCCCATGAACAAGGCGCATTC
Organism: Xanthobacteraceae bacterium; assembly: GCA_036406655.1. Taxonomy (GTDB): domain Bacteria; phylum Pseudomonadota; class Alphaproteobacteria; order Rhizobiales; family Xanthobacteraceae; genus VAZQ01. The sequence goes on along the minus strand of DASXAP010000136.1, from coordinate 1,808 downwards.
AAGACCATAGGAGGAAAAGATCACCAAGCTATTGACGACCCCGGCGGATGGAACTTGGGGGAACTCAATGGCTTAGGCGGGCTCGCAGCACCGGCCGGGGAAACCGTCAGGCCTTCTTGCCGTCGCTCAACACCGCCTTGGCGATGCGGAAGCAATCGACGCCGACCGGAATCCCGCAATAAACCGCGATCTGGGTCAGCACCGCCCGGATCTCGTTGGGAGTGAGCCCGTTGCGCAGCGCGCCGCGCACGTGGGTCTGGAATTCTTCCATTTTGCCGAGCGAGGCGATCATGCCGAGGTTGAGGATCGAGCGCTCGCGCGGGCTGAGCGTATCGTCGCCCCAGGCCTCGCCCCAGCAGTACTGGGTGACGATGCGCTGAAAATCGCGGTTGAAGTCGTCGGCGCTCTTGAGCGCGCGATCGACATAGTCTTCTCCGAGCACCTTGCGCCGCATGGTGAGCCCGCGGTCATAAACGTCCTTGTCCATCGTCATTCCTCCGTTTTGCGCTCGAGGCCGCTCAGCGCCGCGAGCAGGGTTTCGGTCGCGGTCTCGGGAAAGGCGACGCCGCGCATCGCAGCGTAGGCCGCGACATTGGCGCGCGCCGCATCCGCGAGCGACGGCGCATCGTGTCCGAGCAGCGAGGAACTCGTGAGGTCGTACATCGCCTCCTGCTGCAGGCGCTCGGCTTCGAGCTCCGCCGCCTTGATGCGGGTGCGGAAGAGCTCGGCGTTGGCCGGGGCGACCAGCGCCGGCGGCGATTTGAGTGCACGCCGCACCGCGCGCAGGGGAATGACGGTCATGTCACGCCACGCGCCGATCCGTTGCTCGAGCTCCGCGACCTCGGCCGCCGCGAGCGCGCGCTTGTGGGTCGCATGCCAGAGCAGGAACAGCAGCAGGTTGACGTCGACTCCTGCCTCCTCCTGCAGCGCGATGCAGGCATCGGCAACGCCCGGCTGGCGATAGAAGCGCAGCGAGAAACGCCAGAACGGCGATCCCTGCGACGACGACGGGCTCTCGGCCGTGCTCATGCGCGCGCGCCGAGCGGCGTGATGCCGAGCGAGGTCGCCACCTCGTCGACCTGGGCGAGAAGCGTCGCGTTGAGCGGGACGCCGCTCTTTTCCCGCTCCTGCCGGCGCGCCAGCCGTCCCTGTCCGGGCACGCGAACGGCGTCGCCCCCGGGCAGCCGCCGCGAGGCGGCAAGCTCGCGAATGTGTCGATCGATCTCCGCCTTGAAAACCTCGGGCGGGAGGAAGCGCGCGATGTCGAGCGCGATCACGAACTGCCCGACATTGAGCTCACCCCCGGGAGGCAGGGCGAAATCTCGGATGTCGCGGCCGAAGGCCGCGCCGTTGAGCGTCCCCGCCAGCAGACCGATGATGATGGAGAGCCCGCTGCCCTTGTAGCCGCCCATGGGCAGGTAGGTGCCCTCGTTGATGCGGCGCGGATCGCTGATGGGCGAGCCGTCGCTGCGGTTCTGCACCCAGCCTTCCGGCATCGTCCGGCCTTCCAGCTCGTGCGTCCGAATTGCGCCGTTCGACGCGAGCGAGGTGGCGATGTCGAGGATGACCGGCGCCTCCGCGCCGGCCGGGATCGCCACCGCGATCGGGTTGGTGCCCAGCAGCGGCTCGGTTCCGCCCCACGGCGCCATGTGGTTCACGCTCGACGCCGCTGCGTAGATTCCGACCAGCCCGTGTTGCAGCGGGATCCCGGCGTAGATCGCGCCGGCGCCGGCATGGTTGGAGCGGCGGGCGCCGACCCAACCGATGCCGCTCGCGCGCGCGAGCTCGACGGCGAGATTGGCGGCGTG
>DASXAP010000135.1:0-9921 GCA_036406655.1 Xanthobacteraceae bacterium | reverse complement strand
TCTGGCAGACATGCTGAAAGGACGCGGCATACCCTTTCTCTTCGCCACCGGCTACGGGACCGGCGGGCTGCGCCCGGAATGGAGCGATGCGCCGGTCCTGCAGAAGCCCTTCCAGCTGCGGCAGCTGCAGGAGTCGATCGGAAGATTGAAGCAGGTGAGGTGATCGCCGCAGTTCGGATTGAAGCGCTGCGGCGTACGAGCGTCCGCGGTCCCGCGATTTTGCTGCCTGCCCAAATCCGTGCTACCCGTCCCGACGCGCCAGTTGCGCGAGCTCGCGGCGCAGCCGCTCCGGGCTCGAGGCGACGAGGGTGGCTTCGAGCGCGCGGTGCGCCGATCGCCACAACGGATAGGCGGCGGCAAGGAGCGCTCGTCCGGCTGGCGCGAGCATGAGCCTTCGGCTGCGCCTGTCCTCTTCGTCCGCCCGGACCTCGACGAGGCCGCGGCGCTGCAGCGCCTTGAGCAGCGCAGTCAGCGTGGTCCGGTCCATCCCGAGGAGTGCCGCAACCTCGCCCATGACCGGTGGATGCGGCCGGTTCAGGGCATTCAACAGCGAGAACTGACCGTGGGTGAGGCGGACCGGCCGCAGCGCCGCGTCGAAGCGGCGCGCGAGCATCCGCGCCGCCCGCTGCACGAACAGGCAGAGGCAACGGTCCCGAATCTCGATCGTCGTCTCGAACGGCAGGGCCGCCGCCGGGCCGGCGACGCGCCTCGATGCCGGCCGCGCGGCGCGCACCGGCGCGCGGCTCGAGCCCGGGGTGGCGGCCCGCCTTGACATGGCCGCAATTATGTTGAATTCAACGTATGTGTCAAGCGCGGAGGATTTGGTCGTTCGGGAAGCAAAGGAGCGGTCATGAGCAGGATGTGCCCCGTGGTTCATTTCGAGATGCCCTACGAGCAGAGCGAGCGGATGGCGAGGTTCTACCGGGAGGCTTTCGGCTGGCAGACGCAGATGCTCGGCGAGCAGATGGGAAACTACGTGCTCGCCACGACCACCGAGATGGACGGGTGCAGCCCGCGGCGGCCGGGCAGCATCAATGGCGGCTTCTACGAGAAGCATCCGGAATGGCCGGCGCAGCACCCTTCCGTCGTCATCGCGGTCGAGGACATCGGGGATGCCATGCAGCAGGTGACCAGGGCCGGCGGGCGGGTGCTGGGAGATCCCATTCCGATCCCGGGGGTCGGCAAATACGTGTCGTTCTTCGATACCGAAGGCAATCGGGTGAGCATGCTCGAGCCGCTTCCGCGCGACGCGCAGCCGGCGCGAGCGTGAGAATACGATGGCACAGCTGCAGAAGCTCAGCACTTGCCTGTGGTTCGACCACGAGGCCGAGCAGGCGGCGCTTCACTACGTCTCCATCTTCCGCAACTCGCGGATCGGCGCGATCAGCCATTACGGGAAGGAAGGTTTCGACACCCACGGGCGTCCGGCCGGCTCGGTCATGGCGGTCGAGTTCGAGCTCGAAGGGCGCAGCTTCACGGCGCTCAATGGCGGCCCCCATTTCAAGTTCAGCCCGGCGATCTCTTTCCAGATCCCGTGCCAGATGCAGGAGGAGATCGACTATTACTGGGACAAGCTCTGCGCCGGCGGGCAGCCCGGCCGATGCGGCTGGCTCACCGACCGGTTCGGCGTCTCCTGGCAGGTCTTCCCCGGCGCACTGCCCGAGCTCTTGGGCAGCCCGGATCAGGCCAAGGCCGGGCGGGCGATGCGCGCCATGCTCGCCATGAACAAGATCGATCTCGCCGGGCTCCGAGCGGCGGCCGGCGGCAACGCCTAGCCGTCGCAGTTCCATGCCGGACAGGTTGCCGTGCCTCGCGCCGGAGGCCGTTCTGATATACATCTTCCACGTATATCCCGGGAGCCGGTCATGCGGGTTTCGAGATGGGGCAACAACCTCGCCGTGCGTCTTCCCCGCGGGGTCGTGGAGGCTCTCAAGCTCAAGGAAGGCGACGAGATCGAGATCGCCGTTGCCGACCTGCGGCGTTTCGAGGTCTCCCGCGATCGCCGGCGCGAGGAGGCATTGAAACGGTTGCGTGCGTTGCAACGGCCGTTGCCGCCCGGCTTCAAATTCGATCGCGACGAGGCCAATGAACGCTAGGCCGTTCCTCGACACCAACATCGTCGTCTACGCGTTCAGCTCGAACGATGCCCGCAGGCAAACAGCGGAGGCCCTGCTCGAGGCGGGTGGGATCATCAGTGTCCAGGTTCTCAACGAATTCGTGAACGTGTCGCGGTGCAAGCAGGGTCGGGACTGGAGCGAGATCGCAGGGGCGCTCGGAGTGCTGAAAGTGCTGCTCGATCCGCCGCAGCCGCTGACGCTCGAGCTGCACGAAGCGGCAATCGATATCGCGCGTCAACATGGGTTCTCGATCTACGACAGCCTCATCGTTGCCGCGGCGTTGCACGCGGATTGCACCGTTCTCTACTCGGAGGATATTCAGAGCAGTCGGGCCATCAAGCAGTTGACGATAAGAAATCCCTTTGCCGAATGATCGGCTTTACTGCCCCGACACCGCCCCAGAGAGGAGCCAACCGATGTGCCGAAATATCCGCACCCTGTTCAATTTCGAGCCGCCGGCGACCGAGGAGGAGATTGGGGCCTCGGCGCTGCAGTTCGTGCGCAAGCTGAGCGGCTTCACCCATCCCTCCAAGGCCAACGAGGCGGCTTTCGACCGCGCCGTCGAGGAGGTGTCGGAGGCGGCGCGGCGGCTCCTTTGCGCCCTCGCGACCGCAAGCCCGCCCCGCAATCGCGCGATCGAAGCGGTCAAGGCGCGCGAGCGGGCGCAGGCGCGGTTCGGCGCAGGCCGGCGCGCGGCTCGCTAGCCCGGCATGAAGGCGGCCGCCTTCGATTACCGGCGACCCGCGAGCCTCGCCGAGGCCTGCGCGCTCCTGGCCGAGGAGCCGGAGGCCCGCCTCATAGCCGGCGGCCAGACGCTGGTTCCGCTGATGGCGATGCGGCTCGCCCGACCGACACGGCTCATCGACATCGCCCGACTCGAGGAGCTCTCCTTCATCCGCGACGAGGGCGAGGCGGTCGCGATCGGGGCCGCCACCCGGCAGTGCATCCTGGAGCGCGATCCGATCGTTCGGACCAGAGTCCCGCTCCTCGACAAGGTCATGCCTTTCGTGGGCCATCCGCCGATCCGCGCGCGCGGCACCATCGGCGGATCGCTCGCCAATGCCGATCCCGCCGCCGAGATCGGGCTTGTCGCGGTGACGCTCGGCGCCGTGATCGTGCATCGGACGCCAAGCACGCGCGCCGAGACGCCGGCCGACAGGTTCTTCACCGCGCCGATGACCACGGCGCTGCCGCCCGCGGGCTGCCTCACCTGCGTGCGCTTTCCGGTCTGGCGGGCGGCACAGGTGGGGGTGGGATTCCACGAGGTCAGTGCGCGGCGGGGCGACTTCGCTTTCGCCGCGGCGGCGGCGCAGCTCGCGCTCGATGCGGACGGCATCTGCCGGCGCCTCGCGCTCGGCATCGGCGCGGTCACCGCCGTTCCGCTGCGGCTCGATGCGGTGGCCCGCGCGCTCGAAGGCACGCGCATCGATGCCGCGGCGGCGCGCGAGGCAGTCGGGGCGGCGCTGGCCGACATCGAGCCGCTCTCGGATCTGCATGCCTCGGCGGCCTATCGCCGGCGAGTCGCGATCAGCCTTGCAGTGCGTGCCATCCTCGACGCCGAGCAGCGGGCGAGGGCAGGGGGAGCGCATGCGCATTGAGCTCGCCGTCAACGGATCGCTGCACCCCGTGGAGGTCGAGCCGCGCACGACGCTCCTCGACTGTCTCCGCGACGAGCTCCTGCTCACCGGTGCGCATGCCGGCTGCGAGCACGGGGTCTGCGGCGCCTGCACCGTGCTCCTCGACGGCGCAGCCGTGCGCTCGTGCCTGATGTTCGCGGTGCAGGCCGACGGCTATGCGATCACCACGATCGAGGGTATCGCGCGGGGACCGGGCGAGCTGTCGCCGATCCAGGACGCGTTCTGCGAGACGCACGGCATGCAGTGCGGCTATTGCACCCCGGCGATGATCCTCGCCGCGCATGCGCTCTTGGCGGGTAATCCGGCGCCCACTCGCGCCGAGATCGTCGAGGCCATCTCCGGCAATATCTGCCGCTGCACCGGCTATGCGCAGATCGTCGAGGCAATCGGGCTCGCCGCCGAGCGGATGCGCGGCCTGAACGAGCCCGCGAGCCAGGCGCGATGAGCGGCGCGGATCGCCCGTTCCGGTTCGTCTCCGCCGATCGCCGCGTGCGCGAGGACCGCCGCTTCGTCGCCGGCAAGGGCCGGTTCGCGGCCGACGTGCGCCTGCCCGGCATGCGGCACGTGGCGCTGGTCACCTGCCCGCATCCGGCTGCCCGCATCGTGCGGATGGACAAGGCCGCGGCGCTGGCCTCTCCCGGGGTGCATTGCGTGCTCGACGGCCGCGAGCTCGCGGCGGCGACGGCGCCGTTGCTCGCCGGTCTCGACACTCCGAACGTGCCGCGGCGGCCGCTCGCCGTCGATGTGGCACGCTATGCCGGCGAATGGGTGGCCGCGGTCGTGGCCGACAGCCGCGCGCTTGCCGAGGACGCCGCCGAGCTCCTCGGCGTCGAATACGAGCCGCTGCCCTTCGTGCTCGACGGCGAGCAGGCCTACCGGCCGGAGAGCCCTCCCGTGCATGCCGCGCACGGCTCGAACGTGCTGCTCGACCGCACCTTCGTCTGGGGCGAGGTCGAGCAGGATTTCGCGCAGAGCCCGCACCGCCTCGCGCTGCGGCTCGCCTGGGGACGCAGCTCCACGGTGCCGGTCGAGACCTTCGCCGTCCTGGCGAGCTGGGATCCCTGGCGGGAGCTGCTCGACGTCTATGCCTCCGTGCAGATGCCCCGCTTCCCCGACCAGCTCGCGCTGGCACTGCGGCTGCCGGGATCGGCGGTGCGGGTGCACAACGACATCGACGTGGGCGGCAGCTACGGCGTCAAGCGCGGCATCAAGCATGCCGTGCTCGTGAGCTTCCTCTCGCGTCGCCTCGGCTTTCCGGTGCGGCTGGTCGAGGACCGGCTCGAGAACATGCGCGGCGGTGATGCACACGGCCCCGAGCGCAACTTCGAGGTCGAGGTCGCGTTCGACGATGCCGGGGTGATCCGCTCCATGAAGCTGCGCGCGCTCGACAATGTCGGCGCCTATGCCGGCCGCTCTCCGTTCCAGCTCGGCAAGCCGATCGGGGCGATCGTCGGGCCCTACCGCATCAAGAGCGTGCAGTACCAGGCGATCGCGGTGACCTCGAACAAGACCGTGCAGGAGGCGGTGCGCGCCTTCGGCCAGTCGCCGACCAACTTCGCGATCGAGCGGGCAATCGAGGAGGTGGCGCGCCACCGCGGGCTCGACCCGATCGAGGTGCGCCGGCGCAACTTCATCCGCCGCGACGAGTTTCCCTGGCTCATTCCGAGCGGCACCAGCTACGACAGCGGCGACTACCATGCGGTGGTCGACAAGGTGCTCGCGCGCGCCGACTATGCGGGCCTGCTCGCCGAGCGCGACCGCCTGCGCGGCGAAGGGCTCCTTGCCGGGATCGGAATTGCCGCCTGCCTCGAGCCGAGCGGCGCCAACTCCAGCTTCGAGCCGCTGCTCAACCCCAGGAACCAGACGACCACCTATGCCGATTCCTGCCGCATCTCCGTCGACGCCGGCGGGGCGGTTATCGCGGCGATCCACACGCTGTCGGCCGGGCAGGGTCACGAGACGCTGGCCGCCACGGTCATCGGCGAGGTGCTGGAGATCGACCCCGACCGCATCCGGGTGGTGCGGCCGGATTCACTTGCCTCGCTGCCGAGCCAGACCCCGGTCGGGAGCCGGATGGCGATCATGCTCGGCGGCGCCGCCTTTCACGCCGCGCAAAAGCTCAAGGCGCGGCTCGTTGCCATCGCCGCGCATGACCTGAAGATTCCGCCGGAGCGGGCGGCCTATGCGGCGGGCGACGTGCTCGACCGCGCGGCCCCGGGGACGAGGCGCAGCTTCATGGAGCTCGTCGGCATCGCGCATCGCCAGTTCCACCGGCTGCCGCCCGACACCGAGCCGGGGCTGGCCACGAGCCACGTGATGATGGTCCCGTTGGGCGGCGCGCTGCCCACCGCCGACGGCCGGGTGCAGATGTATCCCTGCTTCGCGTTCGAGCTTCATCTGCTGCTCCTGACCGTCGATCCCGATCTCGGCAAGCCGGCGATCCGCCGCTACGTCGTCGGCCACGATTGCGGCACGGTGATCAATCCCAAGATCGTGCGCGGCATGACCTTGGGCGGCATCGCCCACGGCATCGGAGCCGCGCTCTTCGAGGAGTTCGCCTACGATGCGGAGGGGCAGCTGCTCGCGCAAAGCTTCATGGATTATCTCTTGCCGTCGGCGCACGAGGTGCCCGCGGTCGAGATCGTCCACCACGCGACGCCCTCGCCGCGCACTGTGCTGGGCCAGAAGGGATCGGGGGAGTCCGGCTATCTCGGCGCACCGGCGGCGATCGCCAACGCCGTGAACGACGCGCTCCGCCCGCTCGGGATCGTGGTGAACCGGCTGCCGATCCGGACGACGCAGCTCGGCGACCTCATCGCGCAGGCGGCCGCTCTTCCTGTGGAAAAGTATTCCCAACAGCGGAAATAGAGGTTGACCGGAAAACCGCCTTGCCGGGCCGGAAGATGCGCCTGGGCGCTTTGCGGCGGATTGCGAATCTCCTAACTTGTCCAGCCGTCATGCACAGCTTGTCGACCCGGCTCGTCGCGGCCGGGCAGGCGGAGGGCGGCGATGGCATCCTGGCTCGAGATCGACCGCGTCCGGAAAAATCCCGGCACGTTCAAGCCGCTCGCGCGACGCTTGTTGAACGACCCGGGCTTCGAACGCTCCGAGTTCGCCGACGGCTTTCTCCGCAACGTGATGAGCTGGACGCGCGAGGAGCTGACCACGCGGCAGGGAGAGATATTGCTCGAGCTGCGCGACGAGGCCGAAATCCATCACGCGTGCAGCGGACTCAGCATCCCCATCCTGATCCGCAAGTGTCACGCGAACCGGTTCGAGCTCGAGGAAAGCGATCGTCGGCGCATCGAGCAGCTGCACGAATCCGGACGGAGATACGTGACCGGCGCCCAGATCGCGTGGTTCAAGCGAATCTGCAAGCAGCTGAACGAGATGGAAAGCTACATGTAGGGAGCTGAGCTGTCCGCATCCGCTTTGCCCGTTCGATCCGCGAAGCTGCAGAGATCGCGGCCCTCGATAGCGCGCCTGGCCACGCCGGATGCGATCCTGCCGGCGCCTCGGCGTATCGGAGTGCGCACGATGACGAACCCTGAGCAGAACGACTTCCTCGTGCGCACCGGCCCGCACACGCCCATGGGCCGGCTGTTGCGGCGCTACTGGATGCCGGCGCTCTTGGCGCGCGAGGTGCCGGAGCCGGATTGCCCGCCCGTCCGCCTCAAGCTCCTCTCCGAGCGGCTGCTCGCCTTCCGCGACAGCAGCGGCCGCCTCGGCGTGATCGACGAGTTCTGCGCCCATCGCGGCGTGTCGCTCTCCTTCGGACGCAACGAGGAGAACGGCCTGCGCTGCGCCTATCACGGCTGGAAATACGATGTCACCGGCCAGTGCATCGAGCTGCCTTCCGAGCCGGCCGAGAGCGGATTGTGCCGGAAGATCAAGCTCACCGCCTATCCGTGCAAGGAGCTGGGCGACGTGATCTGGGTCTATATGGGGCCGCCGCAGCTCGAGCCGCCGCTCCCCGGTTTCGAATGGGCACGGGTTCCGCCGTCGCACCGATTCGTGAGCCGGCGCATCCAGGACTGCAACTTCCTGCAGGCGATGGAAGGCGGGATCGATTCGGCGCACGTCTCCTTCCTGCATCGTCACGATCTCCGCAGCGATGCGCTGCACGTCGGCAGGGGAGCCGAGCTCACCCGGGCGACCGAGGCCCGCTTCGAGGTCGTCGAAACCGACGGCGGCATGATCATCGGCGTTCGCCGGCCGGCGGAACCGGGACAGCTCTACTGGCGGATCACCCAGTGGATCATGCCGTTTCACACCATGATCCCGCCCTATGGATCGAACGCGCTCAACGGCCACGCCTGGGTGCCGATCGACGACGAGAGCTGCGTCACGTGGTGCTTCACCCACCACCCCACTCGTCCGCTGACCGCGCGCGAGCTCGACGCCATGCGCGAGGGCGGCGGCATCCATGTGAGATTGCTCCCGGGGAGCTTCCGCCCGGTCGTGAACAAGGACAACGATTACCTGATCGACCGCCTCGCCCAGCGCGCCGGCAAGACCTATTGCGGTGTCGCCGGAATCGCGATGCAGGACTCGGCCATCCAGGAAAGCATGGGTCCGGTCCAGGATCGCAGCAAGGAGAACCTCGTCTCGACCGACAACGGCGTGATCATGGCCCGCAGCCGCCTGCGCAAGGCGGCGCTCGCGGTCGAGCGCGGCGCCGTCCCCGACGCGATCGATCCGCGAACCCACGCCGTGCGCTCGGCTTCGATCGTGCTGCCGGAGAATGTGAGCTTCCACGAGGCGGCGGCCGTCGCGCTCACCGCCAGGGAAGGCGTCGCGCCCGCCTCGGTGTGAGCGGATAGCGCGCGACTATCCCCCGATCGTGTGCGCGCGGACCGGCACCGTCATCTCGCCGATCGGATCGATCCTCGCCAGCATGGTGTCGCCGGGCTTCACCGGGCTCACTCCTTCCGGGGTGCCGGTATAGAGCACGTCGCCGGGATGGAAGGTGTAGAAGGTCGAGCCCCATTCGATCAGCTTGGGGCAGCCGTAGATCAGGTGCCGGGTATTGCTGCTCTGCTTGAGCTCGCCGTTGACGTAGATCGAGAGCGGCACGTTGTCGGGATCGGGTATCTCGTCGGCGGTCACCATCCAGGGTCCGAGCACCGAATAGCTGTCGATCGACTTGCGGAAGCTGCGGTCCTCCTTGCCGCGCGCGGTCATGTCGAGGCCGATCGCGTAACCGGCGACGTAGTCGAGCGCTTTCTCCCGGGGGATGTCGCTGCCGGTCCTGCCGAAGATGATCGCGAGCTCGACCTCGTGCTCGTTGCGCCGGTCCGGGAAGCGGATTGCCACCCCTTGCGAGGGTCCGACCAGCGACGAATTGGCCTTGAGGAACAGGCCCGCCGTGCCGATGGCGGGGGACGGCATGATGCTCTGCGTCGCCGCGCGCGCCGCCATCTCCTCGATATGCGCCGTGTAGTTGGTGGGTGCCGCCACGAGCTTCGAGGGCCTTGCCACGGGCGAGAGGAGCCTGACCTGCGCGAGCGGTCGACCCGGCGCCTTGGCCGCCATCTCCTCGAGCCGCGCGCGCCACGCCGGCAGGGCGGCGATGACGGCGTCGCCCGGCATCGCATAGGGAGCCGCGGCCCTGATCTGCGTTTGCGCTTCGGTGACGTCGTGCACCATGGCGTCGCGCACCACTCCCAGGCGGTCATCGTCGTACCGGCACAGCTTCATGGCGTTCTCCCCCTCTCGGGACCCTGCCTGGAGCGAGCGGTGCCTCGGCGCCGATGCTGCAACGCACAAGGCGCAGGTGCGGCACCGCGCCTCGCCCACGGGACGGTATTTCCCTCGCATGCTCCTTGCCAAGTGGTCGCCTTTTCTGAAATTCCCTGCAGGCTGGGCGGCGCCGTGGAACGACCCGCGTAGCCGGTCACTTGGTAAAGGTTCACTGCGCAGGTTAAGCGCGACAGGCAGGGAGAGTAGCGATGAGGAGATTGCGGCCCGGGAGCGCCGGTACGGCCGCCATATTGTTGGCGATCCAGGCGTTGGCGTCCACATCCGCGCTGTCGGCATGGGAGCCGACCAGGCCGGTGGAATTCATCGTTCCGGCCGGCACCGGCGGCGGCGCCGACCAGATGGCGCGGACCATCCAGGGGATCGTGACCAAGTACGGCCTGATGAAGCAGCCGATGGTGGTGATC
>DASXAP010000134.1:0-8742 GCA_036406655.1 Xanthobacteraceae bacterium | reverse complement strand
GCGATCGTCGTGAAGGTGTCCGACACCGGGATCGGCATGACGCCGGAGCAGACCGCGCGCCTGTTCCAGGACTTCACCCAGGCCGACGCCTCGACCACGCGCAGGTACGGCGGCACCGGCCTGGGGCTGGCGATCAGCCGGCGCTTCTGCCGGATGATGGGCGGCGACATCACCGTCGAGAGCGCGCCGGGAACGGGCTCGACCTTCACGGTCCGCCTGCCGCGGGTGGTCGCGCTCGGCGAGCCGGACGCCGAGGCGCGCGCCGAGGCGGCGCCGGCGCTCGTCGAGGACCGCGAAGAGCCGCTGATCCTAGTCGTCGACGACGACGCCACCGCGCGCGAGCTCATCACCCGGCATCTGGAGCGGGCGGGATTCGCGGTGGTCGGCGCGCGCGGCGGACAAGAGGGGCTGCGCCTCACCCGCGAGCTGCGGCCGGCGGCGGTGACGCTCGACATCATGATGCCCGACCTCGACGGCTGGACGGTGCTGGCGGCGATCAAGGGCGATCCGGCGCTCGCCGGCACGCCGGTCGTGCTGATGTCGATCGTCGAGCAGAAGAACCGCGGCTTTGCGCTCGGCGCGGCGGAATATCTGGTCAAGCCGGTCGACCGCGGCAAGCTGGTCGAGACCCTCACGCATATCTGCGGGACGAGGGCCGGACGCACGCTCCTGGTCGACGACGACGAGGTGATGCGCCGCGCGGTCCGCGCGGCGCTGCAGCCGATCGGCTGGCAGGTGACCGAGGCGGAGGACGGGGAGGTCGCGGTCGGCGCGCTCGCCGCCGCGCGCCCCGACGTCATCATTCTCGACCTGATGATGCCAAGGATGGACGGCTTCGAGTTTCTTCACGAGCTGCGCCGCCGCCCCGAGTGGCGGGACATCCCGGTCGTGGTCGTCACCGCCATGGACCTGACCGAGGAGGACCGGACCCGGCTCAACGGCGGGGTCGAGCGGATCATCCAGAAGAGCGACCGCGACGAGATGCTGCATCAGCTGAGCGGGGTGATCGGCAAATGCGTCAAGCGGCGGAGCGGCGCGCCATGAGACCGACGCATCCGCCTGCGACACTCGGACGGCCACCCTCCCCTGGAAGGGACCCTTCCAGGCAGGGCAATCGCATATGGATCGTCATGGCCGGGCTTGTCCCGGCCATCCACGCCTTTGCGCGGGGACAAGACGTGGATGCCCGGCATAAAGCCGGGCATGACGAAGCGCATATGCAATCGCCCTGCCCTTCCAGGGGAGGGTGACACCGGTCGCACCGCAATCGCCATGCACCGGTGCGGCCGATCCTTGCTGCGGGAGCGCGGATGAAGATTCTCTACGTCGAGGACAACGACGACAACATCTACATGCTGCGCAGCCGGCTGACCCGCGCCGGCTATACCGTCGTGGTCGCCACCGACGGGGCGCAGGGCGTGGCGCTGGCGCTCAGCGAGCGGCCGGACCTGGTGCTCATGGATCTGAGCCTGCCGGTGCTCGACGGCTGGGAGGCGGCGCGCCGGATCAAGAGCGCGCCCGAGACGAGCCGCATTCCCATCATCGCGCTCTCCGCCCATGCGATGCCGGGCGACCAGGAGAAGGCGCTGGCGGCGGGCTGCGACGACTACGACACCAAGCCGGTCGAGCTGCCGCGGCTGCTCGGCAAGATCCGCGCGCTGACCCCTGCCGGAGGCGCCCCGTGAGCAATGCCGACGCGGCGCTGCTGGTCGTCGACGACATCGAGGACAACCGGTTTGCCTTGACCCGCCGGCTCGCCCGCCAGGGCTACCTCAACGTCGCCACCGCGGTCGACGGCAGCCAGGCGCTGGAGCTGGTGCGGTCGAAGCCGTTCGATCTCGTGCTGCTCGACATCATGATGCCGAACCTCAACGGCTACGAGGTGCTGGCGCAGATGAAGACGGACGAGCGGCTGCGACACATCCCGGTCATCATGATCTCGGCGGTGCACGAGCTCGACAGCGTCATCCGCTGCATCGAGCTCGGCGCCGAGGACTACCTGCAGAAGCCGTTCGACCCGACGCTCCTGCGCGCCCGGGTCGGCGCCTCGCTCGAGCGCAAGCGGCTGCACGACGAGGTGACGGCGCGCACCCGCGAGCTCGGCGAGGCGCTGGAGCAGCAGACCGCGACCGCCGACGTGCTCAAGGTGATCAGCCGCTCGACCTTCGACATCCGGGCGGTGCTCAACACCCTGGTCGAATCCGCAGCAAGGCTGTGCGAGGCGGAGAATGCGCAGATCTTCCTGCGCGACGGCGAGGTCTACCGTCTCGCCGCTCACAACGGCTTCTCGCCGGAATACCAGGAATACGCGAGGCAGAACCCGATCAGGCCGGGCCGGGGCACGCTGGTCGCGCGAACGGCGCTCGAGCTCGCGGCGGTCCATATCCCCGATGCTCTCGCCGACCCGGAATACACCTGGCTCGAAGGGCAGAGGCTCGCGGGGTTCCGGGCAATGATCGGCATCCCGCTGCTGCGGAACGGAAGCTGCATCGGCGTGATGGCCATGACGAGGGCAGTCGCCCGCCCGTTCACGGCCCGGCAGATCGAGCTGGTGAGAACCTTCGCCGACCAGGCGGTGATCGCGATCGAGAACGCGCGGCTGTTCGAGGCCGAGCAGCAGCGCACCCGCGAGCTCGGCGAGGCGCTGGAGCAGCAGACCGCCACCTCGGAGGTGCTGCATGTCATCTCGAGCTCGCGCGGCGAGCTCGAGCCGGTCTTCCAGGCGATCCTGGAGAACGCCACGCGCATCTGCGAGGCGAGCTTCGGCAACCTGCTCCTCTATGAGGGAACCGCGTTCCGGCACGTTGCCCTGCACAACGCGCCGCCGAGCTGGGCCTCCGAGCAGCAGCGGGATCCGGTCCCTCCGCGCTCGTCGGCGCGCTGCCTCTACCGGGTGGCCGAGACCAGGCAGGTCGTCCACGTCGCCGACATCATCGCCGAAAATCCGGACGAGCCGATCGCGCGGATCGCCGGCGCCCGTACGCTCCTCATCGTGCCGATGCTCAAGGACGACGAGCTCGTCGGGGCGGTGGCGATCTATCGCCAGGAGGTGCGTCCATTCAGCGACGAGCAGGTCGCTCTCCTCACCAGCTTCGCGCGCCAGGCGGTCATCGCCATCGAAAGCACCCGGCTGCTCAACGAGCTGCGCGAGTCGCTTCGGCAGCAGACCGCCACCGCCGACGTGCTGAAGGTGATCAGCCGCTCGACCTTCGACCTGCAGACCGTGCTCGACACCCTCGTGGAATCGGCGACGCGGCTGTGCGAGGCCGATCATTCCTGGCTGTTCCAGCGCGAGGGGGACTCGCTGCGCTGGGCCGCGAGCTTCGGCAACGCAACCGAGGCGCACGCTCGCATCCGGGAATTCTTCCGGACCCGTCCGGTCCCGCTCGATCGGGGCAGCATCAGCGGACGCGCGGCAGTGGAAGCGCGAGTGATCCACGTCGTCGACGTGCTGGCCGACCCCGATTACGTCTGGGGGGAAGCGCAGAAGATCGGCGGCTATCGCGCCGCGCTCGGCGTGCCGCTCTTTCGTGGAGACAAGGTCGTCGGCGTGATCTTCGTGGGGAAAACGGTGCCGCAGCGGTTCACCGCCAAGCAGATCGAGCTGGTGACGACCTTCGCCGACCAGGCGGTGATCGCGATCGAGAACACGCGGCTGCTCAACGAGCTGCGCCAGCGCACCGACGACCTCGCCGAATCGCTGCAGCAGCAGACCGCCACCGCCGACGTGCTCAAGGTCATCAGCCGCTCGACCTTCGACCTGCAGTCGGTGCTGCAGACGCTGCTGGAGTCCGCCGCGAGACTCTGCGGCGCGGAGATGGGGACCATCACCCGCCGGAAGGGAACCGCCTTCTTCCGCTCGGTGACCTGCGGGTTCTCGCCCGAGTTCACCGATTACGTGCGGGATTTTCCGGTCGAGCCGGACCGCGCGACCGTGGCCGGACGCGCGCTGCTCGAGACGAAGATCGTGCACATCCCCGACGTGCTCGACGACCCGGAATATGCCTGGGACGAGGCGCAGAAGCTCGGCGGGTTCCGGACCATGCTCGGGGTTCCGCTCATGCGCGATGGGGCCCCGATCGGGGTCCTGGCGCTGACCCGCTCGCAGGTGAAGCCCTTCACCGAGAAGGAGATCGAGCTGGTGACCACCTTCGCCGATCAGGCGGTGATCGCCATCGAGAACGTTCGGCTGTTCGACGAGATCCAGGAGAAGAACCGGCAGCTCGAGGCGGCGAGCCAGAACAAGTCGCAGTTCGTCTCCAGCATGAGCCACGAGCTGCGCACCCCGCTCAACGCCATCATCGGCCTGACCGAGATGATGGTCGGCAATGCCGCGCGCTTCGGCACCGAGAAGGCGCTGGAGCCGCTCAAGCGCGTGCACGCCGCCGGCACGCATCTGCTCGGGCTCATCAACCAGGTGCTCGATCTCTCCAAGATCGAGGCGGGCAAGCTCGAGCTGAGCCCCGAGACGGTGAGCCTCGCGCCGCTCATCGACGAGGTGATCGGCACCGCCGGCCAGCTGGCGAGGCAGAACGGCAACCGGATCGTTGCCGATGTGCAGGAGAGCCTCGGCGCCGTGACGACCGACGCGATGCGGTTGCGGCAGATCCTGCTCAACCTCCTGAGCAATGCCTGCAAGTTCACCAAGCAGGGCGAGGTCAGGCTCAGCGCCCGCAGGGTTCCCTTCCCTCCCCCGCAAGCGGGGGAGGGAAAGGGAGGGGGCTGGGTCGAGCTCGCGGTGTCCGACACCGGCATCGGCATGACGCCGGAGCAGCTCGCCAGGCTGTTCCAGGAATTCAGCCAGGCCGATGCCTCGACCGCCAGGCTCTACGGCGGCACCGGCCTCGGGCTCGCCATCACCCGCAAGCTTGCGCGGATGATGGGGGGCGACGTGACGGTGACGAGCGAGCCGGGCAAGGGCTCGACCTTCACCGTCCGCCTGCCGGCGGGCGGCGATGCCGCCTCGGGCGAGGCCGCGCCGGCGCCGGGGGCCGCCGGGGCCGGCTGCGTGCTGGTGATCGACGACGATGCGACCGCGCGCGAGCTCATCTGCGAGCAGCTCGCGGCGGCGGGGTTTGCGGTCGAGACCGCCGCCGGCGGGCTCGAGGGGCTCAAGCGCGCCAAAGAGCTGCGGCCGATCTGCATCACGCTCGATGTGATGATGCCCGACCTCGACGGCTGGTCAGTGCTGGCGGCGCTGCGCCAGGACAGCGAGCTCGCCGAGATTCCGGTGATCATGGTCACCATCCTCGACGAGCAGCGTCGCGCCGCGGCGCTCGGCGCCGCCGGATATCTCAACAAGCCGATCGACCGCGAGCGCCTCGACCGGCTGCTCGCGCGGTTCCGGCTGCGGGCACGGCCGACGCGGGTGCTGATGGTGGACGACGACCCCGACCAGCGGGGGCGCGCGCGCGGCTGGCTCGACGACGGGCAATGGATCGTGCGCGAAGCCGGCAACGGGCGCGAGGCGCTCGCCCGCCTGCGCGAGGAGAGGCCCGACCTGATCCTGCTCGATCTGATGATGCCGGAGATGGACGGCTTCCAGGTGGTGGCCGCGCTGCAGCAGGAGCCGGCCTGGCGCGAAATCCCGGTGATCGTCATCACCGCGCGCGATCTCGACGCCGAGGACCGCAAGCGGCTCAACGCGGGCGTGCGGTCGGTGCTGGTCAAGGACACGTTCCGGCCGGCCGATCTGGTCGCGCGCATCCGGGCGCTGCTGCCGGCGAGGTAGCCCCTCATCCTCAAGATGGCGCCGCCTCCAGCAAGCCCAGCCGACGCTCAATGCGGTCGAGCCGGCTCTCGACGCGATCGAGACGTGAGCTGATCCCCGCAGTCTGCGCCGTGACGATGGCGAAGGCGGCCTCGAGCGAGGTCACGCGACTCTTCAGGTCCGTTACATCTTCTTGCAGGCGCCCGAGCTTCGCATCGATGCTGCGCAGATAGCGCAGCACCAGATTATCGGGTCCATTGTGTTCCTCTGCCATTTCCGCCCGATCATATCCGGGCGTGCTCACGCCGGCAAATCGGGCGGGTCCGCTCGCGTCAGCCCGTCGGGCCTATTGCCGCCGGACGCGCCGGGGCAGGATATTGCCCACCGTTCCGTCGGTGCCGGGCAACCGCACGAACTGTTCGAGGCGCGGAGAGACTGGGTGAAACGCCGTTGCCCACCCTGCCCGATGCCAAGCACGCGGAAATGGTCTACGCTTCGTCGAGAAGCATTTCACGGAGCAGCGTCGATGAGCCGAGCAAGCCAATTCCGCGAGCTGTTGCGGCGCGAGGGCATGGTGATCGCGCCCGGCGCCTATGACTGCATCACCGCGCGCACGATCGCGCAGGCGGGCTTTCCCGCGGTGTACATGACCGGGGCGGGGACGGCAGCGACCCTCGGCTACCCCGATTACGGCCTGCTCACCATGACCGAGATGGCGGACAATGCCGGTCGCATCGCCTCCGCGGTCGGCGTGCCGGTGATCGCCGATGCCGATACCGGCTACGGCAACGAGCTCAACGCGACACGCACCGTGCGCGAATACGAGCGCCGCGGGGTTGCCGGGCTGCATATCGAGGACCAGGGCTTCCCGAAGAAATGCGGGCATCTCGACGACAAGACGATCGTCCCGCGCGAGGAGTTCCTCGCCAAGATCCGCGCCGCGGTGGCGGCGCGGCACGATCCCGATTTTTTCGTGATCGCCCGCACCGATGCGCGCGCCTCGCTCGGCCTCGAGGAAGCGATCGCGCGCGCCAACGCGGCGCTGGCGGTCGGCGCCGACATGGCCTTCGTCGAGGCGCCGCAGACGCTCGAGGAGGTCGCGGCGGTGCCGCGGCTGGTGCGCGGCCCCTGCCTCGTCAACGTGGTCTGGCGCGGCAAGACCCCGGACGTTGCCTTCGCCGACGCGCAGGGAATGGGCTACAGGCTCGCCATCGTGCCGGGCATGCTGATGAAGGCGGTGATCGGCGTCTGCGACGCGACCCTCGCCGAGCTCGCCCGCACCGGCCGGCATCCGGAGCCGGCGAACAGCATGACGGTGCGCGAGGCGTTCCGCCGCGTCGGCGCCGACGAATGGGACGCGGTGAGCGCGCGGGCCCGCTCCGCCGCCCCGCCGGCGCAAGCGGCGGAGTGAGGCAGCGGAGAACGCCGGGTGAAGCTGATCGACGCAGCTGCGCGCTCACCTCTCCCCGCTTGCGGGAAGAGGTCGCCGCGCGCTGGCGCGCGGCGGGTGAGGGGGATGATTCCCCGGGAACCGGAATGCTGATGCCGGCGACGCTCCTCGACAAGATCTGGGCCGCGCACGCCGTCATCGCCCGGCCGGACGGCGCCACGCTCCTCTATGTCGACCGCCACCTCGTGCACGACGGATCGAGCAACGCGTTTCGCAAGCTCAAGGAGCGAGGGCTGGGGGTGGCCCGGCCCGACCGCACCTTCGCCACGCCCGACCACTACGTCTCCACGCTCGGCCGCGATCTCGAATCGATCAACGAGCCGCACCGCCGCGGCATGGTCGAGGACCTCGACGCCAATGCCCGGGCGAACGAGGTGGCGCTGTTCGCGCTCGCCGATCGGCGGCAGGGCATCGTGCACGTGGTCGGGCCGGAGCAGGGATTGAGCCAGCCCGGCATGATCATGGTCTGCGGCGACAGCCACACCGCCACCCACGGAGCGCTGGGCGCGCTGGCATTCGGGATCGGCGCCTCGGAGGTCACGCACGTGCTGGCGACGCAGACCTTGTGGCAGCGCAAGCCCAAAGCGATGCGGATCAGCGTCGAGGGCACGCTCGCTCCCGGCGTGCACGCCAAGGACCTGATCCTCGCCATCATCGCCCGGATCGGTGCCGCCGGCGCCAGCGGCCACGTGATCGAATATGCGGGGATGGCGATCCGCGCGCTCTCGATCGAGGGCCGGCTCACCGTGTGCAACATGTCGATCGAGGCCGGCGCGCGCGCCGGCATGGTGGCGCCCGACGATACGACCTTCGCCTATCTGCAGGGCCGGCCTTATGCGCCGAAGGGGACGGCCTGGGACAAGGCGCTCGCCGCCTGGCGGGCGCTCCCCTCCGACGCCGATGCACGCTTCGACCACGAGGTGAGCCTCGATGCGACGGCGGTCGCGCCGATGGTGACCTGGGGGACGAGCCCGGAAGCGGCGGCGCCGATCACCGCGCGCATTCCCGATCCCGCGCAAGCGACCGACCCCGCGCGGCGCGAGGCCATGCAGCGGGCGCTCGCCTATATGGGCCTCACTCCGGGCACGCCGCTTTCCGGCATCGGCATCGATCGCGTCTTTCTCGGCTCCTGCACCAACAGCCGCATCGAGGATTTGCGTACCGCCGCCCGGCTCGCCGAAGGCCGCCGCGTCGTGGTCCCGGCGATGGTGGTCCCCGGCTCCGGGCTGGTGAAGGCGCAGGCGGAGGCGGAGGGGCTCGACCGCATATTCAAGCGCGCCGGTTTCGAATGGCGCGAGGCCGGCTGCTCGATGTGCGTCGGCATGAACGGCGACCTCGTCGCGCCGGGCGAACGCTGCGCCTCCACCTCCAACCGCAACTTCGTCGGCCGCCAGGGCCAGGGCGCGCGCACCCACCTGCTGAGCCCGGCGATGGCGGTTGCCGCCGCCGTGACCGGCAGGCTCACCGACGTGCGGCAGCTGATGAGTAGCTGACCATGCAAGCCTTCGTCCATCTCGACGCAGTGGCCGCGCCGCTCGGCGTGCCCAATGTCGACACCGACCAGATCATTCCGGCGCGCTTC
>DASXAP010000133.1:0-34057 GCA_036406655.1 Xanthobacteraceae bacterium | reverse complement strand
AATGTGGCCTGCGCAAAGCCGCGACGGATGGTTCGCAGCAACGGCGTGCTCAGCAGCACGTCGCCGAGCCGGCGCAAGGTGATGACCAGGATGCGCGGACGCTGCGGAAGCTCGATGCGGCGAGCCCCGCTCATGCCCTGCGCTCGTCCGTAGCCGGCGCGGCGGCGCGGGAGAGCACGACACCGCCGGTGATCCCGATCCCGAAGATGTAGAGCCAGCCCTGGCCGGATTCGAACAGGTAGGTGTTGAACATCGATCCAATGACGTTCTGCAGCACGACGACGAGCCCGAACCAGGCCATCAGGCCACCGCCGCGGAACAGGAGGAGATGAGCGACCCACATGACGAGGAGCACGAGCACCCCGATGCCGCCCAGCTGGATCGCCACTGCCAAGATCTGATTGTGCGGGTTGTCGGTGAGCAGCATCGGATCGGTATCGGGCGCCGCATCCCGGCGAAACAGCCCGGCGATGGTGCCGGTGCCGTGCCCGATCACCGGCGCCTCGGCGATGAACTGCAACGAGCTCTTCCAGTACCCGAGCCGCAAGCCGACCGCGGTGATCACGTTCTCGGCGCCGCGAGCCTGCACCTCGGTCACGGCGGCCGAGACGCGCTGACGCAGATAGGGCGAAGACGCCCACCCCGTGCCGGCGAGAATGCCTCCCGCGAGAGCTGCGCCGAGCGCGCCCTTCCATCCGAACTGCCGGACGCCGAGCACCACCAGCAGGACGACCATGACGACCAGGGTGGTTCGGGCTGTCGCGACAAAAAGAATGTTGCCGATGAACAGCGCAGCGCCGAGCAGAAGCACGGTCATCGTCCGCGCGCCGCGCTCCTCGGCCGCCCGGCCGAGGAGGCCGAATCCGCAGATGGCGAAAACAGTGCTCTGCAGGGCATAGTCGCGTACCGGAACACCGAGGCTCGACCTGCCGCGATAGGGGAGATCGCTGTCGAGAGCCAGCACCCAGGAGACGACCATCAGCACGGCGCACGAGCCGAGGAAGCCGAGAAGAACCCATTGCGCCTGTCCCCAGCGCCGGTATTGAGCGAGCAGCAGCGGCACCACGAGGAGCTTGTGAAAGCCGCTCAATCCCGCGATGCGCTCGCTCCAGCTCGCGTCTGCCCACAGCATGCCGAGGACGCCCAATAACCACAGCAGCACCGGCAGGCCGCCGGCCGCGGACATGACTTCGCGTCGCACCGCCTCGGCGCTCAGCGTAGGCAGGAGCGCAATCAGCCACAGCACAATCAGGATTTCGGTCGCCGAAACCGACCAGGGCAGCGCAACCAGCACGCCGCCGACGAGCACATCGGCGACATGCTCGAGCCGCCTCTGAATCGCCCCGGCTCGCACGAGGGCGTGGGCTTCAAATTTTTGCTCGGACAGGGATATCATCCTGACGATCATTCCGGCCGGCGGCCGTGTCCGGCAGCATCGACAAGCCGCGTTGCGCGCGCACCCCCCTCCCCTCCAGCACCGCATCGAGCCGCGCATCGTTGGCAGAGAGCTGCGCCCGGTCGGCGTCGGGATGCCAGAGGTGAATGACCCCGGTCGCGAAGCGTCCATCCTTGCGGCGAACGCCGGCATGCAGCAGCCGCACCAGCAAATCGGAATCCTCCCGGCCCCAGCCGCAGAAGCTTGCGTCGAAGCCGTCGACCTTGTCGAGGTCGGCCCGCCAGACTCCGAGATTGCAGGAGCGCGCGCCTCGCCATCGACCGCTCGCGAGCTTCCGCAATCCGCCGAGCGGCAACCGCAGCATCGGCAACAGCCGGTTGACCTCGCCGCGCAACCGATGCCCGATCCATTTTCGAAAGCTCCAGCGTTGCGGCCGCTCGCCCTCGTGCAACACGCGGGCGGTGAGCGCCGACGAGAGCAGCACCCGGTTTCCGGCGACGAACCAGCCGGGCTCGGCGAGGCGGCGATGCGCGGCCACGAAGTCGGGCCAGACGAGGCAGTCGCCGTCGAGGAACACGCAGTAGTCGCCCGTGGCGGCGGCGATAGCCCGGTTGCGGATCTCGGCGGCGCGGAAGCCGTGATGGGCGTGCCACACGTGAAGCAGGGGAGCTCCGAGACGCGTGCGCCAGCTCTCCACCAGGCCGGCGGCCGCAGGTCCCGAGCCATCGTCGGCGAGCACAACCTCGAAGCCAGGATCGCTCTGGCAGCTCAATGCCGTGAGCACTGCCGCGAGCGCGTCCTCGCGATTGTAGGTGGTCACGATGACCGAGATCAGCCGAGGGGTCTTCATCATCCGACCGAAAGATCAGTTGCGCGCCGGCGCGAGCTTGCCGCGGGAAGCCAGCTCCTCTCGCACGAGCGCGCTCAAAGCATCGGCCCACGCCCGATGCCCATCATAGTTGAGGTGCCCGGCGCCGCGGCGCAGCCCAAATCCGTGCAGCCCGGGCAGCGCAGAAGGTCCGCCGACCAGGGCCGCGACCGCCGCCGACCAATCGATCATCCGGATTCCGCGGCGAGCGAACTCCCGTTCCATCTCTCCTACCAGCTCGGCTCGTGCCGAAGAAGCCGCAGCGCAATCGGATCGCGGCAGCGGGATCTCGCGAACGAGGTAGACGACGGCGGCATCTCTTGCCCGGGCGCCGCGCGCAAGATCTTCGAGGAAGCGCGCGGTCGCTGCCCATTCAAGCGCCGGCTGATGATCGCGCCAGAACCCGAGCATCGGCGCCAGCGCCGCAGCCGCCCGGGTGCAGGACGTCTGCGACCCATCGAGCGCTGCAGGCTGAAGCTGCGCCGCCGGGGCGGCGGCTGCGGTGAGACCGAGCAGCGCCGGCAGGGGCTGCCGGCTCCGCAGATAGAGCATGCGCAAGAGGGGAGAATTCTGCACGAGTGCGATGAAGGCGCGGCCGAGCAGATCGTCGGCATGCCGTTGCGAGAAACGCTCCCGGAAGGCATAGCCGATACGAAGCTCTCCGTTGCCGGCGGACACATAGGCAGGGTTGTCACTGTCGTCGAGCAGGAGGCCCGAGAGGAAGCTCTCGACCGAGCTGTTGGCCACGATGAGGTCGAGGCCGAGGCGATAGCCGCGCTTGTTCAGCCGCCACAGCTGTCGAACCGGGTTGGGTCCGGCGATCCCCAGATTGATCAGCTCTACCTCGTATCCTTCCTGGCGCAGGCGCCGTTCGGCCAGTGCCGCGAACGTAGCCGCTTGCTCGACCTGCATCGCCTCCACCATCGAGTCGCCGGTGAGACCGATGCGAAACGTCCCGGCAGGCTTGGCGATCTGGCGCTCCACGTCCCTGAGCCCGAGCGAATTGATGCGGACGATCGACCGATGCTCGGTGATCCATATGCCCTGCGCGCCGGGGGTGGAATCGAAGCCGAACTCCGGGTCCGGCTGCCCGATGATCGGCTCCACGACCGGCAGAACCCGCCATAGCGGCGTCGCTTCGACGATGCGCAGCGCGCCGTCGACGATGAGCAGGGCGAGAAACAGCCCAACCAGGAACCTGCCGAAGCTGTGCATCGACGATCGGCTCGACCGCACGGGGATTCCTCAGAAGCGAAAGTAGATGAACGGATTGGCATGGGAAACCGGAAGAAGGACGAGCAGCACCGCTGTCCCGACCAGGACTCCCCGGCTCACCGGACCCTCCAGCCGCCGCATGATGCCCACGACCGGTCGCCGCTGCAAATGGGCTTCGCCCCAATGCAGCGCAAACAACCCGGCAACGCCCAAGGCGACCTGCCAAGCCGGTGCCGAGCCGTCAAGATGTCCCGAGGGGCTGCCGGTGAAAGCAAACATCGTCGCCAGGTAGTGCGTGGCATAACCCAGGCTGGGAGACCGGAACAGCACCCACAGCACGACGACGATGAGCATGTGAGCGGGCCACCAGAGCATCCCCGGAACGGATTCGAGGTGCATCAGCCGGGCCGTCAGGATGTACAGCCCCCAGCAGGCACCCCAGACGATGAAGGTGTAATTCGCGCCGTGCCAGAGCCCGGCCACGGCCATGGTCGTCAACAGCACCAGCGATGCCTCGACCGGCGTGCCGCGCGAGCCGCCCAACGGAATGTAGAGATAGTCCCTGATCCAGGTGGAGAGCGTGATGTGCCATCGCTGCCAGAACTCGCGGGGGCTCGTGCTCAGATAGGGAGTGCGGAAATTCCATGGCAGCCGGATCCCGAGCAGATATGCCGAGCCGATCGCGATGTCGGAATAGCCGGAAAAATCGAAGTAGATCTGGAACGCGAACAGCACGGCGCCGAGCCAGGCCACGGCGGTCGTGCCGGGCGGGGCGGCGAAAATCTCGTCCACGAACGGGGCGATGCTGTCCGCCAGCACTACCTTCTTGACCAGTCCCAGGGCGATGAGGCTCAGCCCGAAGATCAGGAGCCGGTGCCTGCGTCGCCGGCCGGCGAACAGCCGCTGCACCTGCGGCAGCAGCTGGTGGGCACGCACGATCGGACCGGCGATGACCTGCGGGAAGAAAGCCTTGAACAGGAAGAATTCGGCAAACGACCGGGCGGGAGCGTGACGCCCGCGAGCGACGTCGACGTGATAGGCCAGGGCCTGCAGGCTGTAGAACGAGACGCCGAGAGGAAGCGCGGTGTCGAGGTAGCTGCCGGACTGCCCGGCCTGACCCAGCAGAAGGCCTTTGTACTTGAAATAGGCGATGAGCCCGATATTGAGCAGGGCCGCCGCGAATATCCGTGGGCGCGGATGCTCCTTGGGGAAGGCAATCTGGATCAGCCAATTGAGCGCGACGGCGGCAAGGAATACCGCCGTATCGAAGGGACCCGCCGCCAGGAAGAACACCAGGCTCGCCAGCACGAGCCCGGCTGCGTAGGCGGGCAGCAGCCTGCACCAGGCGAAGCTCGCGCTGAGCAGCAGCGCATAGGCCAGCGAGTTGAAGGGCATTGGCTGGTGCTTCCGGCTCCCGGAGCCGCGTGCCAGGGAGGAGCAAAGCTCCGCGTGCGGGGGTGCGCGGCCGATGATGGAACCGCCCGATCCCCTTCGGCGCGCGTGGTGCATCGTCAATCGCAGGCCGTCAAGGTGGCCTGCGCGAGCTCGGGCCGCGCGGGCCCGGCGGCCCCTTGCACCTGCATTCGGCGGTGCGGTGTGATAATGCGGAGGCCGCTCCGGTCCAGCGCCAAGCATCGAGTGCCGGGCGATCGTCCAGCTGACGGGAAAGCATGGCAAAGCTGTCGGCCTATATCCTCGCCTACAACGAAGCCGAGAAGATCGCCGATGCGATATCGAGCGTGCTGTGGGCGGACGAGATCCTGGTGGTGGACTCCGGCAGCACCGACGGCACCGCCGAGATCGCGCAGAGCCTCGGCGCGCGCGTCGTGCAAATCCCGTTTGACGGTTTCGGGGCGCTGCGCAACCGGGCGATCGCGGAATGCCGCCATGAATGGATCTTCAGCCTGGACTCGGATGAGCGCTGCACGGCGGAGGCGCGCGACGAGATGCTCTCGATCATCTCGTCGCCGCCGCGGCACGACGCCTACCTGGTGCCGCGCCGAAATTTCATGATGGGGCGCTGGATCAGGGGCTCGGGCTGGTACCCGAACTACCGCCAGCCGCAACTCTTTCGCAGGGGAACCATGCGCTACCGCGACGAGGCGGTGCACGAGGGCTACGAGCCCTTGACCGATACACCCCTCGGCCGGCTGCAGAGCGCGATCTGGCAGCTCCCGTTCCGCAACCTCGAGGAAATCATCAGCAAGATGAACCGCTATTCCTCGCTCGGCGCGCGGAAGCTTGCCGACAGGAACGTCTCCATGGGCGGTGCGCTCGGGCACGGCGTCTGGTCGTTCCTCAAGCACTACCTGGTGAAGCAGGGCTATCGCGACGGCTGGGCCGGCTTCGTCATCGCACTCGGCAACTTCGAGGGAACGTTCTACCGTTATGCCAAGCGCTACGAGGAGAAGCAGGGTTGGCGGGCACCGGTCGGGGAGCCGCTGCACCGGCCTGCCGATCACGACGCGCATTCCGGGCATGCGAGGGGCGATCATGCACCCTGACCAGAAGAAAGCGGCCCGGCACATGCCGCAGCGAATCAAATTCGCTGAGCTCGCGAGAGAACCCCGAGACGTGCAGCCAAGGGCGCATCTCGCGGCGATCAAGCGGCGGTCAGAACTCGATCTTGTCGCGGACCGCCTCGAGCCCGGCCTTGGCGCAGCGCTCGTCCTCCTCTCCCCCCGGCGCGCCGGACACGCCTATGGCGCCGAGGAGGGATCCGCCAGCCTCGATCATCACCCCGCCGCCGAGCAGCACCACGCGGGGTAAAGTCGCGAGGCCGGCGAGCGGCTGACCGGGCTGGGTCGGCTGCACCAGATCGAGCGTGTTGGTGCGGAAGCTCACAGCGGTCCACGCCTTGTTCGTTGCCGTCGACGGCGTATGCGGTCCGGCGAACCGGTCGCGCAGCATGACCTGCGGCAAGCCGAAACGATCCACCACGGCAACGGCGACCTGATATCCGCGCGAGCGGCAAGCCGCCAGCGCCTCTCGCGCAAGCTCGAGCGCCACATCGGGCGCCAGCGACTTGTAGGCGACGAGCGCCTCCTCGCTCCGACTTGCCTGGCCGGCTGCGAGCAGGCTCACCACCAGCGCTGCACATCGAGCTGCTTTCATCTTCCGCTCCGGGACGGGTTTCAGCGCTCCCCGATGCCAAGATCCGGCTCGCTCATGGCCGGACATAGCTCCAGCCCTGTTCCTGCAGCTCCATCAATCGGACCACGCCCGAGGGGACGAGGGTCGCCTGCGGAACGATGCTGATCGCGCGACCTTCACGCTTCTCCATCCCCTGCTTGGTGTTGCTGCAGGCAGCAAACGTCAGCGTGGCGGGAAAGGCGTTTTCGGCCATCTGCCGGATCCTGTCCTTCACCGGAGAGGTGTCCTCGCGCAACATGTGCAATCCCGGACCGTAGGCGACGATCTCGATCTCGACATCCTCCTTGCGCGCGCGATAAAACTCCATCACGTTCGCCGCATTGTTGAGCACGAGACCCATCACTTCGGGATCGTTCTGGTCGATCTGCAGGGTGACGCGATGCGCCTTGCCGGTCTCGGCGGCATGATCCGATGCGACGAGACCGAGGCTCAGCATCGACGCAAGGGCGAGGACGCCTATCGAACGGCGCATGCGGTGTTCCTTTGCGAACAATCAGGGACGAACGAGAGTATAGCCCTTTTCGGTGAGCGCGAGGATTTGAGCAACGCCGGCCTGCACCGGCATGGCGTTCGGATTGAGCTGCGGGCGCTCCCCCTTCTCGCGCTCGATCGTCTCGACCGTGTTCATGCACACGTCAAACCGCACGCCCTGCGCAACCAGGCTGTCGACATAGGGGCGATTGGGGCTGTGGGCAGTCACGAGCTCGATTCCCGGGCCGAAGGTGACGACCTCGATCGCGATCCGGTCCGGCCCGTAGAGCTTCAAGAGGTTGTTGGCGACGCTGATGACCAGGCGCTGCTTGCGTTGATCGGCATCGGAAAGCTGCAGGACGAGGCGATGCTCGGCGAAGGGCTTCTCCGCGAGCGCAGTGTCCTCGGCCGAGGCTCCCGACCACGGCGCGAGGAGCAGCCAGGAGAGGATGGTTGCGCCAGGAAGGACTGCGCGCAGCGCCGCCGCCGCGGCGGACCGGATCGAAGCACTGTGCATGGCGCTACCCTCCGCCGGCAAAGCCGGGATTATCCGCGGCTCCTTCGAGGGTGGCGCGGTTGAGGCGCTTCAGATTGACCCCTTTCTGGCCGCGCAGGTAAGCGGCGAGCACCTCGGCGACCGGCTTTCCCTGCTGCGGGTTCACCGACGCCCAGCCCGCCACCCGATAGCTCTTCTCGGCATCGACCGGACGCCCGTCGTCGAGCCGCATCTCGGAAATCCGGCGACCGGCGGCGCTGACGGGCGAGCAGGTATAGTCCATTCCGCCGACGCGCACCATGTCCCCACCTTGCTGGTAATACGGATCCGGATTGAAGAGATTGTCGGCGACGTCCTCCAGAATCGCCTTGATTTGGCTGCCGGTCATGTCCTGAACATAGACCTCCGGGTAGGTGATCGCCGTCTCCGAGAGCACGTCCTCCATGGTGATCGGCTGTCCCGGCAGCAGCGTTGGTCCCCAGCGAAATCCCGGTGAAAGCGCGATCTGCGCATCCAGCTCCTGGCGCAGTGCATCGCAGATGATCTGGTCCACCGGTCCATTGAAATTGCCGCGGCGGTAAAGCAGCCGGTCTGCCCTCGCCAGCGTCTCGGCAAACGTGCCGGCAAACGGCGCACGCAGGCGATCGATGAGCGCCTGCATCTCGCGATTGGGCTCCAACAAGCCCGCATAGACCGGCAGCAGCCGATAGCGCACACTCCTGATCGCGCCCTTGCCGACATCGAGGTCGGCGACAGCCAGGAACCTGCCGTTCGATCCGGCATTGGTGACCAGCGTCTTTCCCCCGGGATTGCCGACCACGACGGGCTCCGGAACGGCGTCGTGGGTATGGCCCCCCAGGATCAGGTCGATGCCCGAGACACGGCTGGCGAGCTTCAAATCCACGTCCATGCCGTTGTGCGAGAGCAGCAGCACCGCGTCGACCTTCCCGCTGCCGCGCAGCTGGTCGATGACCTTCTGCAGCTCCGCCTCGCGAATCCCGAAGCTCCAATCCGGGACGAAGCGCCTGGGATGGGCAACCGGCACATACGGCATAGCCTGGCCAATGATGCCTATGCGGTGTCCACCGAGCTCGCTGATGCTGGCCGGCTTGAACACCCGGCCGGATGCGGGGTCGAAGGCCGGCGCGTCGTTGAAGGCCGCCTCTTCCGTAAGGAACACGTTCTGGGCGAGGAACTCGCCCCTGAACCGCGCGAGATTTTCGCGGAGCCTGTGCTCGCCGTAGGTGAATTCCCAATGTCCGGTCAGGGCATCGATGCCGAGCAGGTTGCCGGCCTCGACCATGTCGGCGGCTCCCAGCGCATCGGCCAGGCCGCTTCCCTGCCACAGGTCGCCGCCGTCGAGCAGCACCGAGTTGCCCGGCCCCGCCTCGTCGCGCAAACGGTCGATCAGCGTCTTGAGATGCGCAAACCCGCCCATTCGCCCGTAGCGGCGGGCTGCTTCCTCGTAATCGAGGAACGTGAACGCATGCGCGGCGCGGCCGCCCGCCTCGATCCCGAAATGCTCGAGGAATGCGCGACCGACGAGATGCGGCGGCTTGCCCCGCATCGGACCCATGCCGATGTTGACGCTCGGCTCGCGGAAGAAGACGGGCAGAAGCTGGGCATGACTGTCGGTGAGGTGCAGGACGCGAACATTGCCGAAGCGGCCGACGTCGTAGAGATCGTCCTCGGCAGCACCGCCGATACGTGGAACGATGCCCGCCAACCCGGCAGCGGTAAGCAGTCTCAACAGTTGCCGGCGATGGGCGAGCATGACAGTCCGCTGGTCGGCGTGCTCAGCGAATTTCGAGCGCTCTCCAGGCCTCCTCCTGCTCCCTGGCCTGAGCGATCGAGGCTTGTGCGAGCATTTCCGCAAGCCTCGCCAGCCGAACCGCCTTGTCGAGCTCGCCGGCTGCCGCGGCCTGCTTTGCCGCCGCCAGCTGCTGGGCGGTCGTCGTCCACTGATTCTTGAGCCGTCCGGCCTCGCTGTGGGCGGCTTCGGCGGCGGCGATGGCGGCCTTGAAATCGGCTTCACTGCCGGCGCGCCCGGGTGATCCGAGCGCAGCCGTCAGGCAGCCTGCCGTCAACAGGATGAGAACGGCTCGTCGCATGACGTTCTCCACCGTCACGGGCGCGCGCCCGGGCCCGCGATCGGCAGGCCGTTGCTCATGTAGGAGAGGAAATACTCGACATCCCGGTAGAGCTCGTCCTGCGGCTCCAGCGGCACGCCGCGCACCTGGCTGTTGCAGGTGACGAAGCGGCGGCTGATCGTGCCCATGCCACCCCATTCCGACCGATAGATCGGCATCGCCGCGAGAATGCCGAGCGCGGGGGCGAGCACCTCGGTTCGAATGCGCTGACCCGGGCTCTGCACGTGACAGCTCGCACATGAGAAATTCAGCTGCCCGCGCCGCTGATAGAAATATTTCTTGCCGGTCTCGTACGCCTCGAGCGCGCGCGGGTCGTCGGGAATCCTGATGGCAAACGGCTTGCCGCGCGAGGTGTACGCCATGAAGGCGGTCAGCGCCGCCATCTCGTTGCCGACATAGGAATAGGGCGCCTCGCCGTTGGCCTCCCGGCACAGATTGAGGGCGAGCTCCAGCGTGACCACCTTGCCGGCCTTCTCGTCAAAGTAAGGATAGTTCTGGCGAATGCCGATACCGCCGTCCGGGAAGCACTCGGCGTAGCTCTTGCCGTTCCTGAACGGCGTCGCGAACATCTCCCTGCCCTGCTCCAGCGCGAACTCGTAGGGCGGAAATTCCTCCTTCGCCTCCCACTGCTTGCGCAAATTCGCGTCCATCGAATAGGGGCCGTTGACAAAATCGTTCAGCGGCACGGCTGGGAACAGATTGGTGAAGAAGCTGCGGAATGCGTTGAAATCCGCGCTCGGATTCACCGCGTCGGCGGCGGACGCCGCCTCCATGCCGGCCAGCCCGGCGATCACAGCAGCCAAAACAAGAATGCGCGACACGGCGACCCTCCTTGACTGCGCAGGGGCAGGGGATCAGCCGATCCTTGCCACCAGCGAGTCGGTTGCGCCCTTGTTGTCGATCCAGCTCACCTTCAGCTCGTCCCCCTTCTGACCGCCCTTGAAGCTGAACTTGAGGTAAGGGTCCTTGGCCACGGCCGGTCCCCAGAATGCGGTGAACACCACCCTGCCTGCATGCTCGAACTGTACCACCTCGACGTAGTGCGGTGGGATGAGCTCACCCTTGGCGTCCTTGACGAAGCCGGAGTCCATCGGATGCTGAATCAGCGACTGGACCTCGGTTGCTTCGGCGCTTGCGACGGCGCGCACGCGGATTGTCGACGGCATTGATGTCTCCTTTCTCTCGGTCTCGTCTGATCAGCCGCCGCAGCCGCCGACCGTGACCTTCACCTCCTTGCTGGCGCTGTAGAGCTTGCCGCCGGCTTCAACCAGCGCCACGACCTTGCTAGTCTTCGCCATCTTGAGCCGGTTGCCGACCAGCGCCGAGGTCCCTTCGGGAAGCTTGTACGAGGCGGCGAGCGGAAACGGATTTTCCGGCACCAGAATCGAGATCGAGGTCACGCCCGGAAGCGTGCTGCTGACCGAGATCGGAACGACCGCGCCGTTCTCGGCGATCTCGGGCGCTTCCAGCCGGACCTTGTCGGATTCCTCGGCGGCTTTTCCATACAGCACCTTGACGGCGTCGGCCTCGGTCTTCTGCTGGAACGCCTCCTTCGGCCATTTGGCCGCCTCGGCGGCGTGCGCAGCTCGACCGCCGCCAGTCAATCCAATCAAGCCTCCCGTCACGGCAGCCTTGATGATCAGCCGGCGCGTGCGGTTGGGGTCTGCCGGGTTGCGCATTTGCCTGTCTCCTTTGGGCGCTCGCATCATCGCGTGTAGAGAAAGTCGACGATGCTGTTGATCTCCTGATCGGTCAAAATCAGGTTTCGACCAAACGGAGGCATCAAGGTGCGCGGATTGCGCCTGGTCTCGTCGGCGATGATCGCGAACAGCTCATTGCGATCCGGGAACCGCCGCTTCATGTCCGCGAGCGCAGGACCGATATTGCCGGGGGAATCCCCGCCCTCGATCTCGTGGCAGGTGAGGCAGTTCCCCTTGCTGCGGTCGAACGTCAGCTTCTCTCCCTCCGTGCTCGCAGCCTGCGCGTGGCCGATCGCGGTGAGCAGCAGCAGACTGAGCCACGCGCCCGTGACGATCGCCGCAGCTGAGACACCTGATCCTTCTCGCATCGGCTCCTCCGGCTCCGCTGCAAGCTACCTCGGCCGCATCTCGTCGAGCGGCCCGGTGGTCCGCGGCGTCAGGTCCTTGCCCTCGGCCGACGAGGTGACCTTGATGTCCTCCGGATGCCGGCAATTTCGCATGCATGCCTCCGCCGCAGTGTCGGGCCGAGGATCCTCCCAGGTGAAGTTGTCGCGGTTGGGCATTTTCACCTTCGCCAGGCTGTCCCGATCGGCGATGAAATCATTGGACACGATGTTGTTGAGATTGAGCACGAAGGCGGTCAGCGCATAGACCTCCGCGACCGACAGGCTGCGGGGTGCTTGAAACGGCATCGCGCGGTTGATGTAGTCCCACAGCGTCGGCGCAAACGGCCAGTAGCTGCCGACCGTCGGCTCGGGGCGATCGCCGGTCAGCGTCCCCTCGCCGCCCGCGAGCTTGGGATAGCGGCCCTCGCCTTCCCCGAACGTGCCGTGACAGGCCGCGCATTGCCGCGCATAGATCTCCTCTCCCTGCGCCACCGTGCCGCTGCCCTCCGGCAGACCCGCCCCATCGCCGCGCGCGTCGATATCCCAGCCCGCGATCTCGTCCGCGGTGGCCGGCGCGCCATAGCCGAAGTGTCCGGGATCGGCGCCACTCGCCGCGCCCGCAGCAAGCCCCTCGCAGATCAGCAGCGCCGCGAGCAGCAGCCAGACGCGGTCAACCCAGCTGGACATCATAGACGGCCCCGTCGCTCTTGATCTGCCAGGTCTGGATGGCGTTGTTGTGGTAGATGGAGTTGCCGCCGCGGACCCTCCGCAACTGCTCGATCGTCGGCTGCACGTAGCCGGTCTCGTCGATCGCGCGGGATTCCAGCAGCGCGGGCTGACCTTCCCAGCGCCACGGGATGGAAAACCGGGTGAGCGCCTTGGGGAGGATCGGCTGCTTGAGCTCGGCGCTCCGCCAGCTCACTCCGCCGTCGAACGACACATCGACCCGCTTGATCCTGCCGCTGCCGCTCCAGGCGAGACCACGAATTTCGTGCAGTCCGCGAGCCGTCAACGGCTTCTCCGGACAGGGAAAGGTAATCACCGACTTCGCGTCGATCACCCAGGTAAATCCGCGTGATCTGCCGTCCGGCATCAGGTCGGTGTATTTCGAGGTCTCTTCGCGCGAGAACCAGGGCCTGTCGCCGACCTTGATGCGGCGCAGCCACTTGACGCTGATATTGCCTTCCCAGCCGGGAACGAGCAGGCGCAGGGGATAACCTTGATCGGGCCGCAGCGCCTCGCCGTTCTGCGCGTACACGAGCAGGCAGTCGTCGAGGCATTTCTCGATCGGCAAGCTGCGGTTCATGTGGGCACCGTCCGCGCCCTCCACCATGATCCACTTCGCCTGGCTGCTCACGCCGACCTCCTCCAGCACGGTGGAGAGCTTCACTCCCGTCCATTCGGCGCAACCGATCATGCCGTGGGTGAATTGCAGCGAGTTGAGCTGCGCGGCACGCCATTCCATTCCCCCGTTGGCCGGGCATTCGATGAAGTGGATTTGCGACACGGCCGGAAACCGCACGATATCGTCCATCGAGAGAACCAGCGGCCGCGCGACCAGGCCATGGATCAGGAGCCGGTGCTGATGCGGATCGATCTCCGGCCGCCCGGCGTGGTAGCGCTCGAAGAAGAGGCCGTTCGGGGTGATGATACCCGCCAGGTCCTGTATGGGCGCAAAGCTGACCGAGGACTGCTGCGTGCCCGTGAGCCAGGGAACGTTGCGCCGGATGACATCGCTTTCGAACTTCGAACGCTCGCCGTAGGGACGCTCGACCACGCCGGCACCCAGCGAGAGCGACCAGGGCGCCTCCGCCGGCGGCGCACCCTCCCCGGCGGCATTCGCGCCACCGCCGGCGAGCACGGTCGAGCCCGCGGCCGCGACCCCGAGCTTCAGGAACGACCGCCGGTCGTCGCGATCCACATCCCCCGCGGCTTGCCGCCTGGTCCAATTGGGACGAACAACGGGCACTGTGCACTGCCTCCCGCTCGGCTGTCCTCGACGCCGGCACTGCCACCCGGGGCGACCGCCAGCCGTCGGCTCGCGACGGGAATTATGTAAAACTATGAAGCGCTGCGCGAGCAGCCTTGATCCAAATCAATGGCCGCGCCCGTCCGACGCGCAGCATCGAGCCGTCCGAGGCGGGATCGGGAGATAGCACGTGACGTCGTCACCCGGCAATTTCAGAGCACGCGAACAGCGCCGCGAGGGGAGCCGCGGGAACCGGCTGATGCGCCACCTGGGGGTGATCCCGGCCCTGATCTCGGGGGTCCTGGCGGCTTCTGCATCGCTCGCAGAGCCCTACGCACCGCTGAGCCGTCCGCTCATCATCGAAAAGGTGCCGGATCGGCCGATCTATTACGTGGTGGGACAGCCCGGGATTCCAGGCACTGCCAACGAGGGTCATACATCCAATGCGGGGTTCGTGGTGACCTCGCACGGAGTCGTGGTTTTTGATGCCCTGGGCACGCCGAGCCTCGGGTGGGATTTGCTGCAGCAGATCCGCACGATCACCGATCAGCCCGTGCGCTACGTCATCGTCAGCCACTACCATGCTGATCACATCTATGGCCTGCAGGCGTTCAAGGACGCCATTCCCGAGCTCGTCATCGTCGCCCAGGAGCGGGCGGGCGAATACCGCGAGAACGAGGAGACCGCCGACGAACGAGCCAATCAGCGGCTCGATCAGCGCCGGCAGGCGCTGTTCCCCTGGGTCGACCGCACTACCCGCGTGGTGCCGCCCGATCTCACCTTCAGT
Organism: Xanthobacteraceae bacterium; assembly: GCA_036406655.1. Taxonomy (GTDB): domain Bacteria; phylum Pseudomonadota; class Alphaproteobacteria; order Rhizobiales; family Xanthobacteraceae; genus VAZQ01. The sequence goes on along the minus strand of DASXAP010000133.1, from coordinate 19,466 downwards.
CGACGCCTGGTGCTCAGCCTGGGCGGCAAGCGTTTCGTGCTGCTGTATGCCGGTCCCGCCCATTCGGCGAGCGACATGATGATGCTGGTCGAGCCGGACGGCGTGCTGTTTGCCGGAGACATCGTGCAGAACGGCCGCATTCCCTTCATGAACAGTGACGATGTCGACAGCGCAAGCTGGTTGCGGGCGCTCGCCGAGGTGGCGAAGCTCGATCCGCAATTCATCGTTCCGGGACACGGCAAGCCATCGACCGCTGCCCGGCAGGCGATTGCTTTCACCAGCGACTATATCGGCCACCTGCGCAGCGCGATGGGCAAGGCTGTCGAGAGCTGGACCGATTTCGACGCGGCCTACGAGCAGACCGACTGGTCCCGCTACAAGGACCTGCCTGCCTTCGACAACAACAATCGAGGCAATGCCTACCGGATCTACCTCGAAATGGAGGCGTCCCAATTCAGGGATGAAAGCTCGCGGTCACGGCCGTGACCCCCGCAGCAACCCCTGCGCAGGATGGAATCTGCCCTGGTTCAAGCGCCTGATGAGGCCGAGCAGCCAGGCCGCAGCGCGAGCAGCGGAGGCGGGCTCCCGCGCGATTTTGTGTTCGCCGAGGATTGCCCCTACAAGACGGCCGGATCGCCGGCGTTCTACGGTCGGCGACCCTCCGCATAGGTGCGGTTTGCCATTGGACAAAGAAGCGCTTCGCCGCCAGGACTTCGGCCGGATCCTGCTGATCAAGCTTTCCGCGCTGGGCGACGTCGTGCATTCCATTCCGGTGCTGCACAAGCTGCGCCGCCGCTATCCGGATGCCCGCATCGACTGGCTCGTGGCGCCGGCATTCGCCGAATTGCTGACCTCGCACCCGGCGCTGAGCCGGCTGGTGCTGTTCGGGCGTGAGGAGCGATCCTCGCCCTGGACCGCGCTGGCGCGCTCGGCGCGGCTCGAGCCAGCGCTGCGGGCCGCGCGCTATGATCTGGTGCTGGACCTCCAGGGCCAGTTCCGATCCGCCGCGCTGGCGCTCGCGACGCGCGCCCCGGTGCGCCTCGGGTTCGATCGCCCGCGCCGCGAGGTATGGGCCGCCTCGCCCCGTACCCTGCCGGCGGAAGCGCGCCGGCATGCCTGGAAGGGCGCACGCGAGGGCGCCTGGCTCGCCTATACTCACCGGATCCCGGTGCCGACCCTCGACGTGCACGCGGTCGATCGCTACCTGCGGCTCGCCCCGATGCTGGGGCTCGACGAGGACACACCCGACTTCTCCTTCCCCATCCCCCGGCATGCGAGCGAGCGGGTCGAGCGGCTGCTGCGGCGGCACGCCGACGGCGGCGTGCTGACCATCGCCCCCGGGACCGCCTGGGAGACCAAGCACTGGCACAGCCAAGGCTTTGCCGAAGTGGCGCGCCACTTCCTGCGGCAGGGCTTCACCGTCGCGCTCGTGGGATCGCGGCGGGAGCAGCATGTTTGCGCCGAAGTCGCGGCCGCTGCGCCGGGAAGCCTCAATCTCGCCGGGGAAACCAGCTTGAGCGAGCTTGCGGCCCTGCTCGGCCGCTCGGCGCTGTGCGTGACCAACGATTCAGGCCCGATGCATCTTGCCGTTGCCCTGAACCGCCCGCTGATCAGCATATTCGGCCCGACCGACGAGATCTGGGTCGGGCCCTACCGGCGCCGAGGCGCGGTGGTGCGGGCGGAGCTTGCCTGCGCGCCCTGCTATCTGCGCCTGCTCAGCCGCTGCCCGCACGACCATGCCTGCATGCGGCGAGTGTCGGCGCAGGCGGTGATCGAGCGCGCCGAGCTCGTTCTTGCCGCATCCGACAGCGCCCGCGAGCCGGTCGGCAGCCCGCATTGAGCCGCATTGAGCTCAGCTCGGCTGCGGGGCGCGCGTCCTGCGCACGATCCTCGTCGTGCTGAAGCCCGGCACCAGATCGATCAGGATCACCTCGCCGCCGTCGGCTTCCACCAGCTCGTGCCCGACCACCTGCTCGCGGCGGTAGTCGCCGCCCTTGGCCAGCAGCCTGGGACGCGTGCGGCGAATGAGCTCGAGCGGCGTGTCCTCCTCGAAAATCACCACGAGATCGACGGCTTCCAGCGCCGCCAGCACCTCGGCGCGCGCGTGCAGCTCCTGCACCGGCCTTCCTTCGCCTTTCAGGCGCCTCACCGAGGCATCGCTGTTGAGACCGACAATGAGCCGGTCGCAGGCGGCGCGCGCCTCGTTGAGCAGCTTGATGTGGCCGCGGTGGAGGATGTCGAAGCAGCCATTGGTGAAGCCGATACGCAAGCCCTGTCGACGCCATTCCGCCAGCCGCTCGTCCAGCACCGACCAGTCGAAGATGATCTTCTCCTCGGGGGCGAGCGAGGCGGCGGGCAGAATGCGCGCGCGCAGCTCCGCCGCCGACACCGTGGCCGTCCCGCGCTTTCCGATCACCACCGCGGCCGCGGCGTTCGCCGCGCGCATTGCCGGCTCGAAGCCGCTCTCGAGCGCCAGCATTGCCGACAGCACCGCGACGACGGTGTCGCCGGCGCCGGAGACATCCCGCACCTTGACCGGATAGGCGGCGATATGCACGGGGTCCCCCCGCGCGGGCACCAGCGACATTCCCGCTTCGCTCCGCGTCACCAGCAGCGCCTCGCTGTCGACGGCGCGAATTACCTCGGCGGCGGCGGCGGCGATGTCGGATTCGGTATCGAGGCGATGGCGCACGACATCAGCCAGCTCGTTCCGATTGGGGGTGATCAGCGTCGCGCCTCGATAGATCGAGAAATCCCTGCCCTTGGGATCGACGATCACCGGCTTGCCGCGCCGGCGCCCCCCGTCGATGATCGCCCGCAACACCCGCGGGGTGAGCACGCCCTTGGCGTAATCGGAAAGAACGACGCAGCCGGCTTCCGGGAGCGCGGCGCATGCGCGCTCGATCAGCTCCTGCTCGGTCTCCGCACCGATCGGGCGCGCCTCTTCCCAATCGGCGCGCAGGAGATGGGTCGAATGGTGCTCGGAGACGAAGCGAACCTTGCGCGTGGTCGGCCGCGACCGCTCGACGATGAGATTGGATTCGATCGCGAGCTCGTCGCGCAGCCGTGCGGTGAGGGTGCGGCCGGCATCGTCGTCGCCGACGACCGCGATGAAGATGCAGCGAGCGCCGAGCGCGGCGATGTTGCGCGCCACATTGCCGGCGCCCCCGACGAGCACCTCGCTCCTGCTCACCTTCAGGACCGGCGCCGGCGCCTCGGGGGAAATGCGCGACACCTCCCCGTAGACGAACTCGTCGAGCATCAAATCGCCGACGCAGAGCACGGTCTGTGCCGGCACCATCTTCAGCGCTTCCTCGAAATTGAACATCGCGCTATCGCGGCTTCACCGGTATCGGTCGGGCTGAATCAGGAACGACGAGACGTACTTCGTGACCGCGTTCTCCAGCGGCGTGAAGCCGGCGTTGTACCCCGCCCGGCGAAGATTTTCGACCTTGGCCTGGGTGAAATACTGGTACTGGGAGCGGATCGCCGGCGGCATCTCGATATACTCGATATCGGGGGTGCGACCGAGCGCGTGGTACATGGCGGCGATCAGGTCGCGGAAGCTGCGGGCATTCCCGGTCCCGACGTTGAACAAGCCGGAGACCGATGTGGTCTCGAGCAACCAGCGTATCACGGCGACCGCGTCGTCCACGTAGATGAAATCGCGCTTCTGCTCGCCGTCGGCGATGCCGTCGCGATAGGACTTGAACAGGCATACCGGCTTGCCGACTCGCGCGTCGTCGAACCGCTTGGCGACGAGACTCATCATCTCGCCTTTATGATACTCATTCGGGCCGAAGACATTGAAGAGCTTCAGCCCCGCCCATTGCGGCGGCAGCCTCTCGCCCGCTGCCGAGCGGTTCGCCACCGCCTGGTCGAACAGATGCTTGCTGAACCCGTAGACATTGAGCGGCCGCAGCCGCCGCAGCGCCTGCGGGGAGCCGTCGTCGTCGAAGCCCTGCGCACCGTCGCCGTAGGTCGCGGCCGAGGAGGCGTAGATGAACGGGGTGCGCGCGGCAGTGCACCAGTCGAGCAGCCGGCATGAAAGGCGGAAATTCGTCTCGAGCACCGCGTCGGCATCGGTGGCGGTGGTGTCGGAGATGGCGCCGAGATGAACCACCGCCTGGAGCTTGCGGCCGGCGAGCCAGCCGATCAGCTCCCGCGGCGGGACCAGATCAGCGAGTTGCCGCTTGGCGAGATTGCGCCATTTCCCGCCGCTGCCGAGCACGTCGCTGACCACGACATCGGTTCGTCCCGCCTCATTGAGACCGGCGACCAGGTTGGAGCCGATGAACCCGGCGCCGCCGGTGACCAGCAACATGCGCGCACCCTCGCTCCTTTGCCTCATTTGCCCGAGACCCTGCAGCCATGCAACCGGGGACTGCTTCAACGCTGCCGGCCCTTGTCCGCAGCAGCGCCGACGAACCAACCGCCCCGGTGCGCCGTTGCTGCACAGCGACCGCCCCGCGTAGGATGGGTGGAGCGCGCGCTCGGCGCGCGCGATACCCATCCCCTCGCTGTTGCCGCAAATCTGATGGGTATCGCCCGCTGCGCGGGCTCCACCCATCCTACGGCTCCCCGGCGGCCAGGCCACTGCCGCTTGACCCCGGCACCCGGCTTGCACTTATAGGATGCGAAAGCTCGGCCATCACGGCACGAGCCCGGCATGCGCCGATGAAAGCGATAGCGGACCCGCCGATTCTGATCGTGCCCTACATGTGGATCGGCGACTTCGTCCGTTGCCACAGCATCGTCAAGCTGCTGCGCCAGCGCTTCCCGGGCAGGCCGATCGATCTCTTGACCACGAGGACGGTCGCGCCGCTGATCGACTACATGCCGGATGTGCGGCAGGGGATCCCGGCCGACCTGCCGCGCCGGCGTCTCGCCTTCGGCCGGCATTGGGCGCTGGCAGAGCGGCTGCGGGCGCAGGGCTATGCGCAGGCGCTGATAATGCCCCGCACCTGGAAATCCGCGCTCGCGCCGTTTCTCGCGGGGATCCCCCAGCGCACCGGCTTCGTGGGCGAGGCACGGTTCGGCTTCATCAACGATCTGCGTTTCGGCGAACGGGCGCTGCCGCGCATGATCGATCGCTGCGCGGCGCTCGCCTTGCGCAAGGATGAAGCCGCGCCCGCGCAATTGCCGCTACCCGAGCTTTCTGTGCCTGCCGCGGAGATCGCAGAGTGGCGGCAGCGGCTGGGGCTCGGAGCCGATGCGCGGCCGGTGATCGCCATGGCGCCGGGTGCGGTCGGTCCCTCGAAGCGCTGGCCCTACTTCGCCGAGCTTTCGCGCCGTCTGGTCGCGCAGGGAAACCTGGTCTGGGTGCTGGGCGGACCGGGCGAGAAGGGACTAGCCCGTGACATCGCGCAAGCCGACCAGCCGCACATCCGCGATCTCACCGGCGAGGATCTGCGCAACGCGATTCTCGCCCTCGCCGCCGCAGATGCCGCGATCTCGAACGACTCGGGCCTGCTGCACGTTGCCGCCGCACTCGGCACGCCGGCGATCGGAATTTTCGGTCCGACCAGCCCGTGGCACTGGGCTCCCCTCAATCCGCTCGCCGCAGTCATCGAGACCGCAGGTGTGCTCACCTGCCGGCCCTGCCACAAGCCGGTCTGCCGGCTGCGTCACCATCGCTGCATGCGCGACATCGCCGTCGATCGAGTGGCGGACGCGCTTGCGACCGCGCTCGCCACCGCGCCGGCGCGCTGATCCGCGCAACCGCCGCCCGCGTCCCGTGCGATCGGGATCGCCGTCGAGTCATGCCGGGCTTGTCCAGGCTTGTCCCGGCCATCCACGTCTTCCGGTGCCGCAAGGTTGCACAGACGTGGATGCCCGCGACAAGCGCGGGCATGACGACCCACGAGAGAATTGATCCCAATCGGCCGGAATCCGGTGTAATCATCTCATCTAACGAGATCTTCACGTACCCGGCGTAAGCAACCCAGAACGGATTCGGATCAAAACGCATGACCGTCCTGGTCACTGGCGGCGCCGGCTATATCGGCAGTCACATGGTGCACGCGCTGGCCGACGCCGGCGAGCACGTGGTCGTGCTCGACAACCTCACCACCGGTTTCGACTGGGCGCTGCCCAAGGCGGTGCCGCTCATCGTCGGCGACACCGGCGACCAGGCACGGGTTTCGGAATTGCTGATGGCGCACGGTGTCGAGGCGATAATTCATTTCGCCGCCTCGATCGTGGTGCCCGACTCGGTGGCCGACCCGCTCGGCTATTATCGGAACAACACGGTAAATTCACGCGCGCTGATCGAGAGCGCGGTCAAATGCGGCGTCCGCCAGTTCATCTTCTCGTCGACCGCGGCGGTGTACGGCAATCCCGAGCGCGTGCCGGTAGACGAGGACGCTCCGGCGGTGCCGATGTCGCCTTACGGCTGGTCGAAGCTCATGAGCGAGATCATGCTGCGCGACGCCGGCGCCGCGTACGGGCTGCGCCACGTGATTTTGCGCTATTTCAACGTGGCCGGCGCGGATCCGCTCGGGCGCACCGGGCAGTCGACAAGGGGAGCGACCCATTTGATCAAGGTCGCGGTCGAGACCGCCCGCGGCCTGCGACCGCGCATCGAGGTGTTCGGCACCGACTACCCGACACCGGATGGAACTTGCATCCGCGACTACATCCACGTCGCCGACCTGGTGGACGCGCATTCCGATGCGCTCAGCTATCTCCGCAGCGGCGGCGCATCGGTGACGCTCAATTGCGGCTATGGGCACGGCTTCTCGGTGCTGGAGGTGATCAAGACGGTCAAGCGGGTATCCGGGGTCGATTTCGCGGTCGGCTTCGCGCCCCGGCGCGCGGGAGATCCGAGCCAGATCGTCGCCGCTTCCGACCGCGTGCGAGCGGTGCTCGGCTGGCGACCGCGCTACGACGAGCTGGAGACGATCGTTGGGCATGCGCTCGCCTGGGAGCGCAGGCTTGCGGCGCGTCGCGCCGATTCCGCTTGAAAAAGCGCTCGAGCCTAGGCAAGTACGGCGCGCAAGACGGGGCTGCATGGCACAAGCGCGACTGCAAAGGCTGTTCGACGATCCCCGAAGCACGCCCGGCCTCGTGCGGCGGCTGCTCGTCGAGCAGGCTTGGCGGCAGCGGCATCGCTACGCATTCGCGATCGCGATGATGCTGGTTGCCGCCGGCGCTACTGCGCTCGGCGCCTATCTCATCGGCCCGGTGATCAATGCAGCCTATGTCGATCAGAATCTTCCCGCCATCACTGTGCTCGCCATCGCCGCCGCCGCGATATTCATGATCAAGGCGATGGCGGCTTATGGCGGTGCGCTGCAGCTCGCCCGCATCGGCAATCGCATCATTGCCGACAACCAGCGCAAGATGTTCACGCAGCTGTTGCAGCAGAATCTCGGTTTCTTCGCCGATCGGCACAGCTCGGAATTCATGGCCCGGCTCACCACCGGCGCCACCGCGGCGACCCAGGCGCTCAATCTGCTCGTCACCTCGATCGGGCGGGACCTGTTCACGCTCGTGGGGCTGGTCACCGTGATGGCCTGGCAGGACCCGGTAATGTCGCTGTTCAGCATCGTGGCGGTGCCGCCGGCGATGCTGATGCTGCGCAAGATGATCAAGCGGATCAGGTCGGTCGCGCATCAGCAATTCACCGGCAGCAGCCAGATCCTGGAGACGATGCAGGAGACGGTGCAGGGCATCCGCATCGTCAAGGCCTACCAGCTCGAGGAGGCGATGCGGGATCGCTTCGACGCTCACGTTGCCGCGCTCGAGCAGGAGTCGAACAAATGGGCGCGGATCGCCCACCGGTCCGGCCCGCTGATGGAGGCGCTGGGCGGCTTTGCCATGGCGATTGCGCTGATCTACGGCGGCTACCGGGTGATCAAGACCGGAGCCACGCCGGGCCAGTTCTTCTCGTTCCTGGCCGCTTTCATGCTCGCCTATGAGCCGGCCAAGCGGCTTGCCCGCCTCAACATCGACCTCAACAGCGCGCTGGTCGGTGTGCGCATCCTGTTCGACATCATCGACCATCCGCCGAGCGAGCGCGCCGACGACGAGAAGCCGCCGCTGCAGCTTTCGGCGGCACAGGTCGAGTTCGCCAATGTCCAGTTCGCCTATCGTCCGGGCGAGAAGGTGATCAGGAACCTGAGCTTCCTCGCCGAGCCGGGAAAGGTCACCGCGCTGGTGGGTCCCTCGGGAGGCGGCAAATCGACCATCTTCAATCTCATCCTGCGCTTCTACGAGGTCGACGGCGGTGCCATCTTGATCGACAGGCAAGACATCGGCGCGGTGGCGCGCCGCTCGCTGCGCAGCCAGATCGCCTTCGTGGGACAGGACGTCTTCCTCTTCCGCGGCTCGGTGCGCGACAACATCGCGCTGGGGCGGCCCGGTGCCACCGAGGGCGAGATCATCGCCGCCGCCAAGGCCGCCTACGCGCACGACTTCATCATGGGGTTCCCGCGCGGCTATGCCACGGAGGTGGGCGAGCACGGCACCCGGCTCGCCGGCGGCGAGCGCCAGCGCATCGCAATCGCGCGCGCGCTCCTCAAGGACGCGCGGATCATCCTGCTCGACGAGGCGACTGCTTCACTCGATTCCGAATCCGAGCGACAGGTGCAAGGCGCAATCGAGCATCTCTGTCGGGGACGGACCACGATAGTGATCGCGCACCGGCTGCACACCGTGGCCGACGCGCATCGCATCTGCGTGATCGAGGAGGGAACCGTCGTCGAGTGGGGACGCCACGACGAGCTGCTGCGCAAAGGAGGCCGTTACGCCTCCTTCTACCGCCTGCAGCTGCGCAGCCAGGAGCAGAGCGCAGCGCCCGCGCTTGCATCTTCCGGCTGATCACGCGATCGGCCCTCCGCTTCAGACGACGGACGGCTGAGGGCTCACGACAGAGGCCGGCAGCGTCTTATCCGTCATCGGTTGCCGGTCGCCAGCCCTTCTCCGGATTGCCTCGTCGCGGCGCATGCGCGCCAGCGCCGCCTCGCCTCCGCTGGTGACGTGATAAAGATCGAGCGCCTCGTACTCGTCGGCCTCGGGCGGCGCGATTGCGAGGTCGCTGTAGCTCCAACGATCCGGCGCTGCCAGCACCTCGCGGAGAATGGACTTGAATTGCCGGTACACCGAGAGATAGCGCCACACCTTCACGACGAGCTCGCCGCAATACCGGGCGTGGAACAGCAGCGGCAGCTCGCGCGGCATGCCGTGGCGGCGGTCGCGGCGGAATTTCTGCCGCAGGCCGCCTCCCTCCAGCGGGTGAACGCCTTCGAACTTCAGCATGAGATAGAACCACAGGATCGTGGTCAGCGTCGTGCCGGGACGCCCAACCGGGCAAGCCGCGGACCGGCGCAGGATGGCGCGCACGTGCTCCGGCGTGTAATAGGCCTCCCATGCCGCCCGATACACGTCCTCCCATTCCGCATCCGACATCCTGGAATGATGCGACACGCGATGATTGAGATCGTACTTGTTCATGTCGGGGTCCATCCAGACCCCTTTCTGCGACAGGACCTTGTGGTCCTCCGAGCCGGGCAATGGCGTGAGAAAAAAGAACTCGAGAACGTCGAGCGGCAGCTCGCGCTTGATGATCTCGATGTCGCGCAGGATGGTCTCCTTGCTGTCGCCGGGAAAGCCGAGAATGTATCCGGCGTAGGTGATGGCGCCGTGGTTGCGCCATTTCTGCAGCATCTCGCGGTATTCGGTGATCTTGTTCTGGCGCTTCTTGGCGGCGATGAGATTGTCCGGATTGATGTTCTCCAGCCCAATGAACACCCGGCGCACGCCTGCCCGCGTGGCCTTCTCGATGAAATTCGGAATCTTGTGACACAGCGTGTCGACCTGGATGGTGAAGCCGATTTTCGGGAAATCGCCGTTGCGCAGCTCGATCAGCCGGTCGAACAACGGCTCCCAATGGCGGTTGCGGGCAAAGTTGTCGTCGGTGATGAAGAAACGACAGATGCCCTGCGCGTAATTCTCCCGCACGATACGTTCGAGGTCCTCGGCCGAGCGGAAACGACTCTTGCGCCCCTGCACGTTGATGATGGTGCAGAACGAGCACTGATACGGGCAACCGCGGCCGAGATCGACGCTCGAGAGCGATCCCGAGGTCCTGCGCACATGCTGGCGCGGCAGGAACGGCGGCGGCTCTCCCTCGAGCGAGGGCAGGCTGTCCATGCGATTGTAGATCGGCGCGAGCCGGCCGCCCCAGGCGTCGCGCAGCACCTGGTCGAGGCGGCCCTCTTCCGCCTCCCCGGCGAAGAATGAAATGCCGAGCGCCTGCGCCGCGCGCATGTCTTCCGGCATCTCCGGCAGCATTGCCAGGCAGCCGGACACATGGAAGCCGCCGATGCAGACCGGCAGCCCGGCAGCCAGGAAGGGCCTGGCCAGATCGACGGCGCGGGGAAACTGATTGCTCTGCACGCCGACCAAGCCGATCAGCGCCCGGCCACCCTGCTGGCGGATCTCGCGAATGATGCGATTCGGGCGCACCCGGCGGTTGGTCTCATCGTAGGTGTGCAGACGGATTTCGACATCCGCTCCGAGCACGTTGCGGCGGCGCGCATCCTCCGCGAGGCCGTTCAGACAGGCCAGCGTATTGGAGGGAATGGCTGACCGGAACCACTGAATGGGATAGCCATTGTCATCGTAATGCGTCGGCTTGATCATCACGAAATGAAGGCGGCCGGCGCCGGCAGCGGTGACCCGATCGTCCATCAGCTGCTCCCCCAAGGTCGGCGATTTCCGTATCGGCAGCTTAGCAGGGGGCGAGCACCAGCGACAGGCCGGCCGAAGCAGGCCCCGGCGCGTCGCCCCCGCCCGCTCGCGGCTATTGCAGGCCTTCGGCCTTGAGCGCTTCCTGCACCTTCGGCCGCGCCGCCACCCGCTCCATGAACGCCCGCACATTCGGGAACGGCGACAGGTCGAACTCGACGCGCGGCGCCCAGCGCGTCACCGTGAACAGGTAGGCGTCCGCGACCGTGAACTTGTCCCCCATAAGGTACTGCTTGCCGGAAAGATGCTTGTCGATGTTCTTGTATTTGGCAGCAAGGTTTTCCTTGGAGATCGCCTTGTAGGCGTCCGGGGTGGTCGGCCGAAACATCGGGCCGAAGGTCTTGTGCAGCTCGGTGCCGATGTGGGTGAGCCAGCCCTGCACCTGGTAGCGATCGAGCGTGCCGTTGGCGGGCGCAAGACCCGCCGACGGGTTCTTGTCGGCCAGATATTGCACAATTGCCGGGCCTTCGCTGAGCCTGGTCCCGTCGTCGAGCTCCAAGAGGGGCACCTGACCCTTGGAATTGACCTGCCAATAATCCTCGCCTTTCTTGGTCTTCTTCTCACGCAAATCGACCTGCTCGAGGTCGAATTTGGCGCCCGTCTCACGCAGGACGATATGCGGCGAGAGCGAGCAGGCACCAGGTGCGAAATAAAGCTTCATGACGACGACCTCCGTGCAGCGCCGGATTGGAAGGAACGGTTGGTGAATGCCATCGGGCGGCAGAATCCGCTCGCCCAGGTCGAGCCCGGCCTGCCGACGGCACGCATTACCGGCGGGCGCACCTTGCATAGCCCCTGCGCCATAGGCAAGCGGCCGATCGCCTCGATTTTGCCGGCGCTGATGGCGGGCGAGGCGGTCGGTTATCGGGCCGAAGCCATCCGCGAGGCATCCTGCCCCGGTCCCAGCACCACGACGACCGTGCCCATCCTCACCCGGCTATAGAGATCGATCATGTCCTCGTTCGTCAGGCGGATGCACCCGGACGAGATGGCATGCCCGATATATTCCGGCTGGTTGGTGCCGTGGATGCGATAAAGCGTGTCCTTGCCGCCGGAGTAGAGATAGAGCGCTCGCGAGCCCATCGGATTGCGCGCGCCCCCTTCGACATAGTTGGGGAGCGGCCCGAGCCGTCGCTTCTCGCCCTCGGTGGGCGTCCAGCCCGGCCATTCTTCCTTGCGGCCCACCGTGGCCACGCCAGACCAGGCCTGAGCCTCCTCGCCTACGGCCGCGCCGTAGCGGATCGCCTTGCCGCCGGGGAGCACGTAATAGACGTGGCGCGCGTCGGTATCGACCAGGATCGAGCCGGGCGCTTCCTTCCGGTGGTACTGCACCACTTGACGCTGAAATTCCGAAGCAATCCACGCCTGCTGATATGGGGGATTCGCCAATTGCTGCCTGTCGCGCGTGGTGAAATTGGCGTCCGCCATCATCGGGCCGGACTGCATGCAGCCCGCAACCAGCAGGCCGCCCAGTAAAGCTGTGATGCCTCGAAGCAAAAGCATGGTTCACCGACCACTGCACCGTTGGAAATGCTCTTGCAGAGCCGGTCGCAGAATAAAACCGTCTTAGGAAACGCGCTTGTCGTTTTTATCCGATTTCAGGCTTTTTCCGGAAACTGTTGCAAACAGCACACACTTCCGCCGGAGCCTTGGGACGACCAGCCCCCAACCCCCGACGATCAGGCCGCCGCGCGCCGCAAATTCTGCAACAGCTCCAACAAGCTTCCCTCGCGGGGAGCATGGGCTGCAGGTTCGTCGGTCGGAGCCTGCGGCCACGAGCGCTGGCGCGGGATACCGATGGAGGCAGCGATCGCTAGCCGCTGCCGGGCAAGGTCGGCATGGCGGCCCGCCGATGCACTCGCGGCCACGGCAGCGGAGCGGGGCGGGCGTGTCGCCTTCGCGGTCTCCCATTGCCGGCGAAGCGCCACACGCCGGCGACGGAGCCGGCGAACCAGGAGCAGCCTGAAAATACTGCGAAGGATGGTCCCGACGAGCGCCAGGGCAGCGGCGAGCAGAACGATGTCCTGGAAGCTGAGCTGGGCAATCGACGGCGTGCCCGGGCTCGCCGCGGTCACAATCGGTCCCGTCGATGCCTGTTCCGCCGGTTCACTCGCCCGATGCTGCAAACCCACCTGCAGCTGCGTATCCGGATCCGGATCGTTCTGCGTCAGCGACGGCGGCTGGATCGCCGAGGCCGATATCGGCGCAGCTTCCGGCTGCCCGTACATTTCCGGCACCGCTTGGGCGGTGCGGATGATCGGCTCGGGCGAAGGCTCCCGCTTGATCTCGGGTGAAGGCTCCTGCTTGAGCTCGGACACCAAAGCCGGCGGCGGCTTGGGCGGCGCAGCCTCTCGCAGCGGCTTGGCCTTCTCGCGTTGCGCTCCCAGATACCAGCAATGCCGGCCGCTCGGTCGCTCTATGCGATAGTACCAGTGTTGCCCCTGCGGCGGGGCACTATCCGGCTTGCTGAGGCAAGCATCGGCCGCGGGTTCGGTGCGGCTCGATGCTGCGGGCAGCGTGACCGCCGGCACGACGACGGCAACAAGCATCAGCGACGGTATTACTCGTTTCATCACTGCCCCCCGCCGGACTTTCTGAGCGATGCCGCCTATTCCCTGCGGCCGGAATTGCCGTCCGGTTTCGCCTGCAAGTCTCACCGCGGAATGGGGCTCGAGCAGGTCGCGAATGGGGCTATTCGACGAACGATGGATGGTTCGCTCGATCCGGATGGATTCCACTACCGCCACCGACCATGATCAGCAGCGCAACGAGGCGACCTCACATTCCCAGATAGGCCTGCCGTATCCGATCATCGGCCAGGAGCGTTTCGCCGGTCCCGCAGATGGTGATGCGTCCGTTCTCCAGCACGTAGCCCTTGGCGGCAAGCTTGAGCGAGACGGCGACATTCTGCTCGACCAGCACGCAGGTCAGGCCCTCCCGATTGAGGTCGCGGATGGTGCGCAGCAGCTGCTGGACGACCGCCGGCGCGAGCCCCAGCGAGGGCTCGTCGAACATCACGAGATCGGGGGCGCCCATAAGGCATCGGCCGATGGCGAGCATTTGCTGCTCGCCCCCCGACAGGGTCCCGGCGGCCTGCCCCGCCCGCTCCGCCAGCTTCGGAAAAAGCGTCATCACCCGGTCGAGGTTTTTTGCCCGGCTCGAACGGGCCCGCGGCAGCATCGCGCCGATCTCGAGATTCTCGACGACCGACAGCGTCGGAAAGATCTGACGGCCTTCCGCAACCTGGCCGATGCCCAGATTGCAGACGCGGTGGCTCTCCCAACCGGTGATGTCGGTGCCGCGGAACACAATGCGCCCGCGCGCCGGTCGATGCATCCCGGCAATGGTGCGGATCAGCGAGGTCTTGCCTGCTCCATTGGCACCGACGATGGCGACGATCGCTCCCTCGGCAATCTCGAGCGACACGCCATCGAGCGCCCGCGCATCTCCGTAGAACACATCGAGATCGTCGACGCGGAGCATCAGTCGAGCGCTTCGGCGCCGAGATAGGACTGCACAACGGCCGCATCACGAACTACTGCATCGGGCGTGCCTTCGGCGATCGCGGCGCCGTGATGCAGCACCAGAACGCGCTGCGCGAGCGCCATGACCGCGCGCATGACGTGCTCGATGAGCAGAATGGTCAGGCCGGCCTCGCGGCTGAGCTTCACGAGGATGGCTACCATCCGGTCGGTTTCCGCCGGCCGCAGGCCGGCCATGACCTCGTCGAGCAGCAGCAGCTTCGGATCGGTGGCGAGCGCACGGGTGAGCTCCAGCCGCTTGCGGTCGGGCAGCGTCAGCGCCGCCGCACGCTGCTCACGCTTGCCGAACAGGTCGAGTTGCCGGAGCACCTCGTGCGCCCGCCGGCGCGCCTGCACCGGGTCGCGCTGATGCAGCAGCGCGCCGATGATGACGTTGTCCTCGACCGACAGCATCGGAAACGGCCGTACCAGCTGAAAGGTGCGGCCGATTCCTCGTCGGCAGACCTCGTTCGGCTCGAGGCGATCGATGCGACTCCCGGCGAAGGCGATCGAGCCATGGTCGGGCGCCATCACGCCCGCAATCATGTTGAACAATGTGGTCTTGCCGGCGCCGTTCGGGCCGATGACGGCAAAGATCGATCCGGGATCGACGCTGAAGCTCACATTGTCGACCGCAACCAGCCCGCGGAAGCGCTTGCTGACGCCGTGCAGCGCGAGCATCGCGGTCATGATCGGTGCCTGCCGACGCCGAGCCCGCGCGCGAGCCACGGCCATACACCGTCCGGGAGCAGCATCACCACCAGCAGCAGGCAAAGGCCGTAGAACACCTGCTTGGCTCCCGGGGCGTCGAGGCCGAACCCCGGCAGCAGCGCCTGCATCAGCTCGGAAAGACCGGTCAGCAGAAAAGCGCCTATCAAGGGGCCGAACAGGGTGCCGATGCCGCCGATGATGGGACCCAGGATCAGCTCGATCGAGCGAGCGATCGGAAAGACCTGCTCGGGGAAGAGGTTGTTGTAATAGAAGGCGAAGAATACGCCGGCGATCGAGGTCATGCCGGCGGAAGCGACAATGGCGATCATCTTGTAGCGGAAGGTGTTGATCCCCAGCGAGCGCGCAGCCTCCTCGTCCTCGCGAATGGCCAGCCAATAGTAGCCGACGCGGCTGTTGAGGAGCACGTGGCAGAGCATGAAACCGGCCGCCGCGAGCGCCAGCATCACGTAGTAGAACATGGTGGGGCTGCCGCGCAGGTTCCACAGATCGTTGCGCGCATAATTAGCTACCGGGAGAAACAAGCCGCTCGAGCCGCCCAGCCAGCTGAAATGGTCGAAGCCGATGCGCGCGAACTCGGCAAAGGCGATGGTGAGGATTGCGAAGTAGACGCCGGCAACGCCGAAGCGGAAAGCGAGAAAACCGATGACCGAGCCGCAGGCTGCGGCGACGGCGATGGCGGCGATCATGCCGAGCCACGGGCCGACCCCGAAATGAACGTAGAGCGCCGCGGCGGCATAGGCGCCGAGCCCGACATAGATGGCATGGCCGAGCGAGAGCTGGCCGGCGAAACCCATCATGACGTTCCAGGCCTGCCCCGCATAGGCGAAGTACAGGATCGTGATCAGGACAGTGAGCAGGTAGTCATTAGCGAGCCACGGGGCCGCCACCAGCACGGCGAGCAGCAGCGCGAGCAGCAACACGCCGCGACGCTGAGCTCGCTCGAGGAGCGGCGCCATCATGACAGCCTGCGACCGAGCAGGCCTTGTGGCCGGAACAGCAGCACGAGCACCAGCAGCGCGAAGGAAAACATGCTCTTCGCCGAGGGCGTGAACAAGAGCCCCGCCAGCGCTTCGGTGAGCCCGATCAGGACGCCGCCGAGCAGCGCACCGGGCATCGAGCCCAGCCCGCCGGTGATGACGATGATGAAGGCCAGCAGCGTGTAGGCAGGGCCGGCCGAAGGGGTGACGTCGAACAGCACCACGAGCATCGAGCCTGCCGCACCAACGCAGGCGGCGCCGAGCCCGAAGGTGAGCGCATAGAGCCGCTTCACGTCCAGCCCGACCACCAGGGCACCGGTGTAATTGTCGGCGCAGGCGCGGATCGCCTTGCCCAGCGGCGCAAAACGGAAGAAGGCGAACAGCGCCATTGCCACCAGAAGGGTGGTGCCGGCGGTATAGAGCTTGGTTGCGTCGACGATGAGCGGACCGATCAGGAAGCTGTCGAAGCCGTAGGACGTCTGCACGTTGCGCGCATCGGGACCGAACACGATCAACAGCAGATTGACGATGATCAGCGCGATCGCGACGAGCAGCATGAACTGGCTGTGCTCGGGACGGTTGATGAACGGGTTGATGATGCCGGCCTGGAGCACATAGCCGAGCACGAACAGCACGCCGGCAATCGGCACCAGCGTAACCAGCGGATCGAGCTTGAAGGCGGCGAACAGGACGATCGCGAGATACATGGCGATCGTCATCATCTCGCCGTGGGCGAAGTTGACGACACGCACGACCCCGAAGATGACCGAGAGGCCGAGCGCCATCAGGCCGTAGACCAGGCCGGTCAGGATCCCGCTGACCGCGACGTTCAAGTAGAGCTGTGCGGGCACCGGCCGGTCCTATTGCTGCATCCTCGGGAGCAGCCGGGCAAACGTGCGCTACCTGAGCGGCAGCGTGGCGGCTCACCCGCGCTGGTCGTAGGGCTGCATCGGCAATTCCGGGGCGGCGTTCGAGGCGGCCTTCGGCGCCACCGTGACGAGCTTGCCGCCGCGATTCTGGATCGCGGAGTTCTTGAGCTTCTCGTTCTGCCCCTTGGCATCGAACTGGATGCCGGGGCCGGTGCTGACGTTGTCGGTGATGTTCGTCGCCCGGATCGCATCGGCCAGCGCCCGCGGATCGGCCGAGCGCGCTCGCTTGTAGGCGTCCGCGGCAACCAGCAGCGCCTCGAACGTATAGACATGGTTGGTGTTGAGGTTGATCCCGGGATCGGCCTTGACCAGCGCCGCCTCCAGCTGCCTGCTCAGCTTCTTGTTCGGATCGTACCATGGCACGAAGCTCATCGGCCCGTCGGAAAGCCTGCCCAGGGTCTTCAGATACTGGTCCTCATACCAGCCGGGGCCCATGCTCAACACCGCCATCGGCGTCCAGCGCTGCTTGCGCAATTCGCGGGTGATCAGGATCGCGTCATTGAGGCGGCTGACCATCAGCAGCGCGTCCGCCCCGCTCGCCTTGGCCTTGGCCACCTCGACCGAGAGATCACGCGCGGTCGCATCGTAGGCGATCGTCTCGGCGATCTGATAGGGCATGTTGAACTTCGGCAGCATCACGCTGACGCCTTTTTGCATGGCAGTGCCGAATGTATCGTTCACATGCATGAAGACGACCGCCTTCGGCGCTTTCCCGGTGACCTCGAATATCTCCTTCTGGTTGGTGAAGGCATCGGCCAGGATCATCGGCGCGGTCGGGAAATTCCGGAACACGAACTTGTAGCCCTGCTCGGTGATCTGCGGCGCAGCAGCGATGTTGATGACGTAGGGAACTCCCTTCTGCTCGGCGACCTGCGCTATGGCCGTGGACTGGCCGGAGTCGAAGGCGCCGATCAGCAGCTGCGCACCGTCGTTGATCAGCTTCTCGGCGCGGGCCCGCGCCACCTCCACATTGGTCTCCGTATCGGCGTAGGTGATCGCGAGCTCCGGCAGGCCGATATCGCGCAGGATCGCCGGCGCCAGCTCGGCGCCGCGCTTGCAATCCTGGCCGATGCTGGCCTGCGCGCCGGATGTCGGCAGCAGCACTCCGACCTTGAGAGGGCCGCTCTGGGCGCGCGCGATATTCCGGGTTGCGCCGGCGGCCAGCAAGCCGGCTGCGCTTGCGCCGAGGGTCAGGCCGCGGCGGGTGATGGCGGCGCGCCCGGAACGGGCTGGCGTTTGGCGATTCATGCGGGTCTCCCGGGATGTGCTGAGCATTTTCCGCTATACGACTATTCTTCGACGGAAGATGCAATGGGGCCGGACCGCGCAGAGCCACGCCTTGGGCAGGGCATGAATCGGTTTTCGCCGCGCCGGAGCCGTAGGATCAACGGTCAGCCGCTCGCCGACGCGCGTGCGGCCAGCGCCGCAAGGAGGGATTGATGGAGCAGGCTCCCGTCCTGATCGAGCGACGTCCGGGCTATCGCGTCCTCACGCTCAATCGGCCGCAGCGTCTCAACGCGTTCACCCAGGCAATGCACGAGGCGCTCAACGCCGCGCTCACGGAGGCCGAGGAGGATCCCGGTTGCCGGGCCCTGCTGCTGACCGGCGCCGGGCGCGGCTTCTGCTCGGGACAGGACCTCAATGACCGGCTCTCGAGCTCCGGTGAGACGGCCGTGCTCGGCGCTGCCCTCGAAGCCTACTACAACCCGCTCGTGCGCAAGCTGCGCGCGCTGCCCATCCCGGTCGTCGCCGCGGTGAACGGGGTCGCCGCCGGTGCCGGCGCCAATATCGCCCTTGCCTGCGATATCGTGCTCGCCGCCAGATCGGCGAGCTTCATCCAGGCGTTTGCGAAGATCGGCCTGGTGCCGGACTGCGGCGGAACCTGGCTCCTGCCCCGGCTGATCGGACCCGCGCGCGCCCGCGGCGCGGCCCTGACCGCCACCCCCGTCACCGCGGAAAAGGCCGAAGCCTGGGGGCTGATCTGGAAGGCAATCGACGACGGCGCCCTGATCGAGGAGGCGCATGAGCTCTGCGCCCAGCTCGCCGCGGCGCCGACGATCGCGCTTGCCTTGACCAAGCGGCTCATTGACGAGTCCTGGAGCCATGATCTCGAGGAGCAGCTCGATCTCGAGCGCGAGGCGCAGCGCGAGGCGAGCCTGACGCCCGACTACACGGAGGGCATGCGCGCCTTCGTGGAAAAGCGCCCACCGGTGTTCACCGGACGGCGCCCGCCGTAGGATGGGTCGAGCGCGGCATGCCCGCGATGCTCATCGCCTGCGCTCGCCCGGATCACGCCGCCCAGCAACGGAGGGTCAGCCATGAGTCCCACCATCGCCGTGATAGCCCCCGGCATGATGGGCGCCGCCGTCGGCAGGCGTCTGGTCGATCATGGCCTCACGGTCTTGACCTCGCTTGCGGGCCGCAGCGCCGACACGTTGAGCCGCGCCAAGGCTGCCGGGATGACGCCGGCCAGCGACAGCGAGATCGCGGCGACCGATTTCATCCTCTCCATCCTGCCGCCCGGCGATGCCGTCGGGCTGGCGCGCCGTTTCGCC
>DASXAP010000132.1:0-2072 GCA_036406655.1 Xanthobacteraceae bacterium | reverse complement strand
TCCACTCCCAAGCCTTCCGCCTTGCGCGCGAGCCAGCGGCAGACGTCGCCCAGCGAGACGATGTAGTTGCCGTGATTGCTCATGAGCGGCGGCATCAGCAGGTTCGGCAGGCGAACGGCGCGCGTTGGCCCAAGCCAGTAGAACCGGTCCTCGGTGACGGCGGTCTTGATCGGCGTATCTTCCCCCCGCCACTCGGGAAGGAGCCGATCGATCCCTATCGGATCGATGACGGCACCCGAGAGGATGTGCGCTCCCACCTCGGAACCTTTCTCCACCACGACGACGCTGATCTCGGGCGAGCGCTGCTTGAGCCTGATCGCGGCGGCAAGCCCCGCCACTCCCGCTCCCACGATCACGACGTCGAACTCCATTGCCTCGCGGGCCGGCAATTCCTGCATGCTCATCGGTTTGCCTGGTCATGGGCTCGCAGCGGGTGTCCCCGATGCGGCCCCGTGAGAATACCGCGTTTTTCGCGGAGGCGTATGCCGCACCTCGCGATCGGCCATCGACAATGAATGGCGCATGCTGGCCGCACGCAAGCGAAACGTGGAGCGCAGGTGCCGCTCGACACGCCGAAGGCTCCCGCACCGGGGGCGGTCGCGCTGCTCAGCCTCGTCGGGCCGCAACCTCAGCCGGCTCCTCGCTTCACAACCTCAGCTGGGTCCTCTCTTTCAATGCTCACGACAACGGGGCATTGTTGCAACCGCCTGAACCGATCGTGAGAACCCCCAAGTCGAGAGATGAAGCCGCCCGACCGCGAACAGGTAGCCTGCGCGCTCCTCGCCTTCTATCTGGACGCAGGTGTGGATGCGGTGATCGACGAGATCGCCGCTGATCGGCTCGACGGCGCCGCGGCCAAGGGCAGCTCGGCCGCAAGGGCGACAGCGGCCATTGCGGACTCTCGGCCGCCGAACGCCGGCCGCGCAATCGACCGCGAACGGCCCGTCGTCGGGCGCCCCGGGCACCGGGAATCCGTACCCGGACCTGCGGCGCCCACACCGCCCTCGCCCGATGCCGCCGTCATGGCTGCACGCGAGATGGCGAGAAGCGCCGGCAATCTCGATGAGCTGCGCGCGATCCTCGAGCGGTTCGAGGGCTGCGCCCTGCGCGCAACGGCAAGCCGCCTGGTATTCGCCGACGGCAACCCAGCGGCGCCTGTGATGTTCGTCGGCGAGGCGCCCGGGCGCGACGAGGACCTTGCCGGCCTGCCTTTCGTCGGACGCTCCGGCAAGCTGCTCGACCGCATGCTGGCGGCGATCGGGCTCGACCGAAGCTGTGCCTACATCGCCAATATCGTGCCTTGGCGCCCGCCCGGCAATCGCACGCCGACGCCCCAGGAGTCCGCCATCTGCCTGCCGTTCGTCCGCCGGCAGATCGAGCTCGCTGATCCGAACCTTCTGGTCTGCCTGGGGCAGCCGGCAACGCAAGCGCTGCTCGGCACGACCGATGGCATAACCCGGACACGCGGACGCTCGTTCGCGTACCACACCGGCGCGCGGGAAATCCGCGCCATCCCGACATTTCATCCTGCCTATCTGCTGCGCCAGCCCCTGCAGAAGCGCCTGGCCTGGCGCGACTTCCTGACGATCAAGAAAGCGCTTGCGAGCGGCGGCTAGCTCGCCATCGCGACCGAGCAGCGGAGCACGACATGACAAAGAGCATCGAGCATGTGCATTGGCCGGACGCTCCCGACGTGTGGATGCCGTATGCGCCGGCAATCCGGGTCAAGGGCGGCACTACGATCTATCTCGCCGGGGTGACCGCGGCGCCCGTCTATCATCACCATCCGCACCGGCCGGAGGAATTCGATTCGATGCCGCGGGACATGGCGGGGCAGGCGCGCGCGGCGCTGGAGAACCTGAAGCGCGGGCTCGAGGCAGTCGGCGCCACGTTCGCCGACGTGGTGACGGCGGACCGGTTCGTCACCGATCTCTCCGATCAGGATGCGCTCAACCGCGTCTGGGCCGAATACTTCCGCGATGCCAAGCCGGCGACCACGACGGTGCAGGTCGTCCGGCTTGCGACCGATCCGCGCTGCCTGGTGGAGATCAACGCGGTGGCGGTCACCGATT
>DASXAP010000131.1:0-10088 GCA_036406655.1 Xanthobacteraceae bacterium | reverse complement strand
ACGTTGCCGGGCGGCATGGCGTTCGAGCGCACCGCGTTGATCTCGATCTGGTGGGCGTGCCGGCGCATGTCCGTGGCGTTGTCGAGCACGACCTCCTTGGGCGGGGCGTGCACGCCGGGCCAGACCGGCTCGCGCCGGTGGCACATGCTGCAGCGCGTCAGGATCGCGTCCTGCGCGGCCTCGACGTCGGCCTTCTCCGCGCGCAGGCTCGCGTCTCGCGGCCCGGCGCCCGACAGCCAGGCGATCGCCAGCATGCCGGCGGCCGCCACCCCCCACGTCCACCACGGGCTGCTCTTGCCCTCGTGGCGGGAGTTGAAGAAATGGCGGATGACCGGGCCGACCGCCAGCACGATTGCGACGATCAGCCAGTTGAAGCGGGTTGCAAACATCAGCGGGTAGTGATTGGCGATCATCAGGAAGACGACCGGCAGCGTCAGATAATTGTTGTGCACCGAGCGCTGCTTGCCCTCCTCGCCCAGGACCGGATCGGGCTCCTTGCCGGCGAGCATCGCCGCGATCGTCTTCTTCTGGTTCGGGATGATGATGACGAACACGTTCGCCACCATGATCGTCCCGACCAGCGCTCCGATCTGGGTGAAGGCGCCGCGCCCGCTGAACACGCGGGTGAAGCCCCAGGTCAGCGCGACCAGGAAGACGTAGCCGGTGAGCGCGAGCGCCAGCTCATGGCGGCCGAGCGGGGAGCGGCAGAGCGCCTCGTAGAAGAGCCAGGCCAGCAGCAGGCTGGCGAAGGCGATCAGCGCCGCGGTCGGCGCGGTCATGTCGAGCACCGAGCGGTCGATCAGATAGAGCTCGGCGCCGAGATAGTAGACGATGAGGAGGAGCGCGAAGCCGGACAGCCATGTCGTATAGGCCTCCCACTTGAACCAGGTCAGCTCGTCCGGCAGCTGCGCGGGTGCGACCAGGTACTTGAGCATGTGGTAGAAACCGCCGCCGTGAACCTGCCACGCGTCGCCCCTGACCCCGGCGGGAAGGCCGGCGCGGGCCTTGAGGCTGAGGTCGAGATGGATGAAATAGAACGAGCTGCCGATCCAGGCGATGCCGGCCACGACATGCAGCCAGCGCACGACCAGGCTCAGCCATTCGGTCAGCACGGACTCCACGGCGGAGCGCTCCTTGTTCCCTGTGCGAGCAGAGCGCGGCAGGATGACAGAGGCGCGGCGAAAGGTGCAAGAGCCGTGCGGGGCAAGCGGTGATGCAAACGCGCGGGAGCAGCGGGGCCGTCGAGCCGGGCGCCTTCGGCAGCCGCATCATGGCGTTCGCCGACCGGCTGGCGCGGTGGTCGGAGAGCCCGGACGGCCTCACCTGCACGTATTTCTCGTCGGCGCACCGCTCGGTCGCCGCCGAGATAGGCGAGCTCATGCGGCAAGCGGGGCTGAGCGCGTCGGTCGACGCGGTGGGCAACGTAACCGGCCGCTACGGCGCCGAGCGGGCGAGCGCGCCCGCGCTGGTCATTGCCTCGCATTACGACACCGTGCGCAACGGCGGCAAGTATGACGGCCGGCTGGGTGTGCTGGTCGGCCTCCTCGTCGCCGAGCATCTGCGCCGCCTCGGCCGCAAGCTGCCGTTCCACCTCGACGTGATCGCGTTCTCGGAGGAGGAGGGGGTGCGCTTCGGCTCGAGCTTCCTCGGCAGCAGCGCCGTCGCGGGACGCTTCAACCCCGCGCTGCTCGAGCGGCGCGACGCCGACGGACGCAGCCTTGCGGAGGTGTTGCGCGAGGCCGGTGCCGACCCCGCGCTGATTCCCGCGCTGGCGCGGCAGCGCGGCGCGCTCGCCGGCTATCTGGAGGTGCATATCGAGCAAGGCCCGGTCCTGCTCAAGGAAGGATTGCCGCTCGGCGTCGTCAGCGCGATCGCCGGCTCGGTGCGCAAGCTCGTGACCGTCACCGGCACCGCCGGCCATGCCGGCACGACGCCGATGCCGCGCCGGCACGATGCCGCGGCCGCGGCCGCCGAGCTCGTGCTCTACGTCGAGGAGCGTTGCGCGCAGGCGCCGGCCCTGGTCGGCACCGTCGGGCAGCTCGAGGTGCCCGACGGTGCGATCAACATCATCCCGGGCCGCTGCGATCTCTCGCTCGACGTCCGCGCCGCCGATGACGCCACCCGCGACGCCGCGGTATCCGACATCATGGCGGAGATGTCGCGCATCGCGGCGCGGCGCGGCGTCGGGATCGAGAGCAGGGAGGTGCAGCGCAGCGCGACGGTCGCCTGCTCGCCGCGTCTGAAATCCGTCCTGGCCGGCGCGATCGCTCGCGCCGGGATCAAGCCGCGCGAGCTGCCGAGCGGGGCCGGCCACGACGCCATGATGTTTGCCGGCCTCACCGACATCGCGATGCTGTTCGTGCGCTGCGGCAACGGCGGGGTCAGTCATTCGCCGCGCGAGACCATCACCGCCGAGGACGCCGACATCGCCGCGCGCGTGCTGCTCGATGCGGTGCTGCAACTGGCGGAAGCGGCCTGACGAGTCCCTTGAGCGATTCACCGGCGAGCGCTCGTCACTACCGACCTATGGGCATATTTCCATATTCATGATATGGATTGACGTATGAAGACGACCCTCAACATTGATGATACCGTCATGGCGGAGCTAAAGCGGGAAGCTGCACGTCAAGGGCGGACCATGTCCGAGCTGGTCGAGACGGCACTCCGTCTTCTCCTCCGCTCACAACGGAAGCGGGGGAGATTGCCTGCACTCCCGAGGTTCCATAGCGGCGGCGTCCTCGTCGACATCGCCGAGCGTGATGCGCTGTATCAGGCAATGGAAGGCCGTTAGTGCTGGCCGTGGATACGAACGTCCTGGTGTACGCGGCGGACATGGATTCCCAGTTTCACCTGCCATGCCGCACATGGCTCGAGCGTCAGCGGGCGCGAGCGGAGGCTTGGTACACGAGCTGGCCGATACTTTATGAGTTCCTTCGCGTAACGACTCATCCGCGCGTCATGCGCCGCCCATGGACTGCCGGCGCAGCATGGGAATTTGTCAGCGCCTTGCTTGCTTCACCGAGCTTATCGGTTCTCGTTCCGAGCGAGCGTCATGCCGATGTAGCGGAAGAGGTTATTCAGGAGCTGCCGGATCTTGCCGGCAATCTGTTGCACGATGCCCATACCGCCATTCTCATGCGTGAGCACGGAATCGGACGAATCTGCACCCGGGATACCGACTTCAATCGTTTCCCTTTTCTCGAAGTGATCGACCCTGTTCGACTGTAGTTCTTGGTCGGGCCGAGCGCGCATGGAACCGCTGCGCTCGGTATGCGCAGCGGTCTCGATCAAAGCCGAGCATCGATGCGCGCCCCGAGCAGCGCCGCCTCGAACGCGCTCGCGATCGCCGGCTTGCTCTTGCCTGCCCGCTTGGCATCGCCGATCGCGATCACCCTCTGGCCGGGCTTGCCCAGGCGGGTGAAGCGCGCGGCAGTCCCGCGGCGCGCCTCGTGGTAGAGCCAGTCGCGAAAGCGCGGCTGCGCGAAGGCCCAGGCAAAGAGCGGCCAGCGCGCGGCGCCCCAGTCGAGGAGCCGCCTCGCGATCGGCCCGAGGCCGAAACGGTAGCGCGCGCCGGTCGCGATCACGATCCGGTCGAAGGGCACCAGGAGCCCGCTCTGCGCCGAGACGTTGCTGCCGAAGCGGAAGACGACGCCCCTGCGGGTGCATTCGGCGACGAGATCGGCGATGTAGCGCTCGAAGCTCGCCTCGCTGGCGGCGACCTCCTGGAACAGCGGCGCCTTGCCGGCCTGGCGAAAGGCCCCGCCGGCGCGCTTCTCCTTCTCGAACACGGTCACCTGGTTGCCCTCCGCGACCAGCGCGGCGTAGGTCAGCCCGGCGGGACCGGCGCCGACCACCGCGATGCGCTCGCGGCGCGGCGGCTTCGCCTCGGCGAACAGGCTCTCGCGGCCGGCGCCGCCGTTGACCACGCAGCCGATGCGCGCCCCGCCGCGCATCTCGTTGATGCAGGTGTTGCAGGCGATGCAGCGGCGGATCGGCTCGTTGCGGGCGAGCTTCTCGACCCATTGCGGGTCGGCGATCAGCGCCCGGCCGAGTGCGACGAAATCGGTGCTGCCCGAGGCGACCGCCTCCCGCGCGACCGCCGGATCGCCGAGCCGACCCACCGCGATCACCGGCGCGCGGATCGCCTTCCTCACGTTCGCTGCGAAGTGCAGGAATGTGGCGTCGGCATAGCTCATCGGCGGCAGCACGATCTGCGCCGACGGCAGCGACCGGTAGTGACCGGCGGTGACGTGCAGCGCGTCGGCGCCCGCGCTCGCCGCCCAGGCGGCGATCCGGCGTCCCTCGTCGAAGACGAGCCCGCCGGGAAAGAAGTCGTCGACCGAGAGGCGGTAGATCACCGGCACCCCGTGGACCGCCGCCTTCACCGCGCGCAGGACCTCGAGGCCGAAACGGGCTCGATTCTCGAGGCTGCCGCCATACTCGTCGGTGCGCCGGTTCTCGAACGGCGCGTGAAACTGGGAGATCAGATAGCCGTGCGCGGCGTGGATCTCGATGCAATCGAATCCCGCCTTTTCCGCCCGCCGCGCGGCCGCGGCGTGCGCCGCGATCGTCTCGTCGATCCGTGCCTTGCTCATCGCCTCGGGCACGATCGTCTCGAGCGTGGTCTCGTAGACCGGATGCGGGACGGCCGAAGGCGCAATCGGCGTCTCGCCGCAGATGTCGATGCGGGTGTGGCCGCCGGCATGGCCGAGCTGGATCGAGGCCCTGGCGCCGGCGCGGTGGATCTGGTCGACCAGCCGCGTGAGCCCGGGCACGAACCGATCGTCATGGATGCCGATCTCGCGCCGGCGATGGCGGCCGACCCGCTCGGGCGCCGCCATCTCGACGGTGATCATGCCTACGCCGCCGCGCGCCCGCGCGAGATAATAGGCGAGGGTATCCTCGGTCACGAAGCCTTCCTCGTCTGCCGTGCGCGTGGTCATCGCCGGCATGACGATGCGGTTCGGAATCTCGACCGAGCCGATGCGCGCGGGGGTGAGCAGGATGTTCATGCGCCGCCCTGTCGCCGTGGCCCGCCGCCCAGGTATCCCGCGTCTTTCGCGCCCGGAGCGAGACGCCCCACGAGCCCGGCCACGACGAGGTGGAATCACCGCATCACAGCACGGGAATCTCCCCGCCGTCGAGATCGACCGTCGCGCCGTGCAGCCAGGTCGCGTGCGCCGAGACCATGAAGGCCACGAGATCGGCGACATCCTCGACCTTGCCGTAGCGCAAGAGCCCGAGCTCCCGACAGAACCGCTCGCGGACCGCAGACTCGCTCTCTCCGGTGCGCTTCACCTCGGCGCGGATGCGCCGCCATTGCCGCTCGGTCTCGACCAGGCTCGGATGGATGCAGTTGACCTGCACGCCGTCGGCCTTGCCGAGATCGGCCAGGCACTTGGTGAACGCCGCTACCGCCGCGTTGACCGAGCTGCCGATGGTGAACTCCTTCTCCGGCTTGCGTCCGCTGGTCCCGCCGATCGCCACCAGCGAGCCGCGCCGCTCCTTGAGCAGCGGCCAGGCGGCGCGCGCGAGCCGCACGTGGGCGAACAATTTGAGCGCGTAGCCCTCCTCCCAATCGGCGTCGGTCAAGGCGAAGAAGTCGCCGCGCCTGGTGGTGCCGGCATTGTTGACGAGGATGTCGAGCCCGCCGAGCTCGCGGCGGACCGCCTCGATCAGCGCCGCCGGCGCGCCCTCGGCGCGCAGATCGAGGACGCAGACCGCGGCCCTGCGGCCCTTGCCGCGGATCGACCGTGCAGCCTCGTCGAGCGCCGCCGTGTCGCGCCCGGTCAGCATGAGATCGCAGCCTTCCCCGGCGAGCGCCAGCGCTATGCCGCGCCCGATCCCGCGGCTCGACCCCGTCACCAATGCGACCTTGCCCTCTATACCGAGATCCATAGCGGCTCCCGCCTGATCTTCGCGCGCGGCTGTCCTGCCGATTGATGTTATGGCATCGGCGGGCAGGGGATGAAGGGGCTGGACGGCCTTCGTCGGGCCCCGCGCGAGCCGCCGCCCGGAGCGTGGCACCGGGACATGCATCGGGCCCGCGACGTACGCGCTTCAGCGTCTGACCCTGTCAGATGCGGCTCGGGTCCCGGATGATGAAGTTGTCCGGTTCGGCATCTTCACCCGCGGGAGCGTCCTCGCGTCCATCACCTCGTCCTCGCCTATGATCTTTTTGCGCGAAAGGATGCAGGTTGCAACGATTCGGGAAGATGGATGCTGCAGCCCGGCGCTGCCGCCGCGGTCGTGCTTGCGAGCTGCTGAAAGCCCCAGTAGAACCCTCGCATACACAACGTGCGATCAACGCATGCGCGGCCGCATTTGCCCGGAGGAGCAGTGTCCGGCTTTTCTGACGATGCCGCGGCGGCAGCCGAGCGCAACCCGCGGCCGCAGCCGGCGCCGGCGGTCGCCCCGTGCGCCGATGCTCACCTGGCACTCCGCGGCATCGCCCACACCTATCCGGCGCGCGGCCGGCAGGGTGCGGTGCATGCGCTCGGGCCACTCGATCTCGCGTTCAGCCGCGGCGAGTTCGTCGCGGTGGTGGGGCCATCGGGCTGCGGCAAGAGCACGCTGCTCGAGATCATTGCCGGCCTGGTGAAGCCCACCGCCGGCACGGTCGAGCTCGACGGGCGCGAGATCACCGGCACCGTCGCTGCCGAGATCGGCGTGGTCTTCCAGGAGGACGCCACCTTCGCCTGGCTGAACGTCTGGGACAATGTCGCCTTCGGCCTGCGCCGCGCCGGCTGCGAGCGGGCCGAGGTCGTCCGCCGCGTCGATCATGCGATCGCGTTCATGGGCCTCGGCGAGTTTCGCCGTGCCTATCCGGCGCAGCTGTCCGGGGGCATGCGCCAGCGCGTCTGCATCGCGCGCACGCTGGTGCTGCGCCCGCGCCTCATTCTGCTCGACGAGCCGTTCGGCGCGCTCGACCAGCAGACCCGGCTGCTCATGGGCGAGGAGCTCTTGCGGTTGTGGCGCGAGACCGCCGCCACGGTCATGCTGATCACCCACGCGCTCGACGAGGCGGCGCTCCTGTCGGATCGGGTGGCGGTGATGTCAGCGCGCCCCGGCCGGCTGATCGAGGTGGTGTCCACCCATTGGCCGCGCGACCGCGACACCAAGCTGGTCGCCGATCCGGCCTTCGGGGCGCTCACCGGCCGGCTTTGGACCTTGCTACGCGAGGAATCGAGGAAAGCGCTGGGCGGGCCGTGACCGAAATATGCTGCTAGTGCCGCCTTCCCGAGGGTTGCGGTAGAGTTGCTGCCGCGGCAGATCGAATATCATCCAAACGGAGACTCCATGATCACGTTCTCGCGGCGCTGCCTCGCCACCTCGGCAACCGCCTGCCTTCTCGCCTTCCTCGCCGCCGGCGCATCGGTCGCGCAGCAGCGACCCAAGCTCAGCGTGTCCAGCCTGACGCTGCCGGTATTCAATCCGATCGTCTGGAACATCATGAAGGCACGCGGCTTCGACGCCAGGCACGGCTTCGAGCTGGACATCAAGGCCTATCCCTCGATCTCCGCTTTCTATGCCGGCTTCTCCACCGGCGAGACCGAGGCGCTCATCGGCGGGCCGACGATCCTGCAGAAGCTCTACCAGGAGGGCGTGCCGGTGCGGATCTTCGGCACCGCCTTCACCCTTGCCGATCTCGTGATCTTCGCCAAGGACGATAAGATCAAGTCGCTGGCCGATCTCAAGGGCAGGCAGCTGGCTGCCGATATGGGAGGATCGCAGTTCCAGGTGGTGAAGATCTACACCAACGCCAAGGGCATCGAGCTCGGCAAGGACATCACTGTGGTCAACGCCAACTTCGCAGTGGCGCGCGCGCAGCTCGAGGCCGATCGCGTCGAGGCAGCCCTCGTCATCGAGCCCCTGGCCAGCATCATCCTCAAGCAGAACCCGAGCTGGCACATCATCTTCAACGGCGCTCAGGGCTGGAAGGAGATAACCGGGCAGGACGGCTGGGAGATCGTGCCGGCGATGCGTGCGGATGCGATCGAGCGCGTGCCGAACGGACCGAAGATGCTCTTGGCGGCGCTGCAGGACGTGGCGAACGTCATGAACGCGGAAACCGAGGCCGCCGACAGGATCGCGGCGGAGACGGTCAAGCTGCCGCCCGGCATCCTCAAGGCGGCGGTGGACAGCAAGCGCCTGCAGATGATCGTCGAGCCGGCATGGGAGCCCGCCGTCCGCAAGTCGATCGCCGACATGATCGAGCGCGCGGTCAAGGCCGGCTTCTATCAGAAGATGCCGGACGACAAGATTTTCTATGTACCCCGGTGAATACCGGGAAGCGGAGCTGGCGGGAGGCTTCTCCCGCCAGACCCTGCTCTCGCTGCTGACCTTCGCGATCGTCTGGGAATTGCTGTCGCACTTCGCCCCGGCGCTGGGCATTCCCGCCTTTGCGATCCCGAGCTTCGTGCGCATCGGCCAGAGCCTGATGACGGTCACCCCGGTCGACGTCGCCGTCACGCTCGCGCGCGTGATCGGCGCGCTGGGCCTGTCCTTTGCGTTCGGCGTCCTGCTCGCCACCGCGATGTATCGCTCGGAGCGGCTGGAAGCCTGGCTGCACCCGATCATCCGCCTGTTCATGGCGGTGCCGGTGGTGTCCTGGATCCTGTTCGCGGTGCTGTGGTTTCGCGGCGTCGAGTTCCGCATCGCCTTCGTGCTGGTGGCGGTGTGCGGGCCGGTCTTTCTGGTCGATGCGCTTGATGCGATGCGCGGCGTCTCGGCCGAGCTGCGCGGCATGATGCGCTCGTTCCGGCCCACCGTGCTTCAGTATTTCACCAAGCTCGTGTTTCCCGCCATCGTTCCCAATCTGCTCACCAGCTGGAAGATCAATCTGAGCCTGGCGATCCGGGTGGTGACCATCGCCGAGCTGGTCGGCGCGGTGACCGGCATCGGCCACGAGCTGGCGGTCGCGCAGGAGCTGTTCTCGGTGGCCGACGTCTTCGCCTGGACGCTGGTCCTGGTGGTCCTGCTGTTCGTCCTGGAAGCGGTGGTCGCTCGCGTCGAGCGGCGGCTGCTGCGGTGGCGCGCATGAAGGGCCCGCCCCCAATCGAGGTGAACGAGCTGCGCAAGGTGTTTCGCCAGGCGCAGTCCGGCCAGGCGATCGTCGCCATCGAGCGGCTCGATCTCCGCATCGCCCCGCGCGAGGTGGTGGCGATCGTCGGCCAGACCGGGTGCGGAAAGTCGACGTTCTTCGACCTGATGATCGGGCTCGACCGCCCCACCGCCGGGTCGATCCGGATCGGAGGCAGGACGCCCTACGGCGAGTTCGATCATTTCCGCGGCCAGATCGCCACCGTGTTCCAGCAGGACCGGCTGCTGCCGTGGCGCTCCGCGCTCGACAACGTCGAGCTGCCGCTCGAGCTCACCGGGGTGGCCGGCGACGAGCGGCGGAAACGATCGATGGCGTGGCTCGAGCGGCTCGGCCTCGCCGCATTCGCCGGCGCCTATCCGCGCGAGCTTTCGGGCGGGATGCGCCAGCGCGTCGCCATCGCCAGGGCCTTCGTGCTGCAGCCGGCCATTCTCCTCGCCGACGAGGCGTTCGGCCATCTCGACGAGGTGACCGCCGCCGATCTGCGGGAAACCTTCCTGGCGCTGGCGTGGGAATGCGGGAGCACCGCCGTCCTGATCACGCATCAGCTCGAGGAGGCGATCGCCGTCGGCGACCGGGTGATCGTTTTCGGCAAGCCGGCGAGGCTCCTCGCCGATATCCATGTCGAGCGCTGGGACAAGGCCGATCATGCCATGCTGCGCGAGGCGATCCAGGCGACGCTCCAGGCCAACGTGCAGGATGCGCGATTGCGCGACCGGAGCCGGCAGGCCTGAATTGTTGCAGCGCTCAGCGTCAGCTGAAAGCCAGCTTTCGGATTCCGCTCATTTGCAGCCACGTCATGCGCGGGCAGAAGCGCGTCGCAGACGCGCGTAGTCGTCTTTACAATCTTGCCAATTGGCCCGGGAAGGGGGTTGCAGGCCGCCGCCCGAGGGCCCGCCCCCGGATGATCCGTCCGCCGGCGGGACGCGGAAGACGACCTCGACACTATCGCGATCGATCTCGATCCTGCGAATCACGGTGTGAATGA
>DASXAP010000130.1:0-9947 GCA_036406655.1 Xanthobacteraceae bacterium | reverse complement strand
GGTGGCATTTCCCCTTGGCCCCTGCCCTTCGCTCCACCGACTCCGCCGCAGTGGATAGTTCTGCTTTGTTCGCCGGTTTCACCGCTACTATGACAGGGCTCGACTTCCCGCGTCCGTGCATCATCGGCTACGGTTCCTCACCTTCCCGATGCGGACCAGGTCGGCACACGGCCTGTGGTCGGACGCGGGATCTCCCAGTTTCCGACGCGATCCTTCTGCACGTGATGAGCTCTTAGACCCCGGCGGGACGACAATGCCTCGCATGACGGCACTGCTCATGTTGCGTTCGACTCCTACGACGGTCTCCGCTCCCGCGAATACCCATTTCGTGGCTCAATCACACACCCCATGCAGACGCTGTGTACACCTCGTGTTCGGCATTGCTGCCGCCTCACGCAACACTCGCTTCCAGGCGGCTCGCTAGGCCTTACCTGGGCCGGACTTGCACCGGCTGATCGCGCCAGCTTCACTGGCGCCTTCCGTAGGGCGGGCAAAATCGCCTCGTGATCGTGCCATCGCGCACACCCTCGGGGCGATTTTGCCCACCCTTTCCCGCCCTGCGAATTCCGGCTGACCGTCACATCCCGCCGTACAGCCAGGCGATGCCGTCGTAGGATTGCTGCGGCGTGCGCGGCCCGAGCGTCAGGTTGCGGAGCTCGGCGGCCGGGCCGCGGGCGTGATAGAACTCGCCATAGACGCGAGCCATGATCTGCACCTGCGCCGTGCGCAGATAGCGCTGCTGCACGTAGGCGCGGAACGCGGCGGGCAGATCGTCCGGCTGCTCGGCGACCTTCTCGGCGAGCCAGACCGCGTCCTCGGTTGCCATGCAGGCGCCCTGCGCCAGGTATTGCAGCATCGGATGCGCGGCGTCGCCAAGGAGCGTCACCCGGCCCTTCGACCATTCCTTCACCGGCTCGCGGTCGCACAGCACCCACATGCGCCAGGTCTCGATCCGTTCGAGGAGGCGGAGCACTTCCGGCCGCTGGCCGTTGAAATGCGCCCACAGCTCGGCGGCATCGGCCTGCGCGTTCCAGCCCTCGACGTAGCGCCGGGAATGGAAGACGGCGACGAGGTTGAAGAGCTCGCCGCGGCGCAACGGATAATGCACCAGATGGGTGCGCGGGCCCGCCCACAGGATCACGTCGGGATGCCAGAGGTCCGCGGGCACCTCGTGGCGCTCGAGCACGGCGCGGTAGGCGATATGGCCCGATACCAGCGGCTTGCCGTCGCCGACGATCTTGTCGCGCACTTTCGACCACATCCCGTCGCAGCCGATCAGGGCGCGCCCCCGGATCCGCTCGCCCGACCCCAGGATCGCGGTGACGCCGTCCGCGTCCGCCGCGAAGTCCTCGACGCTGCGGTCGTTCTCCAGCGCGATCAGGTCGTTGCTCCGGCAGGCCCGCAGGAAGGCGCCATGGATGTCGTGCCGGTGGATGACCGCATAGGGCTGCTGAAACCTGGCCAGGAACGCCTCGTCGTTCAGCGGAATGCGGGTGATGCTCTGACCGGAGAGGGCGCAGCGCATCTCCATGGCCGGGGGGACATGCGCATCGGCGAGCACGGGCTCCTTGAGGCCGATCTGCTCGAGCGCGCGGAAGACGTTCGGCCCGAGCTGGATGCCGGCGCCGATCTCGCGAAACTCGGGCGCCTGCTCGAGCACCCGCACCGGCATGCCCTTGCGCGCGA
The DNA here is from genome assembly GCA_036406655.1 of Xanthobacteraceae bacterium. Classification (GTDB taxonomy): domain Bacteria; phylum Pseudomonadota; class Alphaproteobacteria; order Rhizobiales; family Xanthobacteraceae; genus VAZQ01. The sequence goes on along the minus strand of DASXAP010000130.1, from coordinate 8,261 downwards.
GCGAATGCGCCGCGGCCAGGCCGCCGATCCCGCCGCCGGCCACCAGGATCGGCAGTGCGCCATTCGTTGCTGCCATCTGTCGCTCCGCTGTGCGGCGCTGCCCTCCCGGGGTGCACGGGATCCGGCCGTTCCGCCGCGCTTTGCAGCTCGCTGCGTCCGCGCGCCGTCCGGCGGACGGCAGATCGAGCGCCTGGCTCTCGCGCCTATTCGCCCTTGATGCCGGCCTCGCGAATGACCTTCCCCCATCTCGCCATGTCGGCCTTGAACTGGGCGGAGGACCGCTCCGGCGTGCTGCCGAGCGGCTCGTAGCCGAGCGCCCTCAGCCGGTCGCGGATGTCGGGCATGGCCAAGAGGCTCGAGATCTCCCGGTGCAGCAGCGCGATGATCGACGCCGGGGTCCCGCTCGGCACCACGACGGTGAACCACGACTCGCCGATGATGTCGGGGTAGCCCGCTTCCGCCATGGTGGGGGTTTCGGGCAGGGCGGTCGAGCGTCGCGTGCTCGCGACGGCGAGCGCGCGCAGCTTTCCGTCCTGCGCCAGCGGCACAGCGGGCGCCATCGAGCCGAAGGAGATCGGCGTGTGGCCGGCGAGCGCCGAGGCGATCGCCAGGCCGCCGCCGTTGAACGGCACGTGCACGAGATCGAGGCCGAGCGAGAGGCGAAACAATTCGCCGACCAGGTGCGGCGGCGTGCCCGTGCCCGGTGAAGCGTAGCTGTATCTGCCGGGATGCGATCTGATCAGGGCGACGAGCTCGCTGACGGTCGCGACCGGCAGCGAAGGATGCACCGTGAGCACCGCGGGGGCAGTGACTGCGATCGTGACCGGATCGAAGTCCTTGAGCGGATCGTAGGGCAGCTGGTGGTAGAGCGCCGTGTTGACGACGAGATTGGCGCCGTTCACCAGCAGCGTGTAGCCGTCCGGCGCCGACTGCGCCGCGCGCGCGGTGCCGATATTGCCGCCGGCGCCGGCGATGTTCTCGATGTAGAACTGGGTCCCGAGCTGCTCGGAGAGCTTCTGCGCCATCAGCCGGGCGAACACGTCGGTGGGACCGGCGGGCGCGAATGGCACGATCACCCGCACCGGTCGCGCCGGATAGGATTGCGCCAGCAACGGCACCGCCGGCAAAGCCGCAGTGCCGACGGCGAGAAGCAGAAATCGGCGGCGCGGCAATCGCATTCCCGCTACTCGCCAAACGGCGTGCGCGCTGTCAAGGGCGTCGCAGCGGGAAGTGAGCGGCCCGACGGCGGTCGCGACTCGGGGGACGGCACGCCGCGCGCGCCCGCAACCGGGAGCCGCCGTTCGGAGGAGGTGCGGCCCCGGTCGTAGCATCCGTCAGAATTTCAACGGGATGCCGGAAGGTGCGATCGTGACAATGCTCAGGGTGAACTCGGCCTTCGGCACCATCTACGCGGCCGCCTATGGGCGGGGCGCCTTTGCGCTGGACACGGCGTCGATCTTCTGAGGACAGCCGCCCGCGAAGCCGGCCGTCGCACGTCGGGTCGACGTCATCGTCACGCCAGCAGGCGCACCGGCGGCATTCGCGGCAAAAGCTGACGGCGAACACGCCAGCTGCCGGAATCGATCATATTGATTCTCGACCCAGCCAAGTTCCATCGCTACATTTCGCCGCTCGGCGAAGCCGATGCCGACCGCTCATAACAGAGCACAGCGGCTACCGGTGAAGGCCAGAGGAGGGAACAACCATGCGAGCACGAAGCGCTGTCGGTCTTGTCGCAGTCTGCGCCGCGACGACGCTGTTGCCCATTCTCCAGGCTACTGCGGAGGATGCGTATGTCGTAGGCGTCACCGCAGCCATGACCGGACCTGCGTCCGCGACCCAGGCGCCCGTCATCGAGATGCTGCGCATCTACGTCGACCGCCTCAACGCCAAGGGCGGCGTGAACGGCCACAAGATCAACCTGCTCATCGAGGATGACCAGGCGGAGCCTTCGAAGGCGGCAGCGAACGCCACCAAGCTGGTACGTCAGGAAAATGCGGTCCTGCTGATCAATTCCAGCTTCTCGTCGACCTATGGTCCGGTCATCGCCGAAGCCAAGCGCGGCAGGGTGCCGCTGTGGTTCGCCGGCGCGGTCTGCCCGAAAGAGGTGCACCCGCCCAAGCCCGATCCATTGCTCTTCTGCTCGACAGGCTTCGACTTCTCTGTCGACATTCCGGTCGCGGTGCGGGCGATCAAGGACATGACCAGGGAGCCGATCAAGATGGCCTTGATCGGCATTCCCGTGCCCATCTCGCGCATCGGCCTCGACAACGCCGAGAAATTCGCGCAATCGCTCGGCATGCAGGTCGTGGACAAGGAGTTCATTTCTCCGGCCACGGCCGACTACACGCCCTATGCCGCCAAGATCAAGGCCGCTGACGCCAACTGGGGCTATGCCTATGCGCCCTGGCCCGCGGAGGCGAAGACCTTCGAGGCATTGCGCCGGCTCGGCTGGACCGGCACCTATCTTGCCTACGGCCACATCCAGGCCGAGGACGAGCTTGCCCGCATCGCCGACGGCGGGCTGAATGTCTTCATGGCGAACAGCCTGTTCCAGGACAATCTGCCGGTGCACAAGGAGATCCGCGACGCCGCCGCAGCCGGCAAGTATTCGTTTCCCGCGACCTATGGGACCGAGGGCTGGCTGTCGGGGCGCGTGCTGGAGCAGATCCTGACCAATACCGGATGGCCGGCTTCGGGCGAAAAGGTCGCCGAGGCGATGAAAAAGCTCGACCTCGATATCCAGGGCATGCGCGGCGGCCCGCTGGTGTGGACTGCCGACAACCACTTCCGCACCAGGCAGTACTACCGGTTCTACCGATACGACCCGGAGAAGAAGAGCGTGATGCGCACGCGCGATTGGCTGGAGGTGGAGGTCACCGAGTAATATCCGCTCCGGCGTCTCCCGCACGCGGCTGCCCTCCATCTCCTCGGCCTCCCCTCTCGCATGTCGCTGCAATTCATCGCCAACATCGTGGTGCTCGCTGCGATCTACGCCGTGGTGAGCGCCGGCTACGTGCTCGTCTATCGCGTCAGCCGCGTGCTCGACCTGGCACACGGCGAATTGATGATGGTCGGCGCCTATCTGCTGGTCTCGACCGCGACCGTCTTCAACAACGAGCCGGTGCTGGCGCTCCTGCTCGCCGCGGTATTCGGCCTGATGATGGGGATCGTGGTCTACACGGTGCTGATGCGCTGGCTCACCGGCGAGGCGGTGCTGGCGGCGGTGCTGATCACCATCGCGCTCGGCATCCTGCTGCGCGGGCTGTCGATCCTGATCTGGACCAGCCAGCAATTCTACCCGGCAGCGACGTTCGGATGGAAGAACCCGGCAGTGCCGCTTCCGTTCGGCGTGCAGGTATCGACCGCGAGCCTGGCGATGGTGGCGCTCGCCGTCATCGTCTACGCAGCGCTGTTCATCTTCCTGCAGTTCACGCGCTGGGGCATTCAAATGCGCGCCGCCGGGCAGAACCCCCTGCTGGCCGAGCAGCGCGGCGTCCGGCTGCATCGCGTCTATGCCTTCGCCTGGGGACTTTCAACATTCACCGCGTCGCTGGCCGGCATGCTGCTGTCGCTCGATTCCGGTGTCGAGGCCACCATGGCCACGATCGGTCTGAAGGCATTCCCGGCGGCGCTGGTCGGCGGTCTGGACAGCCTGCTCGGTGCAGTCGCCGGGTCGTTGATCGTGGCGGCGGCGGAGATCGCGGCAATACAGTATGTCAATCCGCTGCTGTCCGACGTCGTCCCTTTCGTCGTCCTGCTCATCGTGCTGGCAATCCGTCCGTGGGGACTGTTCGGCAGCCGCGAGCAGCTCGACCGGGTCTGACATGGACGATCAGGCCCGCTACGCGCAGGAGATTGCGCTGCTCGGCACGGCGGCGCGCCGGGCGGGGCTGGCCGTTGCGCTGCTGCTGCTGGGCTGCTTGCCGTTCGCGGTCACACCATTCCTGCTCGACCTTGCCAACCAGGTGCTGCTCGCCGTCATCGGCTCGCTCGCGCTGATGCTGCTCACCGGATTTGCCGGGCTGATCTCGCTCGGCACCGCGGGCCTCCTCGGCGCCGGCGCCTACACCGTCGGCATGCTGGTGCGCGAGCTTGCCGCGCCGTTCTGGATGACGCTGCCGCTGGCCGCGCTCGTCGGCGCGGCGCTCGGCCTCATCTTCGGTCTGCCATCGCTGCGGCTGCGGGGGCTTTATCTCGCGATCAGCACGCTGGGGCTGCACTTCATCGTCATCTATGTCGGCGGCGAGTACGAGGCGCGGGAGGCCCTTTCCACCGGCGTCATCATCGAGTCGCCGGCGATCGGGCCTTACGCACTGACGAGCTCCCTCGGCTGGTATTTCGTGCTCCTCGCCTTTGCGGCTCTGGCGCTTCTCATCAGCGTCAATCTGCAACGCTCCCGCACCGGCCGGGCCTGGCGAGCCTTGAATGCGCGCGACATCGTCGCCGGCGCGCTGGGCATCGATGTGCCGCGGTTCAAGCTGATGGCTTTCGTCGTGAGCTCGACCATGACGACCGTGGCGGGCGCGCTGTTCGCGTATTATCGCAACTTCGTCTCCATCGACGCCTTCTCGCTCTATCTGACGGTCCAGTATGTCGCGATGATCATCATCGGCGGCATGGGATCGATCCTGGGCGCGGTGCTCGGCGCCGGTTTTGTCGTGCTGTTTCCGTACGCAATCGAGGCAGCGGCCGCTTTTCTTCCCGCGCGGTTCGGCAACGCCGTGTTTGCGCTCAACTATGCCGCTTTCGGGATGGTCATGATCCTGTTCCTGTTGCTGGAGCCGGCGGGCCTGGTCGGCATCTGGAGGCGCCTCAAGCACCGCTTTGCCTTACCCGGCACGAGCCCGCCGACATGACTGAAACAGCGCCGCTTCTCGCAGTGGACGATCTCGAGGTTGCCTATGACCGGGTCGCGGTGGCGCTGCATGGCGTCACTCTGCGCGTCATGCCGCAGAGCATCGTGGCCCTGGTCGGCAACAATGGCGCGGGCAAGACCACCACCTTGCGGGCCATCTCGGGCTTCATCGGCCTGGACGGCGCGGCGGTGCGGGCCGGCAGCATCCGCTTTGCCGGGCAACGAATCGAGAACCAGGCGCCGCACGCGAACACCGCCCGCGGTATCGCGCTCGTGCCGGAGCGTGACAAGGTCTTCCCCAATCTGACGGTCGCCGAGAACCTCGCCGTGGCTCCGGCAAACGGTGCCAGTCCTTCCGAGCGCGCGCGGTTGGAACGTCTCGCGTACGAATTCTTCCCCGCTCTCGTCCCGCTGCGGACGCGGCTCGCGGGCCTCCTGTCGGGAGGCGAGCGGCAGATGCTGGCGTTCGGCAGCGCGATTGTCTGCAGGCCCGGCTTGCTGTTGGTGGACGAGTTCTCGCTCGGATTGGCACCGGTCATCGTCGAGGATCTGGCGCGCCGCCTCTGCGCCATCCGGCAGGAGCTTGCCATCGCGGTGCTGCTGGTCGAGCAGAACCTCGGCGTAGCCCTCGACCTCGCCGACTATGCTTATGTCCTGGAGAATGGCCGCGTGAGCCTCGAGGGACCGGCCGCCGAGCTGCGGAGCCGGCACGAGATCCAGGAGTCCTATCTCGGGCAGGCAAGCGGGGAGGAGCGGCGCAGCTATCGAGCGCTGCGGCGCGAGCAACCTCGTGGCTGAGCTTTCGGTCGAGCACTTCTCGCTGCGCTTCGGCGGGCTTGCCGTGCTGACCGACGTTTCGTTGCATGTGGATCCAGGCGAGCTGCTGGCGCTGATCGGTCCGAACGGCGCCGGCAAGACCAGCGTGCTCAATTGCATCAGCGGCATCTATCGCGGGGAAGGTGCGATTCGTCTGCGGGGCGAGGACATCAACGGCCGCCTGCCGCATGAGATCGCCCGCCTCGGCATCGCCCGCACCTTCCAGCATGCCGAGCTCTTCCCGCAGATGACCGTGCTGGAGAACGTGCTGACCGGCCGCCACCCGCGCATCGGCACCTCGATGGTGGCCGAGATGCTCTTCCTGCCGGCGGTGCGCCGCGAGGAGCTGCGCCATCGTCAGGCGGTGGACGAGGTGCTGCGCTTCGTCGGACTCGAGGCGTATCGCCTCGCGCTGGTCGGCGCGCTGCCGTTCGGCATTCAGAAGCTGGTGGGTTTCGCCCGGGGGCTCGCACTCGAGCCGAAGCTGCTGCTGCTCGACGAGCCCTCGGCCGGCCTCAATCGGGCGGAACGCGAGAAGCTGGCGCGTCTGATCCTTCGCATCAAGCATGAGCTCGGTCTGGCCATGATCTGGATCGAGCATGACATGCAGATGGTGGCCGATCTGGCCGACCGTCTGCATGTGCTCGACTACGGCCGCACGCTGGGCGTGGGCTCCGCTGAGGATGTGCTGAGCAACCCGGCGGTCATCCGAGCCTATATCGGCACGCGTCCGGTGCGGTGAGGCGCGCCGGACACCGGAAGCAGAGCTGCAACCCGGCCTCGCCGGCCGACTGTTCCGCAGGAGCGGTCGACTTCGCCCCGTGCATCGCGTTGCTCAGACAAAAAATCATAAACGTGTGAAAAGCGTCACACCCTGTAAACGATTCTTCGAGTAGTCTTTCCGGCGACAGCTCGGGGAGATATCCATGATGGCTGCAATTGCATTTGCTGCGCTCGCGCTGAGCCTGGCATTACCGGGCTTGGTCACCCTGGTCTTCTCCGGCGGAAGAACCTGAACGCGCAGCACATCAACGCCCGCTGGCCTGAGCGCGGAAACTCATGCGGCTGTGCGCCGCATGAGTGCCCGGTTGTGTGCACGGAAATTGAGGATTCTGGGCAGCCGGCGTTAAGCCTTTGATTCCAAAGTGAGCCCGGTTGGGATCGAACCAACGACCTACTGATTAAAAGTCAGTTGCTCTACCACTGAGCTACGGGCCCGCGGACCGCTCGGTGCAGCCTGGCGTTTGCGATCGAGAGAAAACAGCAGCACCGGAGCCGGGCTGCGCGTGTGTAGGGGCGAGCCCGCGCCCGGTCAATAGCACGCCATGGCTGACGTGAGCTCGGCGCCTCCTTTTGCCTGTCCAAGTCGCGCCGCCCGACCTATCTTCGAGGCCGGGAGCCGGCGCCAAGCGCGCCGCCAGCAGGAGATCCCGATGCCGATCGTCAACCGGATCGCCGACTTGCATGCCGACATCACCGCCTGGCGGCGCGACATCCACGCCCATCCGGAGCTGCTCTACGAGGTGCACCGCACCGCCGCGCTCGTCGCCGACAAGCTCAAGAGCTTCGGCTGCGACGAGGTGGTGACCGGGATCGGCCGCACCGGCGTGGTCGGCGTGATCCGCGGCGGCAAGGGCGGCGGCGGACGGGTCATCGGCCTGCGCGCCGACATGGATGCGCTGCCGATCGAGGAAGCGGGCAATCTCGCCTACAGGTCCACGGTCGCCGGCAAGATGCACGCCTGCGGCCACGACGGTCACACTGCGATGCTGCTCGGCGCCGCCCGCTATCTTGCCGAGACGCGCAACTTCGCCGGCACCGCGGTGGTGATCTTCCAGCCGGCCGAGGAGGGCGGGGGCGGCGGCCGGGCCATGGTGCAGGACGGGCTGATGGAGCGCTTCGGCATCGAGGAGGTCTACGGCATGCACAATTACCCCGGGCTTCCGCTCGGGGAGTTCGCGATCCGGGCCGGCGCGCTGATGGCATCCGCCGACCGCCTCGACATCCGGATCGAGGGCCGCGGCGGGCATGCGGCGCGGCCGCATGTCGCCATCGATACGGTGCTGGTCGGCGCGCAGATCATCAATCAGATCCAGTCCATCGTCGCGCGCAACGTCGACCCGTTGCAGGCGGCGGTGGTCTCGATCTGCGTGTTCCAGGCCGGAGCGACCGACAACGTCATTCCGCAGACCGCGCTGCTGCGGGGGACCGCGCGCAGCCTCGATCCGCAGGTGCGTGACCTCCTGGAGAAGCGGCTGCACGCGGTGGTGGAGGGGACGGCCGAGCTCTACGGCGCCCGCGCCGCGCTCACCTACCGGCGCGATTATCCCGTCACGCGCAACCACGAGCGGCAGGCGGCCTTCGCCTGCTCGATTGCCGCGCAGGTGGTCGGCCGCGAGCGGGTCGACGACGACGTGGCGCCGGTCATGGGCGCGGAAGATTTCTCGTTCATGCTCGAGGCGCGGCCGGGCGCCTTCATCTTCGTCGGCAACGGCGACGGCGCCGGGCTGCACCACCCCGCCTATGACTTCAACGACGAGGTGATTCCGTTCGGCACGTCGTATTGGGTGCGGCTGGTCGAGACGGC
>DASXAP010000129.1:0-11411 GCA_036406655.1 Xanthobacteraceae bacterium | reverse complement strand
GCCATGCTGGCGCTCGACGAGTTCATTCTGTGGGTGAACGCCGAGAAGCCGTACAAGACGGCGAAGGAATACATCGATGCCGCCAAGGCCGCGAACGGCACGTTCAAGATGGCCGGCACCGGCTCCAAGCAGGAAGACCAGATCATCACCGAGGCGATCCAGAAGATCTCCGGTGCGCACCTGATCTACATTCCGGAGCGCGGCGGCGGGGCGGTGGCGGTGCAGCTGGTCGGCAATCACGTCGACTCGACCGTCAACAACCCGATCGAGGCGGTCGCCCAGTGGCGCGGCGGGAAATTGCGTCCCCTCTGCGTGTTCGACAGCAAGCCGCTGGCTTACAACGAGAAGGTGGCCGGCGACCTCGCCTGGAGCAGCGTGCCGACCTGCAAGTCGCAAGGCCTCGACATCGAATACCTGATGCTGCGCGGCATCTTCATGCCCCCGGGCGCGACCGCCGACGAGGTCAATTACTACATCGAGCTTTTCAAGAAGGTGCGGGACACGCCGGAATGGAAGAAGCTGATGTCGGACGGCGCCTTCAACCAGAGCTTCATGACCGGCAGCGAGTTCACCAATTGGGTCGCGGGCGAGGAGAAACGCCACGAGGAGCTGATGCGAAATGCGGGATTCCTTGCCAAGTAGCGAGCGCCGCCGCCGCCGATCGAGGTGCGGGGCCGGCTCGAGCCGCCGCGCGACCCGGTATTGCGCACCGCGACCCGCCGCGGCATCCACTTCCGGGCTGTGGTCTTTACGGCGACATCGACTTAAAGCCGCACTTTGACGCCGCCGCCCAATGTAGAATAGTACCCACCGGGAGCCAGAGGTGCCGGATCACGATTCAACGGCGGGAAGCGCCGACGGCGGGCGCGATCGCGGGCCCACGCAGCGATCCGTCGAGATCGGCGTGGCCTCGCTGATCGCCTTGCTCGCCGCGATCGTCATCGGCGGCAGCCTGGAAGCCGGGATCGGCTGGGGCGCGGAAGGTCCGCAGGCGGGCTTCGTCCCGTTTTATGTCGGGCTTCTGATCCTGATGTCGAGCGCCATTAATCTGACCAGCCTGGTCGCCGACCGCTCGCAGGCGGGGCTGTTCGCCGACTGGGGCCAGCTCCGGCAGGTGATATCGGTGCTGGTGCCGACGACGGCCTATGTCGCGCTGGTGCCCTGGATCGGCATCTATGCGGCCTCCGCGGTATTGATCGCCTTGTTCATGCGCTGGCTCGGCCGCTACGGCTGGGGCCTCGTGGCGGCGATCTCGCTCGGGGTCCCGCTCGCAATCTTCGTTGTTTTCGAAAGATGGTTCCTGGTGCCGTTGCCGAAGGGGCCGATCGAAGCCTTCCTGGGTTTTTGAGCAGCGGGACATTGTCGCAGCAGCGAGCGCATCGAGATGGAGGATATCTTCAGCCTGTTCCACGGCTTTGCCGTGGTGATCCAGCCGTTCAACCTCATGGTGATGCTCCTCGGCATCACGCTCGGCGTGGTCATCGGGGTCCTCCCCGGCCTGGGCGGGGCCAACGGCGTCGCCATCCTGCTGCCGCTCACCTTCTCGATGTCGCCGACCTCGGCGATCATCATGCTGTCGTGCATCTACTGGGGCGCGCTGTTCGGCGGCGCGATCACCTCGGTGCTGTTCAACATCCCCGGCGAGCCGTGGTCGGTCGCGACCACCTTCGACGGGCATCCGATGGCGCAGCAGGGCCGTGCCGGCGAGGCCTTGACCGCCGCCTTCACCTCGTCCTTCGTCGGCGCGCTGTTCGCCGTCATCATCATCACGCTGGTGGCGCCGCTGGTGGCCAAGTTCGCGCTGCAATTCGGCCCGGCGGAGAAGTTCGGCGTCTATTTTCTCGCCTTCTGCAGCTTCATCGGCATGAGCAAGGAGCCGCCGTTCAAGACGCTGGCCTCGATGATGATCGGCTTTGCGCTCGCCGCCGTCGGCCTCGACAGCATCACCGGCCAGCTGCGGCTGACCTTCGGCTTCACCGAGCTGCTCACCGGATTCGACTTCCTGATCGCGGTGATCGGGCTGTTCGGCATCGGCGAGATCCTGCTCTCGATCGAGGAAGGGCTGAGCTTCAAGGGCGGCTCCGCCGGCATCAATCCCAGGGTGGTGCTCCACACCTGGGCCGAGCTGCCGCGCTACTGGGTGACCTCGCTGCGCTCCTGCGTGATCGGCTGCTGGATGGGTATCAGCCCGGCCGGGGCGACCCCCGCCTCGTTCATGAGCTACGGCATCGCCAAGCGGATGTCGAGGCGCGGCGAGCGCTTCGGCCGCGGCGAGCTCGAAGGGGTGGTGGCGCCGGAGACGGCGGCGCACGCCGCCGGGACCTCGGCGCTCCTGCCGATGCTGTCGCTCGGGGTCCCCGGCTCGCCCACCGCCGCCGTGCTGCTCGGGGGGCTGCTGATCTGGGGCCTGCAGCCGGGGCCGCTCCTCTTCGTCGAGCAGAAGGAGTTCGTCTGGGGCCTGATCGCCTCGATGTATCTCGGCAACGTCGTCGGCTTGCTGGTGGTGCTGACCTGCGTGCCGCTGTTTGCGGCGATCCTGCGCATCCCGTTCAGCATCATCGCGCCGATCATCCTGGTCTTCTGCGCCATCGGCGCCTACACCGTCCACAACTCGACCTTCGACATTGTGCTGATGCTGGTGTTCGGGGTGGCGGGCTATGTCCTGAAAAAATGCAGCTATCCGCTGGCGCCGATGGTGCTGGCAATCGTGCTCGGCGACAAGGCCGAGGAGTCGTTCCGTCAGTCGCTGCTCGCCTCCCAGGGCAGCCTGGGCATCTTCTTCTCCAACGCCCTGGTGAGCTCGATCATGGCGCTCGGCCTCTTGGCCCTTTTCTGGCCCGTGCTCTCGAGCCTGCTGACGCGGCTGCGCCTGCGCACCGCGTTCTGAAGCGAGGGCCGCGGGCTCGACCCGTGGACCGCCCCGGCATGGCGCCGCGCCCGCGTCTGCAGGGCCTTGCGCTCGCTCCAGCTGCTGGAATAATGTATGCCAGAGATGAAAAGTGATCCTTCCATTGTGGCGCGGCGCGACATCGAGCTCGATCCCCAGCCCATATCCACCCCTGCCCTGCCTCGGGTGGCACCGATCGGCAGCCTGGAAAGCTTCAAGAGCCGCGCCTATGCCGCGCTCAAGGACGCCATCGTGGAGATGGACGTCTATCGCAGCCGAGCCGAGATCCGGCTCGACGAGCGGCGGCTGGCGCAGGATTTCGGCATCAGCCGCACCCCGGTGCGGGAGGCGATGGCGCAGCTCGAGCGCGAGGGCTTCGTGCGCGCCGTCCCCCGCCGCGGCATCTACGTCGTCCGCAAGACCCGGCGCGAGGTGATCGAGATGATCACCGCCTGGGCGGCGCTCGAGGGAATGGCCGCGCGGCTGATCACCCAAAGCGCCGGCGGCGAGGAGATCGATTCGCTCCGCAAGATGTTCGCGAGCTTCGAGAACGGCGAGCTGCACGCGCGACTCGACGAATATTCCGAGGTGAACATCGAGTTTCACCAGAGCATCATCCGGATGAGCCGCAACAGCGTGCTGATCTCGCTGGCGGAGAACCTGTTCACCCACATGCGGATGATCCGCCGCAGGACGATCGGCGAGCAGGACCGTGCCGACCGCTCGATCCGCGACCACATGAGCATCATCCAGGCGCTGGAGGCGCGCGACACCAGGCGCGCCGAGGAGCTGGTGCGCGACCACGCGCTCGGCCTTGCCGACCACGTGGCCAGGTACGCCGACTATCTCGATTGAACAACCCGCCGCGCGCGCGAGGGCGCGGCTCGGAAGCTTACGGGAGAGACCACCATGGCTGATGCAGCAACCAGGCCGAAGCCGGTCGCCGAGTCGGCGGACGAGGCACAGCAGGAGCTGACGGACGGCTTTCACCTCGTGATCGACGCTTTGCAGCTCAACGGCATCAGCACGATCTACGGCGTGCCCGGCATCCCGATCACCGATCTCGGGCGCAAGGCGCAGGCCGCGGGCATGCGCGTCATCTCGTTCCGGCACGAGCAGAACGCCGGCAACGCCGCCGCCATTGCCGGCTTCCTGACGCGGAAGCCCGGCATCTGTCTCACGGTGTCCGCGCCCGGCTTCCTCAACGGCCTCACGGCGCTCGCCAATGCCACGACCAACTGCTTCCCGATGATCCTGATCAGCGGCTCGTCCGAGCGCGAGATCGTCGACCTGCAGCAGGGCGACTACGAGGAGATGGACCAGCTGGCGATCGCCAAGCCCCTGTGCAAGGCGGCGTTCCGCGTGCTGCATGCCGCCGACATCGGCATCGGCGTGGCGCGCGCGATCCGGGCCGCCCTGTCGGGACGTCCCGGCGGGGTCTATCTCGACCTCCCCGGCAAGCTTCTCTCGCAGGTCATGGACGCGGAGGCCGGAGCGAGATCGCTGGTCAAGGTGATCGATCCGGCACCGGCCCAGCTTCCTGCCCCGGCCGCCGTCAGGCGGGCGCTCGAGCTGCTCAAGGGCGCCAGGCGCCCGTTGATCATTCTCGGCAAGGGCGCCGCTTACGCGCAGGCCGACGAGCAGATCCGCTCGCTCGTAGAGAAGACCGGCATCCCGTTCCTGGCGATGAGCATGGCCAAGGGGCTCCTGCCCGACACGCATCCACAGTCGGCCGGTGCGGCCCGCTCGACCGTGCTCAAGGACGCCGACGTGGTGATGCTGATCGGCGCCCGCCTCAACTGGCTCCTCTCGCACGGCAAGGGCAAGACCTGGGGAGAGCCGCATTCCAAGCAGCTCATCCAGATCGACATCGAGCCCAAGGAGATTGACAGCAACGTCGCCATTGCCGCCCCCCTCGTCGGCGACATCGGCTCCTGCGTGTCGGCGCTGCTCGAGGGCATGGACGGCCGGTGGCCGGCCCCGCCGGCCGACTGGACCGGCGCGATCAACGCCCGCAAGGAAGCGAACATCGCCAGCATGTCCTCGAAGCTGATGCGGAATTCGGCGCCGATGGACTTCCACAGCGCGCTCGGTGCGCTGCGCACCATCATCAAGGAGCGGCCGGACGCGATCCTCGTCAACGAAGGCGCCAACACGCTCGATCTCGCCCGCGGCGTGATCGACATGTATCGGCCGCGCAAGCGCCTCGACGTCGGCACCTGGGGTATCATGGGCATCGGCATGGGCTTTGCGATCGGCGCGGCGCTGGAGACGGGCAAGCCCGTGCTCGCCCTCGAGGGCGACAGCGCCTTCGGCTTCTGCGGCATGGAGGTCGAGACGATCTGTCGTTACCGGCTGCCGGTATGCGTCGTCGTCTTCAACAACAACGGCATCTATCGGGGAACCGACGTCAATCCCGCCGGCGGCTCCGACCCGGCGACCACCGCCTTCGTCAAGGACGCGCGCTACGAGAAGATCATGGAAGCGTTCGGCGGAGAGGGCGTGCACGTGACGACGCCCGACGAGCTGAGCCGCGCGGTGAACAAGGCGATGGATTCGGGGCTGCCTACGCTGGTGAACGCGGCGATCGATCCGGCGGCCGGCAGCGAGAGCGGCCGCATCGGCAACCTCAACCCGCAGAGCGCGGTTCGGAAGAAACAGAAATAACGGATAGGGAATGCACATGTCCAGCAAGCGACCCAGGAAGGTGAAGGCCAGATCGAGGACAGCAGCGAGGAAGGTGGTGAAGCTCGAGTCGAGCAGGCCCGCGAGCAAGGCCGGCAACGGCCTGCCGAGACCTTCCAGGAAACCCTGGGGGCAGGCCGGCAAGGCGCTCGAGGGAGTCAGGATCCTCGATTTCACCCACGTCCAGTCGGGCCCGACCTGCACGCAGCTGCTGGCCTTCATGGGCGCCGACGTGATCAAGGTCGAGCGGCCCGGTGCCGGCGACATCACCCGCGGGCAGTTGCGCGACGTGAAGGGCGCCGACAGCCTCTATTTCACGATGCTCAACGGCAACAAGCGCTCGATCACCATCGATTCCAAGCATCCCAAGGGCAAGGAGATCCTCGATCGGCTGATCAGGCACTGCGATGTCCTGGTGGAGAATTTTGCCCCCGGCGCGCTCGACCGGATGGGGCTGACCTGGGATCACATCCACAAGACCAATCCGCGCATGATCGTCGCCTCGGTGAAGGGTTTCGGCCCGGGGCCCTACGCGGATTGCAAGGTCTACGAGAACGTCGCGCAGTGCGCGGGCGGCGCCGCCTCCACCACCGGCTTCCGCGAGGGGCCTCCGCTCGTGACGGGTGCCCAGATCGGCGACAGCGGCACCGGGCTCCACCTCGCCTTCGGCATCGCCTGCGCGCTCTATCAACGGGTTCGCACCGGGCGCGGCCAGCGCCTGCTGTGCGCGATGCAGGACGGCGTGCTCAATCTCACCCGGGTGAAGCTGCGTGACCAGCAGCGTCTGGCGCATGGCCCGCTCGGCGAATACAGCCAGCACGGAGAGGGGATACCGTTCGGGAAGGCGGTGCCGCGCGCGGGCAACGATTCCGGCGGCGGCCAGCCCGGCTGGATCCTCAAATGCAAGGGCTGGGAGAGCGACCCCGACGCCTACATCTATTTCATCACCCAGGCGCCGGTATGGGGCGCGATCTGCGACCTGATCGGCAGGCCGGAATGGAAGACCGACCCCGACTATGCCACCCCGCCGGCACGCCTCCCCCGCCTCAGGCAGATCTTCGCCACCATCGAGGCCTGGACCGTCACCAAGAGCAAGTTCGAGGTGATGGAGGTTTGCAACGCGCGCGATATCCCGGTCGGTCCGATCCTGTCGATGAAGGAGATCGCCGAGGAGCCGTCGCTGCGCGACACCGGCACGGTGGTCGAGGTCGACCACCCCGTCCGCGGCAAGTATCTCACGGTGGGCAACCCGGTGAAGATGTCGGATTCGCTCACCGAGGTGAAGCGCGCGCCGCTTTTGGGCGAGCACACCGAGGAGATCCTGGCGAGGGAGCTCGGCTATTCCACCGCCGAAATCGCCGAGATCAGGTCTTCCGGGGCGATCACCGCGCCGGAGAAGGGGGCAAGAGCCGAGGCGGCGTAGCGGCAAGACAGCACGTCATGGCCGGGCTTGTCCCGGCCATCCCGATCGACAGAGGGCGGCATCAGCATCGGGATCGCCGGGACAAGCCCGGCGATGACTCACCAGGGTCTTGAGAGGACAAATGCGTATCGTCGTTCACGGGCAGCAGGCGTTCGGCAAGGCGGTGCTGGAGGCGCTGCGGCAGCGCGGCGAGGAGGTGATCGCCGTCTACGTGGCGCCGGAGAAGCCTGGCGCCAAGGCGGACCCGCTGAAGGAGACGGCGCTTGCCGCCTCGCTGCCCGTGCACCAGCCCGATTCCTACCGCAAGCCCGAGGTGTGGGAGCAGTTCAGGGCTCTCAAGCCCGATCTGCAGGTGATGGCGTTCGTGACGCTGTTCGTGCCCGAGGAGTTCCTCAATATCCCGACCCGCGGCTCGATCCAGTACCATCCCTCGCTGCTGCCCGCCTATCGCGGGCCGAGCGCCATCAACTGGCCGATCATCAAGGGCGAGACCGAGACCGGATTGTCGATCTTCTGGCCCGACAACGGTCTCGATACCGGCGACATCCTGCTGCAGAAGAAGACGACCATCTCCGCTACCGACACGCTCGGCTCGGTCTATTTCGACCGGCTGTTTCCGATGGGTGTCGAGGCGATGCTGGAGGCGGTCGATCTCGTCAAGTCCGGCAAGGCGCCGCGCATCAAGCAGGACGAGTCGAAAGCGAGTTACGAAGGCCGCTGCGGCCCCGACAATGCCCGCATCGACTGGGGCAAGCCGTGGCAGCAGATCGATCGGCTGATCCGCGGCTGCAACCCGGCGCCCGGCGCCTGGACCAGCCTCGGCGGCAACCGGTTCAAGGTGCTCGACGCGACGCCGGTTCCGGCGCGGCATCCCAAGGGCATCGGCGGCAAGATGGGCGAGGTGGTCGAGGTGGGCACCGCCGGTTTCAGCGTGGTGTGCGCCGACGGCCGCATCAACGTGACCCGCGTGCAGGCCGACGGGCCCAAGCTCGCCGCCGGCGAGTTCGCCGCCAATGCGAAGCTCAACCCAGGCATGAGGCTTTCATGACCCCCACTCCCGCGACCGCAGCCAAGCCGGCCCCCGCCGCCTCGCAGCATGCCAGCCCGAGGTCGGACATCGAGATTGCGCAGGCAGCGCGGCTGCGGCCGATCATGGAGGTCGCGCGCGAGCGGCTCGGCATCGCCCCCGAGAGCCTCGAGCCATACGGCCACTACAAGGCCAAGCTGTCGATGGATTTCGTCAAGTCGCTGCGCAGCCGGCCGGACGGCAAGCTGATCCTCGTCTCGGCGATAACCCCGACGCCGGCCGGGGAGGGCAAGACCACGACCACGGTCGGGCTCGCCGACGCGCTCAACTACATCGGCAAGCGAGCGATGCTGTGCATTCGTGAGCCGTCGCTCGGTCCCTGCTTCGGGATGAAGGGCGGCGCCGCCGGCGGCGGCTACGCGCAGGTGGTGCCGATGGAGGACATCAATCTGCACTTCACCGGCGACTTCCATGCCATCGGCACCGCCAACAACCTGCTGTCGGCGCTGATCGACAATCACATCTACTGGGGCAACCCGCTCGGCATCGACAGCCGGCGCGTGACCTGGCGGCGCGTGATGGACATGAACGACCGCGCCCTGCGCTCGATCGTCGCCTCGCTCGGGGGCATCGCCAACGGCTTTCCGCGCGAGGACGGTTTCGACATCACCGTCGCCTCGGAGGTGATGGCGATCTTCTGCCTCGCCAAGGATCTCGACGATCTCAAGCAGCGGCTGGCCAAGATCGTGATCGGCTACACGCGCGACCGCCAGCCGGTCCGCGCCGGCGATCTGAAGGCGCACGGCCCGATGACCGCGCTGCTCAAGGACGCGCTCGCGCCCAACCTGGTGCAGACGCTCGAGGGGACACCCGCCTTCATTCACGGCGGGCCGTTCGCCAACATCGCCCATGGCTGCAACTCGGTGCTGGCTACCACCACTGCGCTCAAGCTCTGCGACTACGTGGTGACCGAGGCCGGTTTTGGCGCCGATCTCGGCGGCGAGAAGTTCCTCGACATCAAGTGTCGCAAGACCGGGCTTGCTCCGGATGCCGCGGTGCTGGTTGCCACCATCCGGGCGCTGAAGATGCACGGCGGCGTCCGCAAGGAGGATCTCAAGACCGAGAACCTCGCCGCGCTCGAGGCCGGCATCGCCAATCTCCGGCGCCACATCGAGAACGTGCGCAAGTTCGGCATCGTGCCGGTGGTCTCGATCAATCGCTTCAGCGCCGATACCGAGGCGGAGATTGCGCTGGTGAAGAACGCCTGCGCGAGAGCAGGCGTCGAGACGCTGATGGCGGACCACTGGGCCGAGGGCGGCAAAGGGGCCGCCGACGTGGCCCGGGCCGTCGTCAAGGTCGCCGACAGCGGCAAGAGCAGGCTGAAGCTGCTCTATCCCGACGAGATGCCGCTGATCGACAAGATCCGCACCATCGCCAGGGAGATGTACCGCGCCAAGGACATCGACGTGCACAAGCCGGTGCGCGACCAGCTCGAATCGTTCGAGAAGATGGGTTACCGCAATCTGCCGGTCTGCATGGCCAAGACGCAGTACAGCTTCACCACCAATGCCGACATCAAGGGCGCGCCCGAGGATCACATCGTCACCGTGCGCGAGGTGCGGCTCTCCGCCGGGGCCGAGTTCGTGGTGGCGATCTGCGGAGAGATCATGACGATGCCGGGGCTGCCGCGGGTGCCGGCGGCCGACGCCATCGACGTCGGGCCCGACGGCCGCATCATCGGGCTGTTCTAGCGTGGTTTTCTGCCCGCATAGCATCAGAGCCTATCGTTGACGGCGATTTGTCCACCACTGCGGGCGTGGATGGGCAATGGCGCATCGATCGTTCGATTGCTGATTGCATGAGCCGCTTCGCTGACCCTGCGGCTCCGCTCTCCCGCCGGGGACATGAATGGCAGGACCGAAGCCGCCCGCCTTCGACACGCTGAGCCTGCATGCCGGGCAGCATCCCGACCCGGTGACCGGCGCGCGCGCCGTGCCGATCTATCAGACCACCTCCTACGTGTTCCAGGATGCCGATCACGCCGCGGCGCTGTTCAACCTCGAGCGGGCCGGGCACATCTACACCCGCATCTCCAACCCGACGACCGCGGTGCTGGAGGAGCGGCTGGCGGCGCTGGAGAATGGCGTCGGGGCGGTCTGCACCGCGAGCGGAATGGCGGCGATGCACCTCGCCATCGCCACCTTGCTCGATGCCGGCCGCCACATCGTCGCCTCGACCTCGCTCTACGGCGGCACCGTCAATCTGCTCGCCCATACGCTGCCGCGCTTCGGCATCACGACGAGCTTCGTCAAGCCGCGCGATCTCGACGGTTTTCGCGCCGCCATCGGCGAGGGCACCCGGCTCGTCATCGCCGAGACCATCGGCAATCCCGGCCTGGAGGTGCTCGACATTCCCCGCGTGGCCGAGCTCGCTCACGCCGCCGGCATCCCGCTGCTCGTCGACAACACCTTCGCCACTCCCTGGCTGTGCCGGCCGATCGAGCTCGGCGCCGACCTCGTCATGCATTCGCTCACCAAGTGGATCGGCGGCCACGGGATCGCCATCGGCGGCGCCGTCGTCGACGGCGGCCGTTTCGATTTCGCCGGCTCCGGCAGGTTTCCCACCATCACCGAGCCCTATGCCGGCTATCACGGCATCGCCTTCGCCGAGGAATTCGGCCCTGCCGCCTTCATCATGCGCGCCCGCGCCGAGGGCCTGCGCGACTTTGGCGCCTGCCTGTCGCCGACCAACGCCTTCCATCTGCTGCAGGGTGTCGAGACCTTGCCGCTGCGCATGCAGCGGCACGTCGACAACACCGCGGCCGTGCTCGATTTCCTGAGCCGGCACGGCGCGATCGACTGGGTGCTGCATCCGTCCTTGCCCTCGCACCCGGATTTCGAGCTCGCCAGGCGACTCCTGCCGAAGGGCGCGGGCTCGATCATCAGCTGCGGCATCAAGGGCGGCCGCGCTGCCGGCCGCAGGTTCATCGAGGCACTGCGGCTGGCGAGCCACCTCGCCAATGTCGGTGATGCCAAGACGCTGGTCATCCATCCCGCCAGCACCACCCACCAGCAGATGAACGCCGCTCAGCTCGCGGCCGCCGGCCTCGGGGAGGAGCTGGTGCGCATCTCCGTCGGGCTCGAGGCGGCGGCCGACATCATCGATGATCTCGGCCAGGCGCTGCGCGCCTCGCAGCGGAATTAGATTTTACGTGGTTTAGAGAGCACGTTTCGGTGAATTTGAACCACGGCGGCGCGACAGCGTTCCCTCCCCCGCATAGCGCGTCGAAGACGCGCGTAAACAGGGAGGGGGCGCATGTGCCTGAGCCGCACCCCCTCCCCACCCCTCCCCCGCAAGCGGGGGAGGGAGCAGATCGGTCGCGTTGCACC
>DASXAP010000128.1:0-20790 GCA_036406655.1 Xanthobacteraceae bacterium | reverse complement strand
CTTCGCCGGCATCCACCACGCGACCAACGCGGGCAGGCTGTTCCGTCCCGACAATCCGCTGCTGCCGAACTACAAATACGTGCCGATCGGCTATCACGGCCGCGCGTCCTCGATCTGCGCGTCGGGGACCGTGGTCAGGCGCCCCAGCGGCCAGCGCAAGCCGGCGAGCGAGACCGTTCCCGGATACGGCCCGAGCCGCAGTCTCGATTGCGAGCTCGAGCTCGGGGTGTGGATCGGCCCGGGCAATAGCCTGGGCGAGCCGATCCCGCTCGCGCAGGCGGCGGAGCACATCGCCGGCTTCTGCCTGCTCAACGACTGGTCGGCGCGCGACATCCAGGCGTGGGAGGCGCAGCCGCTCGGCCCGTTCCTGGGCAAGAGCTTCTGCACCACCATCTCGCCCTGGGTGATCACGTCGGAGGCGCTGGCGCCGTTTCGCATGCCGCAGCCGGCAAGGCCCGCCGGCGACCCGCAGCCGCTCGCCTATCTCAGCGATCCGGCCGATGCCGCCAGCGGAGCGCTCGAGGTGGAGCTCGAGGTCCTGCTGCTGACGCCGGGGCTCGTGGCAAGACGGCTTTCCCCGCATCGGCTCTGCCGCAGCAGCACCCGGCACCTCTATTGGACGGTGGGCCAGCTCGTCACCCATCACAGCTCCAACGGCTGCAATCTGCGCCCGGGCGACGTCTTCGGCACCGGCACCATCTCCGGCCCCGAGCAAGGCGAGCTCGGCAGCCTGCTGGAGATTTCCGGCGGCGGCCGCCGCCCGATCGAGCTCGCCTCGGGCGAGAGCCGGCGCTTCCTGGAGGACGGTGACACCGTGATCATGCGCGGGCATTGCCGGCGGGACGGCTTCGCCGGCATCGGCTTCGGCGAATGCCGCGGCACGGTCGCGCCGGCGAGGTGAGGCGGTCGTCTGCGAAAGCCGTCTGCCGGATCATCGATCTGCACGTGCGGAGCTGCCGCCCTTGCCGCCCGCCGCAACGCGCTGCGCGAGTGCGAACGGCAGGGCGCCGGCGGCAAGGCACAGGATTGCGCTGCATCCCGCGATGATGATCATCGGGCGCGGGGTGCCGTCGGCGAAGAGGCCGTAGAGCTGGGTGAAGACGGCCCCGCCGAAATTCTGCATGAACACGCCGATCCCGGCGGCCGTCCCGGCAAGCCGCGGCACGACCGCCATGGCCCCCACCTGCGCGTAGGGGAGCGAGATGCCCTGCGAGAATGTGATGAAGAAGCCGGGAATGAAGAAGGTCCAGGCAGACACGTGCCCCGACAGCAGCAGCCACGCCTGGAGCGCGACGGTGGTGACGGCCAGGAGCGAGCCGGCGAGCACCATCGCTTCGTTGGATACGCGATTGCCGATCCGGCTCGAGATCAGGTTGCCGAAAAAGAACCCGAGCGGGAAAAGCAGGAAATAGAAGCCGAACTCGCTCGATGGCCGCTGCAGCAGCTCCTTCATCAGGGTCGCGGCTGCGCTGGCCATGGTCATGAAGGCCGCCGTGTTGAACCCGCTCTGCAGCACGTAGCCCACGAGCTTAGGCCGGGAGAACAGGTCGGCGTATCCGCGCAGAACGCCGATCTCGCGCGCAACCCGCTCGGAGGCGGGAAGGGTTTCCCCGATCATCGCGTACACCACCAGCGTGATGGCGCCGCCGGCAGCGAGCGCGAAGCCGAACACGCTGCGCCAGCCGAGCGTATCGATCAGCACGCCGCCGATCACCGGCGCGATCATCGGTCCGAGCGTGTAGAACATGGTGAGGTAGGCGATGGCGCGAATGAGGTGCTCGTCCCGGTACGCGTCGCGCGCAATGGTGCGCACCAGCGTCATGCCGCAGCCGGCGCCGATGGCCTGCACTACCCGACCGAGCACGAGCCCACTCCCCGTCTGCGCCAATCCCGACCCCGCGCTTCCCAGCAGAAAAAGCACGAGTCCCGACAGCAGGACGGGGCGGCGGCCCCAGCGGTCGGACAGAGTCCCGTAGGCGAGCGTGCTCAGCGCCATGGCAAAGAGCGCGATGCTGAAGTTCAGCTGCGCGACCGCCTCGGAAAGTCCGAGCGCGGCCTTCACCGCCGGGATCATCGGCAGGAAGAGATGCACGGCGAGCGG
This sequence comes from Xanthobacteraceae bacterium, assembly GCA_036406655.1. Lineage (GTDB taxonomy): Bacteria > Pseudomonadota > Alphaproteobacteria > Rhizobiales > Xanthobacteraceae > VAZQ01. The sequence continues at coordinate 18,689 of DASXAP010000128.1, read as the reverse complement.
TGCGACGAAGGCGACCAGGCCCAACGCCAGGGCAAAGCCCCGGCCGGGCGCGGCACGGCGGGAATCCATCGCCGCACCATAGCATCATTGCGGGATCGAGCCGGCGTGGCGCGTTGTGCTGGGCGATATCATGTGGGCTTCGCGCTTTGGCGCATTGATGGTGGGTCTGTCCATCGCAGCCGCGAGGATTTTTGGCCAATCAAATGGCTGCTCCGAATCAGAGTGCGAACCCTTTGCACCGCTGCAAGCGTGGCCAGGGCGCGGGCAAAAGCACGCTCGCAGTCGGCGAAAATCGCTCGGCAAGCAATGAGACTGCGGAGATGTCAAGAAAAAGTCCGCCTTTCTCCTTCTTTTCGTCGTAGCGGCCACGGAGCGTAAACCCATTCAAGCTGGGAATTGCCACGGTCGTCGAAACTCGGGGGAAGATCGATGCGCCGCTTCAACGTTGGTCAAATAGTGACGTGCATTCCGGACATGTTTCTTCGTCACGCAGCTGCCGGCGACTACAGGATCATCGCTGCGATGCCGGATCGAGACGGTGAGCACATGTATCGGATCAAAAGCCCTCTCGAAGAATATGAACGTGTTGTGAGGGAAGATCTTCTGGTCAAATCAGACGGATATTTGCCGGAGGTCGCAGAACGAAGCTCGCGCCGGAGAGCGATCACCCTGCCCAGGCTTCGAGGGGACAGGGCCTTTTAAGCTCACTGGCGGGGTGCTGGTTCTTTTCAGATAGGGCCATGGTTTGCGGGCGCAGGCCCCGGCTAACAGCATCTGAATACCCGAAAATCAAATAAGCTTCCGCAAGCTGTGATATGCGTCACAGGCTGAATGCTGTGGTCGCGCTAATATTAGTCTTGCAAGCACAGCTTCGTGCTCCGCATGGATGGGGGTGGAATCATGCACGGCAGATTCATCGCCAAGATGGCCGTCGCGATAGCGGTAGTGTTTTTCGGGGTCACCGCATTCGGGATCGTCGTTGCGAACTCGGCAGCGGAGCGAGCGTGGACGGTGACGCAGGACGTCCTCACGAGGCCGTTCCGACCTCTGGCTCGGAAAGCTGACTTCCAGTTCAGTGAACATCAGCAGCTTCGGAAGCTCTTTCTAAGCAGGTAAACTTGGCGGCCTATAAGCGACGCTGAAGCACCGACCTGCACCCGGTTTCGGTGGACACCATCTTAAGCTGATTGCGCCCGGATTTCGAGCTGCATCGAATCGGACAGCTGCGTGAACTGCCCGCGCGGCGGGAAGCGGTGCTGGCGTCGCTCGTCAACAGGCCTGATGAGTTGGGCGCAGCGCTGATGCCCCTGGGCTACCCCTCCGCCTTTTGGAGCCCGCTTAGACTACCGCGGGTACCATTGGCCACCGCCGCCGCCGATGGGCTGCTGCTGGTAGCCGCCATAGTAATAGCCGGGAGTGCCGTAGTACGCGGGGGCACCGTAGACGCCGGGAGCCCCGTAGAAGCCGTAGTAGTTGCGACGGTTGACCCGCCGGCTAACTCGCCGGTATCGCCCGTAAGTGACGGCCTGCGCTTGATTGACGCTCAGCTCTACGCCACGCGGCGTCAGTTGCGGCGACATCGGAAATGTCGCGATGATCGCGACCGTGAATAACAGACCGATGACTGACCAAGCTTTCATAACTCGATTCCCTCCTCCTAATTCCATACGGGACTCTATCAGCAGGCAGGCACAAGGGGCTGCCCGGCTCCAGCCGACACTCCCGACCGGACGGGAGGGTCAGTTCCAAACAAGGCTTTTTCTTGCTTCAGCTGCCCTTCTCATTTGACTTCCGTTTACCACCGGACTTCCCGCTCGGTGCGTGCCCCGCTTCTCCGTGGCAGCCCTTGGCGATGCTATTCGGGGATGATGGGTCGACAAGATCGAGCCCAGGGATGATTGTTCTATGCCCACTAACAGAGGCTTTGACGCGTCCACCGATGTCTTCCGACTGCTACGCTGGTTTGCTCGCTCCCGCCGCGGTCGGGCTTGCTCCGCAGCTTGCCGGTCAGCTTGACGACGCAGAGCACCACGGCGCCGACGATCACGCCGACCATCAGGTCGGCCAGCATGCCGAGCACGCCGTGCCGGGGGATCGCCTCCATCGCGAAGTCCAGCGCCGGCACATTGTGGGTGAGAATGCCGCCGCCGATCAGGAACATCGCGGCCGTGCCGACTATGGAGAGGAACTTCATCAGCCAGGGAGCAACGCGAAGGATGCCGCAGCCAAGCGCGCGCTTGGCGCGCATCAGGCCGCTGTCGCCCGCGTGCTGGCTGAGGGACAGACCGGCGTCGTCAAGCTTTACGATGCCAGCGACCAAGCCGTAGACGCCGACTGTCATAATGCCGGCGATCGCGATCAGCACGCCGACTTGGACCGCGAATGCCTCCTGCGCAACCGTGCCGAGCGAGATCACGATGATCTCGGCTGAGAGAATGAAGTCAGTGCGCACCGCGCCCTTGATCTTGTCACGCTCGAAGGCGGCTGGATCGATGCTGGGATCGCCCAAAGCCGGAAGGCTCTCGAAGCGGTGGGCGTCGTCCCGCGCCTTGGAGCGCAGCAGATTGCGTGCCAGCTTCTCCGCCCCCTCGAAGCAGAGGAAGGCCCCGCCAATCATCATGAGCGGGATCACCACCCAGGGCGTGAACGCGCTCAGCAGCAGCGCAGCCGGCACCAGGATCGCCTTGTTGAGCATCGAGCCCTTGGCCACCGCCCAGACCACCGGAAGCTCACGGGAGGAATCCACACCGGCGACCTGCTGCGCGTTAAGCGCGAGGTCGTCGCCGAGCACGCCGGCGGTCTTCTTGGTGGCGATCTTGGTCATCACCGCCACGTCGTCGAGCACGGTGGCAATGTCGTCGAGAAGTGTGAGCAGGCTGAAGGCCACGTTGTGTCTCGGTGGGAAAACGCGAGGCGCGGTTCGCACGGCGGTTGGACGACCGTGCGGCGTGCGCCAGCCGGCCTGCCTGTAGCATAGCGCTTGGATGTCCGGAATGGATCTTGGCTGTGGGAAAACTTACACAGCGGCGAAGTGTAGAAACGAAGCCGAGCAATGTGATGGCGGCGCACCTTGCTAGCCCTGGCTAGCGAGATGCTGGCACTGCCTTGTGCTTGGCAGGGCGGGCCTCACCCTGCCGGAACGCGATCCCGAGGCGATACCTGCCGCGCGCGCGGCCTGCGCTGTGGCGTAGCTCGATCCCGGCTACGGCAGGGCTCCCCAGGCCGCTGTCGTCCCAGGCCAACCTCACCGCGCGCAAGAGCTGTGGGCGATCATCAACGGCGCGACGCCGCTGTCGCAGGACGAGAGCCATCCTTGTCGAGGAGACGGCGACCGAGAAGAACCCCGATAAGTTGAACCGAGCGCCTGCAGAGCAGCTGCCGATCCGCAGCGCGGCTCGGTGGCTTAAGCTGCCGTCCTCAAGCTGGCCGTGTCCCCCTTACCATCCGGACGATCCAGATCAGCAAGCACGCGCCAATGAAGCCGGCGATCAGGTAGCCCAGCCATCCGCCAAGGGCGATCCCAAACACGCTCAAAATAGCGCTGGCAACTGCCGCCCCGACGATGCCAAGCACGATATTCATCAGCAGCCCCATGTCACTCTTCATGAACTGCTCTGCCAGCCACCCCGCAATCCCGCCAATGATGATAGCTGCGATCCAGCCCACTCCAGCGTCCATCGCTCGTCTCCTGTAAGAAGATGCACCTTGCATGGGCATTCTCTGACGCGCGAACGCCGATAGCAAGACCAGCCAGTGGGCAACCCATGCCGTCACCCCGATGTTGGCGCGGACTGGATTACGACATCAGCCCAACTGCCACGGGCCAAGCAGAAAGGTCGTCCACGTGGGGTTTCGCAGTCCAAGGTTGTGCAAATCCCGGCGCCACAACCGAAGGATATCGTCGAGCGGAAGCAGGCTCGGCGGAAAAATTTTTTCACTGCGACGGCTCGGGATGCTCTCACCGCCGAGTACCGCTGGTTCGGTTACACTCCGAGCGGCGGGCAGCAGGCCGTTGCAGCGAAGCCCCCGCGCTGCCAGCCGCGCGCCGCGTGCGGGGCGCGAGCGAAGAACGCGCTCGCGGCTATTCGGTTGCCGAAAACCCAGGCAGGAAAGGAACGCGCATGGCAGCTTCTCTGGAGGAGACCCGCTACGAGCTCGCGCTCGCCAATCGAATCATCGCTCACGAAGGCGTGCTCGACGCCTTCGGGCATGTCAGCGTGCGCCATCCCGGCGATCCCGGCCGCTACCTTCTGGCCCGCTCGCGCAGCCCGCAGCTGATCGAGCCCGGCGACATCCACGAGTTCACGCTGGATTCCGAGCCGGTCGGCGACGCCGGGGTCACTCACTACGCCGAGCGGGTGATCCACGGCTGCATCTACCGGGCGCGGCCCGACATCAACGCGGTGTGCCATCACCACTCGCCGGCGGTGCTGCCGTTCTGCATCACCGGAATGGAGCTGCTGCCGGTCTGCCACATGGGCGCCGTGCTCGGCGGCCCGGTGCCGTTCTGGGAGAGCCGCGATGATTTCGGCGACACCAACATGCTGGTGATCAAGCCGGAAGAGGGGCAGTCGCTGGCGAGGGCGCTGGGCCAGCATTGGATCGTGCTGATGCGGCGGCATGGCGCGGCGGTAGGCGGCACCACGCTGCGCGAGCTCGTGTTCCGCACCGTCTATTCGCATTTCAACGCCGAGATGCAGCTGCGCTCGACGACGCTCGGCAGGATCGGACCATTGACCCGGGGCGAGGTCGAGCTGACCTGCCCGCTGCAGCTGCAGCCGCGGGCGATCGGCCGCGCCTGGGAATACTGGACCGCGCGGCTGGAGGAGAGCGGCGCGCTGCCGCCCGCAGGGCGTCGCCCGGCGAGCGGGCGGGGCGCCGGCAAATCGCCTGCGGCAAGGTCACGGTCCGCTCGGGGAGCGAAGAGCGGCAGCAGGCCGGCGCGCTCGAGGCGGCGCGGCCGATGATCGAGCCTTTGCCTCTCCCGCATCCGCTCACGAGGCACCCGCTGCGAGGCGGCTCGGACACGACGAGGCCGGCGATGCGAGCATGGATGCGGTTCGTTTTGATCGAGCCGCGAGTTCGTGGTCAGATGCGCCCTGAATGCGCTTCGCCAGACCGCTATGCGCCGGCCTCATCGCTGCCCTGCTCGCCGCCTCGGCCCACCCGGAGGACGCGGACGACCCCCTCAGGGTTTATGCCGTCCACATCGAGCGAACCCCGAAGCAGGAAGGCTGGACCGGCAACGGCGTCTATCTCGGCAACGGAGTTGCCCTTACCGCCGCCCATGTCGCCGGTCTCGGGCTCTGGACAAGCCCGCGCGTGGAGATTGCCGGCGAAGCTCTGCCCACCGAGGTCCTCAAGGATGGCCATTTCCACGATGTCGACTTGACGCTGCTGTCCGTCGATCAGAGCCGCCTTCCCGTGCGTGTGGGGCTGCGTCGCCTGCCGCTGTGTCAGAATGCCCCTTGGGTCGGCGAGCCGGTTGTCGTGATCACGCCGGAGCGGCTGGTCCGATCGGAGGTCATGTCACCCTATCTGCTGCCGCCGGGCATTCCGGAGCGATATCAATCCGTGGTCAGATACGTGCCGGGGATCGGCGCCTCCGGATCGGGGATTCTCGATGCGAGCAGGAAGTGCCTGCTTGGAATCATAGTCAGGAAGGTTTCGCGAACCCAGACCTATTACGAAAGCGGCCAAATGGTCACGATGCCGCGCGATATCGCCATGGTCTTCGTGCCCGCATCCACCATCGCCGATTTCATTCCGAGCGAGGTCCGTTTCTGAACGCCCTGGCCGGCAAGCAAAAATCTGATCCTTCGGCTTGCCGGCAAGCCCGCGCATGAGCAACGACCTGAGAAGCTGCCCGGCATGCGGGATCGAAACCTCGCATCGGTTTCGTTTCAGGGTGAACGGCTGCGACATCCTGCAGTGCCGCAGCTGCGGCCTCGGTCGCGCCGAGACCGCTGCGTTCGATCCGGCCAGCTACTACACCGAGGACTATTTTTCCGGCGGGCGGCCTGACGGCTACGCCGACTACATGGGCGCCGAGCCGGTGCTGCGGCGCGAGTTCGCCCGCAGCCTCGACCTCATTCGCAGATATCGTGCCGGCGGCAAGCTCCTCGAGCTCGGTTGCGCCTATGGATTCTTTCTGCAGGAGGCAAGACGCCACTTCGAGGTGGCCGGCATCGAGCTCGCCGCCGATGCCGCCGAGCATTGCCGCCACGCCGACCTCAACGTGCTGCAGGGCATTGCCGACGAGACAAACCTCGCCCGGATCGGGCGCGTGGACGTCATCGCCCTGTTCGACGTCATCGAGCACCTGCCGGAGCCGCGCGAGACGCTCGTACTGTGCCTGCAGCGACTCGAGCCCGGCGGTATCGTCGTCATCAGCACGGGCGACTTCGCCTCGCTGCTGGCGCGGCTCGCAGGTCCGCGCTGGCGGCTGATGACCCCGCCGCAGCATTTGTGGTTCTTCACGCCGGAAAGCATGCGGCGATTGGCGGCCGGGCTCGGACTCACGCTGGAATGCCTGGATCATCCCGGCAAGATCGTCCCGGCCTCGCTCGTGCTCTTCCAGTTGCGGCGCATGCTCGGTCTCGGCGGTGCGGCGTGGCGGGCGGCCAGCGGCATCGGCATACCCGTGAACCTGCTCGATGCCATGCGCGTCGTGCTGCGCAAGCCGGCCTGAACCGCTACAGCCCGGGAAGCCTTTTGCGCACGATGCCGGCGTCCACGCTGGAACTTTTCCCGGGGCTGCCGCATTCTGCCGGCGGGTGCAAGGGTGGACTGAGTGAAACCTGCTGCAGCGCAAATCTGGGTGGTCGTCGCTGCCTACAACGAAGCGGCGCTGATCTCGCGGATCGTCTCCGAGCTCAGGCAGGCGGGATATGCAGCCGTCGTCGTGGTGGACGACGGGTCCGATGACGGCACGGTGGAGCTGGCGCGGGGGGCGGGTGCCATGGTCATCCGGCATCCCTTCAACCTTGGCCAGGGCGCCGCGCTCCAGAGCGGGATCGAGCTTGCGCTCGCCGGCCCGGCCGAGACCATCGTCACCTTCGATGCCGACGGGCAGCACCGGGTCGCCGACATCGGCCGGCTGGTCCAGGCCCTCGCCGACGACCGCGCCGACTTTGCCCTCGGCAGCCGCTTCCTCGGAGCCGCTCCCGCGCTTCCGCCGCTGCGCCGGCTGCTGCTCAGGGCGGCGACGCTGTTCACGCGCCTCACTACCGGGCTCCACGTCACCGACACCCACAACGGATTGCGCGCAATGACGCGGCGAGGAGCTGCTTCCATCCGGCTGCGGCAAAACCGCATGGCCCACGCGTCCGAGCTGCTCGCTCAGATCGGCAGCAGCGGCCTGCGCTGGGTCGAGCGACCCGTCACCATCGACTATACCGCCTATTCGCTCGCCAAAGGCCAGCGCATGGGCGACGCTGCGCTCATTCTGGTCGATCTGTTCGCAGGCAGGCTCTATCGATGATTGCTCAGCTGGTTCTGTCCCTGCTGCTGGCCGTGATCCTGCTCTACGCCTGGAGCGAATATCGGCGGTCGCCGATTGTCGCGCTCCTTTCGCTCGCCGCAGCGACGGCCGGCCTCTACCTCGTCTGGTTCCCCGACCACAGCACCGAGCTCGCCGCACTGGTCGGGATCGGCCGCGGAGTGGATCTCGTCCTTTATGTCTGGGTCTGCATCAGCCTCATCGTGCTGCTGAACCTGCACCTCAAGCTGCGCACCCAGATGGAGCTGATCACCACGCTGGCGCGGCAAATTGCGCTCGCCGACGCACGCTCCGAGCCGAGCGAGAGGCAAGCACCGGTTCCCGCTCAGCGGTCCTCACCGTGGTGGGCATAGACCCAGGCGAAGCTGCGTCCGAAGCGCTCGACCTCGTCTATCAGCACCACAGGCTTGCCTTCGGCGCAGCGGGACCGCTGCGTCTCGATGATGAAGTCGGCCTTGTCGGGATCGGTCTCGATCGTCCACGGGCGGCGCAGCATCGGCGCGACCATTGCCTCGCGCCATGGAATGCAGATCAGGATGCTGGGCGGCACCTCCGCCTCGCGCGCGGATGGATCGTGGTCGAGACGCTCCTCGATCCGGCGCAGGGCAACCGTCGCCGCCGCCGACCCGTAATCGGTCTCGAACCGGTCGTAGCCGCCGCGGGTCCCCCCCGCGAGCGCGTTGAGCGCCACGTATTCGAGCGGGTGCAAGGCGGCAAAGGCCGCCAGCATCGCGCCGACGTAGGAGCCACCGGCGAGCGCCGCGACGAGGGGAGCGCGCCGCAGCAGCGGGATGAGCGCGGCCATGCCGGCAGCGGCCAGGACCGCCAGCATCGGGATGACGAACAGCACGTGGCGAATGCCGTCGTAGATCGTGGCGTGCTGGATCATGAGGAACGCGAGCGGCAGGAGCACGGCCGCACAGACGAGGAGGACCGCTCGCCTCCGAGCGAGTGTCAGCGCCGCCGCCCGCAGCGCCATTCGCCTGTTCAGCCGGCGTGCGCCGGCAAGTCGGCGCACGAGGACGGCCGCGTGGAGGACGGCCTGCAGCGCGGCCACCGCCAGGAGCAGCAGGAAAGCTTCCGGCAGCCGGGCGAGCAGCTGCCCCGGGATATAGGACAGCGGCAGCGCGTCGGTTCTGATCCGCTCGCCCCAGTGCGAGAATTCGAACGACATCGGGATCGTGGCGAAATGCACGAGGGCGATGCGAAATTGCGCGAAAGGGCTGCCGATCTGCAGCCAGGGCCAGATGGCGATGGCGAGGAGCCAGGCCAGGATGACGGCGACGGCGAAACGCGCTGCGAGCTGCAGCAGATGGCGCGGCTGCAACCGGCCATGGGCGGCGCCGAGCTCGACCGCGCACAGGACGAGCGCCCCGAGCAGGTAGACGTGCGTGATGATGCCGCCCGTGCGCGTGCCGATGGCGAGGCCGCTCAGCAGGCCGGCAGCCACGGTGGCCGGCCAGCGCGGCAGCATGCGGCGCGTCATCAGCACGATCGCCAGCGTCGCCCAGGTCATGGCGGCGAGGAAAGGGATGTCGATCGGCGTGAAGAACAAGCTGCCGTAGAGATAGCCGGTGCCCAGGCACAGCCCGATCGCGGTGAGGCCGGCCCAGCGGCCGACGGCGATCCGCCCGAGCGGCAGCAACGCCGCAAGGCCGGCGAGCCCGGTGGTGAATGTCATTGCATGGCGCACGGTGAAGCGGTCACCGAGACCGAATGACTGAACCGCGGCCGTGAGCATGTGAAACCACGGGCCGTAGTACCAGAGCGAGAACTCGACCGTTTCGAACTGCGAGCGGTCCCGGAAACCGCTGGTGTACCAGGCCAGCGCCTTGGGGCCGTAGTCGTCGGCGTTGAACTCGTCGACCGTGACCCCGTAGTCGGCGGCGGTCGATAGCCCCACTGCCAGGGCCGCGGCGAGCAAAGCCGCCGTCAGCAGGACTTCCCAATCGATGGCCGTACCGAGCACCCGCGGCACTCGGTGCGGAAGCGGACTGTCGGGAAAGCGCACTCTGCCCCCCTTCTTGCCGTGCTACCAACGTGCAAGCGGCACATTGGTGCCATTCCCCCTCGTGCGATTGCGCGGGGCGGTGATTGGTCCACGCATGGCGACCCGCCACGTCCGCAAGATGCTAAGGTAATGGGCTGCGGGCCCGGGACACCGTCATGCTGGTTGGGGTGCCGAAGGAGACAATGGACAGCGAATACCGGGTGGGGCTCGTGCCCTCCACGGTGCGCGAGCTCATCGGCAAGGGCCACGGCGTGCTCGTGGAAAGGAATGCCGGCCTCGGCGCAGGCTTGAGCGACGCCGACTACCAGGCGGTCGGGGCCGAGATCGTGCCGGCCGCCGAGCCCATCTTCGAGCGCGCCGAGCTGATCGTGAAAGTCAAGGAGCCGCTCGCAGCCGAGCGCAGGAGGCTCAAGGCCGGACAGGTGCTCTTCACCTACCTGCATCTCGCAGCCGATCCCGAGCAGACGGCCGAGCTCGCCGCGTCGGGCGTGATCGCCATCGCCTACGAGACCGTGACCAGCCCGCAGGGCACGCTGCCGCTGCTGACGCCGATGTCGGAGGTCGCCGGCCGGATGGCGCCGCACGTCGGCGCGCGCTGCCTGGAGAAGGAGAACGGGGGACGCGGAGTGCTGCTGGGCGGCGTTCCCGGGGTGCCTCCTGCCGACGTGGTGATCCTCGGCGGCGGGGTGGCCGGCAGCCACGCCGCCCTGATCAGCGCCGGCATGGGCGCGACCGTGACGGTGATCGATCGCAATCCGGAGGCGCTGCGGCGACTGTCGGGTCAACTCGGCGCCCGGATCCGCACCGTGTTCTCGACGAGCGATGCCATCGAGGCGCTGTGCCGGCGCGCGGACCTGGTCATCGCCTCGGTGCTCATTCCCGGCGCGGCGGCGCCAAAGCTGATCACCCGCGAAACCGTCAAGGCCATGAAAAGCGGCGCGGTGATCGTCGACATCGCCATCGACCAGGGCGGATGCGCCGAGACCTCGCGCCCGACCACGCATTCGGCGCCGATCTATACGGTCGACGACGTCGTGCATTATTGCGTGACCAACATGCCGGGAGCGGTCGCCCGCACCTCGACCTTTGCGCTCAACAACGTCACGCTGCCCTTTGTGCTGGCGCTCGCCGACAAGGGCTGTCGCCGCGCGCTCGGCGAGGACCCGCATCTGCGCAACGGGCTCAACGTCTACGAGGGCAAGATCACCCATCGCGCGGTGGCCGGGGCGCTCAGGCTCAAGTTCACCCCGGCCGAGGCCGCGCTGCGGCTTTGACGAGAGCCGCCGCGGTCATCGCTTGCATTCGGCGGCGGGGCGCGCCGGTCAGCCCGGACGAAAGTGCGGCATCACCTCCTCGGCGAACAGCCGCATCGACGCTTGCGCCTCGGCGAGGCCGATCAGGCCGAAGTTCACCTGCAGCGAGGCGTGCTCGAAGCCGCTGACCTCGCGATCATAGTCCACGATCGCGCGGGCGATCTCCTGGGGCGTGCCGACCCAGGCGGCGCGTTTCTCCACCTGCGATTCGAACGTCTCCTGCGAGAGTGCCTCGATCGTCTTCTGGTAATTGGGGTAGTCGCGCGAGGCCACGCCGGAGAGCCACTCCGAGGCGGCCGCCACGATCGAGCGCAGATACTGGTTGAGCGGCTCCCGCGCCACCGCCGCCGCCTCCTCGCTCGTGCGGGCACAATACATGTGGAACGCCAGCATGACCTTGCCGCGGCCGGGATGACCGGCGGCCCGCCAGGCGTCGCGATAGACCTGCAGCAGGTCGGCCATGTGCGCGCCGCCGAGCGGGATAGCCATCACCCAGTGCCCGAGCCTGCCGGCGGTGGTGAAGGTCTCCGGTGTGGCGAGCGCGGCGATCCAGAACGGCGGCCGCGGCTTCTGGGTGGGTCGCGGCAGCGAGGTCACGTCCTTGAAGCTGTGGAAGCGGCCTTGCGCAGTCACCCGCTCCTCCTCCAGAAGCCGGGTGACCTGCTCGAGCCCCTCGTCGAAGCGGGCGCGGCTTTCGTCCATCGAGATGCCGAAGCGGGCGAACTCGTGCGGCAGGAAGGCGCGCGCGAAGCCCACCTCCAGGCGGCCGGCGGAGATCGCGTCCGCCATGCCGATCTGCCCGGCCAGCTTGAGCGGATGGTTGAACACCGGCAGCACCGCGCCGGTGACCAGCCGGATCGAATGCGTCCGCGCCGCCGCGGCGCTGAGAAAGATCAGCGGGTCGGGACTGTAACCGCCGTAGGGATGAAAGTAGTGCTCGACCGTGCGCACCGTGGTAAAGCCGAGCTCCTCGGCGAGCTCGGTGAGCTGCAGCGCCTCGCGCCAATACTGCTCGGCGGGCTTCTGCGCCGGACCGACGGCCGGAAAGAACTGGATGCCGAATTCCATTCCTTCGCCTCGCGAGCGCCGCTCAGAGCTGCAGCCCGATCTTGCGATCGAGCGAATAGGGCCCGCCCCCGCGCAGGGCGATGGCCAGGCAGACGAGCCCCCACATCAAGGTGTACTCGTAGCCGCGGTTGAGCCAGCCGAATCCGTTCTTCCAATAGAGCCAGGTGATGACCAGCATTTCGATGGCCGCGGCGGCGGCAAAGAAGCGGGTGAACAAGCCGAGAATGATCGCTGTCCCGCCGACGAGCTCGATGGTCAGGGCCGCCCAGATCCAGGGCAAGGCCGGATCGAAGCCCAGCTCGACGAATCCACGCACGAAGGCCGACGGCCCGCGGCTGACCTTGCCCCAACCGTGCACCAGCAGATTCCAGCCGGCGGCGATCCGGACCAGCGGCCATGCCAGCGGGATCACGAGATCGTAGAACGATTGCAGGGAAGGCAGCAGCAGCTTCGGCTCGGAGCGCACATCCTGGGTCATCTAGGCATCCTTTGCGCGGCAGAGGCTCTGCCTGATGATTACGCCGCAACGAGGCAGCCGCCGTCAATCGGGCCGGGATGCAGGGCTTTCTCGCGCGCAGGCATCTCCTCGGTGCAGCAGGCAGGCGATGAGCCGGGCAACCTTGCCGCGACAGTCCCCTGATCCCATCCGTTCCGGAGCTAGCGTCAGCCGGTCGGCGGCAGGGCCCGCGCGGCTGGCCGCTCGTCGACGACGCGGAGCTCGATCTCGCCGATCAATCGCGCGCGCTCGACTTCGGCGGCACCCAAGGCTGCGGTGCTCTGCTTCAGCGTGCTGGCGTTCGAGCCGAACAGCACGGTGCCTCCGACGATGGCGGCGATCGCGCCGACGAGACCGGCGGGATCGAAGCTCACGAGGCCGAGCAGGACGGCAAGCAGCATGGCGCCGCCGCCGGCAATCGCCACCTTCGCGATGGCAATGAGCTTGCGGCAGCTCGCAATGGCGCCGGCAAGCTCCTCGATCCGGGCTTCGAGCCGCACGATCTGCTCGCGCGGATCATCTTCGTCCATTTTCACCGGCTCTGCCCGCTGTCACTGCCGCAAAGCTCGTGCGGACGCAAAGCACGGTCGCATGCCTGCGCGGGCGACGGCAAGGCAGCGTTCCGGCCGATCACGATCCGCTCGCCGCGCACGATTTCCGGATTGGCCGTCGGTTCCCGCACATCGCGCTGTTCCTGCCCGCCCCGATGAAATAGCGTCCTTCGCAGCCCCGATCGTTGCACGGGGAGCGTGCACGATCCGAGCCCGGCAATTTCGCGACCGCTGCACATGGAGGCTTCGATGGCCGACCGCATCAGGGGACCGCTCAACTACGAGCGGATGGGTCACAGCGGGCCGGCGATGGCTTTCCTGCACCCCAATCCGATGGACCAGTCCTGCTGGCTTTATCAGATGGCGCACTTCTCTACCTGGTACCGGTGCATCGCCATGGATCTCCCCGGCTATGGCCGCTCGCCCAAGGCGGCCCAGGGCCTCACCATGGACGACATGGCCCAGGCCTCTTGGGAGGCGCTGGATGCGGCAATGCCGGGCGAACGTGTCGTTCTGGTCGGATGCTCGGTCGGCTCGCTGATCGCGCCCTACATGCATCTGCAGCGACCGCGTCAGACCGCGGCGATGGTGCTCTCCGGGACCGGCTATACGCCAGGCAAGGAGTTCGCCGCCCGCCGGATCAAGGCCTATAGCGAGCACGGCATCGGCTATCGATGGGGCTACACCTTCGAGGATTTCAGCCCGGCCTTCCGGGCAACACCGACGGCGCGCTACTTCGCCGACCTGTTCACCGAGCGCAACGCGCAGGCGGATCTGCAATCGATTCTCCACCAGTTCGAGGCGTTGGCGAAGCCGGACGCCGACGACCATCATGCGCGGATCACGTGCCCCACCCTGATCCTCAGCGGCAGCGAGGACAGCGTGCACCAGGCCGCCTTCGAGCTGCAAAGGCGCATCCGCGGCTGCGAGATGAAGGTGCTGTACGGCGCCGGCCACGCCTGCCACATCGAGCAGCCCTGGCTGTTCGACAGCCTCATGATCGAATTTCTGAGGAGGCACGGCGTCCACCCCGGGGCGGGACCGCAATTGCCCGGGGCGACCTGAGCCGTCGTCCGGCTCGCGGGCAGGAGGGACCGGAAAATGAAAACCCCGCCGGGGAGAGCGGGGTTTTCTTAACGGCGGCTGTCAGCCAGGGGTTGGGGGGGACCAAGGGGGACGGCTGCAGTCGCCTCACTTCGCCTGAGTGCTGGTTAGTCGTTTCGACCGGGCGAGAGGTTCAAAGGGAAGGTGGCCGCGCCGGCAAAATTTTCTCAGGCTCTACGGTGCTCCCAAGCGCGCCCTTGAAAGCTCCCAAGTTACAATGACTTGGGAAGAAGCCGGACGGTAAATGCCGGCCCGATCCGATCCGGACATGCGCGAAATGGACCATGCCAGGTCTTTCCTTCGGTGGCGCGAGATACCGGGCGGGGTGTGGGCGCTCGGCCTTGTCTCCCTGCTGATGGACGTCTCCTCGGAGATGATCCACGCGCTGCTGCCACTCTACCTGGTGGCGGTGCTCGGAACCTCCATGCTGACCGTCGGCATCATCGAAGGCGTCGCCGAGGCGACGACCTCGATCGTGAAGATATTTTCCGGGGCGCTGAGCGACCGAATGGGAAAGCGCAAGCTGCTGGCGGCGGCCGGCTACGGCCTGGCCGCAGTGACCAAGCCGGTGTTCCCGCTGGCGCCCTCCGTCGGGTGGATCGTGGTGGCCCGTTTCGTCGATCGCGTCGGCAAGGGGATTCGCGGAGCCCCGCGCGATGCGCTCGTCGCCGATCTCAGTCCTCCCGAGCTGCGCGGTGCCGCCTTCGGCCTGCGTCAGTCGCTCGACACGGTCGGGGCGGCAATCGGGCCGCTTCTGGCGATAGCCTTCATGGCGCTGACCGCGAGCAATTTCACCACCGTATTCTGGATCGCGGTCGTTCCCGCGTTCATCTCCGTCGCATTGATCGTGCTTCTCGTTCACGAGCCCGCCGATCGGGCGGCGGAGCCGGTGCGGTCCCCGCTCGCTCCCGCCGAGCTGCGCCGTCTCGGCGCCGCGTACTGGCTGGTGGTGGCAGTGGCAACGCTGTTTGCGCTGGCGCGCTTCAGCGAGGCGTTCCTGCTTCTGCGCGCCCAGTCGGTGGGCTTGTCGCTGGTGCTGGTGCCGACGGTCATGTTGATCATGAACGTGGTGTACGCTGCCGCGGCCTGGCCGGCGGGAGTGCTGTCGGACAAATGGGGGCGTTACGGCGTTCTCGTCAGCGGCTTCGCCATCCTCGTCCTCGCCGATCTGGTGCTGGCGTTCGCCTCCGAATTTGCCGCGGTCGCCCTTGGCGCCGTGCTGTGGGGGTTGCACATGGGAATGACCCAAGGGTTGCTGGCGAGCCTCGTCGCCGATACCGCCCCGGCCGATTTGCGCGGCACCGCATTCGGCATGTTCAACCTCGTGACCGGCATCGCGACGCTGCTCGCGAGCATCATCGCCGGAATTCTGTGGGACCGGGTGGGTCCGGCCGGGACCTTCATCGCCGGTGCGCTATTTGCCGCCATCGCGCTGGCCGGGGTGCCGGCGGCGCGGCGGATGACTGGCAAGTGATCGAGCCCGGCTGTAGGAAAGTGCCGCGTGTGGTCCGGCGTTCCGCGCCGGCACGACGATCGCAAGGCTCATGAAGCTCGAAGTCCATTCGCTCGCCCTGCCCGACGTCAAGCTGATCCGCTCCCCGCGCTTCGGCGATCGCCGCGGCTACTTTGCCGAGACCTACATGCGGCGCGATTTCGTTGCCGCCGGGCTCGCGACCGAGTTCGTCCAGGACAATCAGTCAGGCTCCGCCGCGCGGGGAACGGTCCGCGGCCTGCATTTCCAGGTCCCTCCTTTCGCGCAGGCGAAGCTCGTGCGGATCCTGCGCGGGAGCATTCTCGACGTCGTGGTCGATCTGCGCCGCTCCTCGCCCAGCTACGGCCGGCACTTGTCGGTCGAGCTCGATGCCGATGGCGACGAGCAGCTGTTCATTCCGACGGGATTCGCGCACGGCTACTGCACGCTCGAGCCGGAGACGGTCGTGTTCTACAAGGTCGACAAGGTCTATTCCGCCGAGCACGAACGCGGCGTCAACTGGGCGGATCCGAAGCTGGGCATTCAATGGCCGGTCGTCGAGAGCCTCGCCGTGCTGTCGGAGAAGGATCGGGTGCTTCCGCCGTTGCGGGACCTGCCGGTCTTTTTCGAATGACGACAATACGGGAATGACTCCGATACTGGTGGCCGGCCGGAACGGGCAGCTGGCGATCTGCCTGGCCGAGCTGGCGCGAGCGAGGCAGGTTCCCCTCGTCTGCCTCGGACGTCCCGAGCTCGACATCGCCGACGCCGCCTCGATTTCCCGGGCTGTCGCTGCGGTGAAGCCGCGCGCAGTCGTGAATGCGGCGGGATACACGGCGGTCGACAAGGCCGAATCCGAGCCTGAGCGCGCCTACGCGATCAACCGCGACGGCGCCGCCCGCCTCGCCCAGGCGGCGAAGGCGAGCGGCATCCCGTTCATCCACATCTCGACGGACTACGTGTTCGACGGCCGCAAGGGTGTCCCCTACCGGGAGGACGATCCTCCCGGCCCGCTGAGCGTTTACGGTCGCTCGAAGCTTGAGGGCGAGCAGGCGGTCGCGGCCGAGCACCCGGCGCCGGTCATCCTGCGCACCTCGTGGCTATACAGCAGTCACGGCCAGAATTTCGTCAGGACCATGCTGCGCCTGGCGCGGACGCGCGACCTCGTGCGAGTGGTCGACGATCAGCACGGCTCTCCGACCTCGGCCGCCGAGATCGCCGCGGCGATTCTCGCTCTCGCCGGGCGGCTCTCCGCCCCGCTCGATCCGGGACGAGCCGGCGTCTATCACCTCGCCGGGGCGGGCGAAGCCACGTGGCACGGCTTCGCCGCCGCTATCTTCTCCTTGTGGCAAGAGCGCGGACACCGGGTGCCGAAGCTCGAGCCGATCCCGACGCGAGAATTTCCCACTCCGGCACGGCGGCCGGCCGATTCCCGCCTCGACTGCAGCAAGATCGAGCGCAGCTTCGGTGTGACGCTGCCGCATTGGCGCCACTCCCTCGCGCGCTGCCTCGACGAGCTCGCCTCGGCAGCAGCCGAGCACTCGGGATGAGGCTAATGCCAGGCGAGCCGGACGACAGCGACGGTGATGCCGGCGAACAGGCCGGCGAGCACGTCGTCGGCCATGATCCCGACGCCCGCGGGCTTGCAGGTCTCCGCCCAGTCGATCGGCCACGGCTTGAAGATGTCGAGCACCCGGAACAGCAATACGACCATAAGTTGCGCGTTGAGGCTTTCAGCGCCGGCAATCGCCAAAGCGAGCAGCGCGCCGACGACCTCGTCGATCACCACGATCTGCGGATCGTGCTCCCCCGCGATGTCGGCGATCTTTCCGCCGCTCCAAATCCCTGCTGCAAGCAGCACGGCGATCGCAGTGAGGTGCACAGGCAGCGGCAGGAGCTCGAGCCCCCAATGCATGGGCAGCGCCGCGAACGAGGCTGCGGTGCCCGGCGCGATCCTGACCCGTCCGATCCCGAAGCAGGTGCCGAGCCAGTAGCCGACGAGCTTGCTCAGTTGCGGCATTCACTGCCCTGCAGCCGAGCGACGAGGAGCCCGCCGCGACCGCTCACTTCTTCATCTCTTCCGCGATCCGCTCGATCGCCGGCTTCCACAGCGCCTGCTGATCGCGGATGAACGCCGTCACCTCCTCGGGCGACATCGGCCGCGCAAACGAGCCGCGGTCGGCAAGCAGCTTCTGCACGTCGGACATGTCGAGCGCGGCACGCAGGCCGTCGCTCGCCTTGGCGATGACCGGCTGCGGCGTGCCGTTCGGCGCCAGCACCGCCTGCCAGCCGGAGGCGATCAGTCCGGGCACCGTTTCCGCGATGGTGGGCAGGTCGGGGACGCTCGGCAGGCGCTGCGCCGAGCCTACCGCCAGGGGCACCAGATTGCCCGATTGGAAGGCGGAGGCGAGCCCGGTGTAGCCCTCGATCATGATGGGGATGCGGCCGGCATAGACGTCGGCGATCGCCTGGGCCGAGTTGCCGCTGTAGGGCACCATCTGCAGCTTGATGCCGGTGCGCAGCTGCAGCAGCTCGCCGGTGAGATGGGTGAGGCGGCCCACCCCGGTCACCGCGTAGGAAAGCTCGCCCGGCTTCTGCCTGGCGAGCGCGATCAGCTCCGGCAGGGTCTTGATCCCGAGCTTGGGCGAGACCGCAACCGCGAGCGGCTGGTCGACCGTGTAGCCGACCGCCGCGAAGTCGCGCGGCACCATCAGCGGCAGGTTCGGCGCCTTGCCCGGCACGGCGAGGAACACCGACAGCGCCGGCCCGTACAGCGTGTAGCCGTCGGGGGCGGCCTGCGCTGCAACCGTCGCCGAGATGGCGCCGGCGGCGCCCGGCTGGTTCACGATCACCACCTGCTGCTTCCAGTGCCGGCTCATCCCGTCGGCGATGATGCGCAGGCCGGTGTCGACGGCGCTGCCAGGCGCGGAATCGGAGATCATGCGCACCGGCCCACCGGGATAATCGGCCTGTGCGCGCACGGGCCCCGCTGCGGCGATGGCAAGCACGAGCACGCCCGCGGCCTCGATCCAAGATCGTCGCATCTTTCCCTCCCTAAATTCCGCAGTCATGGCCGGCCTCGTGCCGGCCATCTCGCTCCTGAATCAGGATCGCCGGGACAAGCCCGGCGATGACAGCCACACAGCCCGGCGATGACCGGACAGGTCGATCTGA
>DASXAP010000127.1:0-3336 GCA_036406655.1 Xanthobacteraceae bacterium | reverse complement strand
GCCTTCGCGCTACCATCCGGCGCGGCTGACGCGCACGCCTTGCCCACTAGCGAGCCTCCGGCTCCCGACAAGACAGCTCCGTCCTAGCACGCGGAAGACGAACAGGAACATGGCATCAGTACCCAACACCCTCGAAACTGTCCGCGCCATCGCCGGCGAGAAGTACAAGTACGGCTTCGTCACGGACATCGAGACGGAAACCGCGCCGAAGGGCTTGAACGAAGACACGATCCGCTTCATCTCCGCCAAGAAGTCGGAGCCGCAGTGGCTGCTCGACTGGCGGCTGCGGGCCTTTCGGGCCTGGACGCAGATGGAGGAGCCGAACTGGGCCAAGCTCGGCTATCCGCCAATCGATTATCAGGACGCCTACTACTATTCCGCGCCGAAGCTGAAGCAGAAGCCGAAGAGCCTCGACGAGGTCGATCCGGAGCTGATCAAGACCTACGAGAAGCTCGGCATCCCCCTGCAGGAGCAGGAGCGGTTGGCCGGCGTCGCCGTCGACGCCGTGTTCGACAGCGTGTCCGTCGCCACCACCTTCCGCAAGAAGCTGGAGGAATATGGCGTCATCTTCTGCTCGATCTCCGATGCGGTGCAGAAGCATCCCGAGCTCGTCCGCAAGTATCTCGGCAGCGTCGTCCCTTATGCCGATAATTTCTTTGCGACTTTGAACTCCGCGGTCTTCACCGACGGCTCCTTCGCCTATATCCCCGAGGGCGTGCGCTGCCCGATGGAGCTGTCGACCTATTTCCGCATCAATGCCGCCCAGACCGGGCAGTTCGAGCGCACCCTGATCATCGCCGAGCGCGGCAGTTACGTGAGCTATCTCGAGGGCTGCACGGCGCCGATGCGCGACGAGAACCAGCTGCACGCCGCCGTGGTCGAGCTGGTGGCGCTCGACGACGCCGAGATCAAGTACTCGACGGTGCAGAACTGGTACCCCGGCGACGAGAACGGCAAGGGCGGCATCTACAACTTCGTCACCAAGCGCGGCGCCTGCCGCGGCCGCAACTCCAAGATCTCCTGGACCCAGGTGGAAACCGGCTCGGCCATCACCTGGAAGTATCCGAGCTGCATCCTGCAGGGCGACAATTCGGTCGGGAAGTTCTACTCGATCGCCATCACCAACAACTACCAGCAGGCCGATACCGGGACGAAAATGATCCACATCGGCAAGAACACGCGCTCGACGATCATTTCCAAGGGAATCTCCGCGGGCAAGGCGCAGAACACCTATCGCGGCCTGGTCCGCGTGCTGCCGACCGCGGCGAATGCGCGCAACCACACGCAGTGCGATTCGCTGCTGATCGGCGACAAGTGCGGCGCCCACACCGTGCCCTATATCGAGAGCCGCAACCGCTCGGCCCGGGTGGAGCACGAGGCGACCACCTCGAAGATCAGCGAGGACCAGTTGTTTTACTGCCGCCAGCGCGGCTTGTCGGCCGAGGACGCCGTGTCGCTCATCGTCAACGGCTTCTGCAAGGAAGTTCTGCAGGAGCTGCCGATGGAGTTCGCGGTCGAGGCCCAGAAGCTCGTGAGCATCAGCCTGGAAGGCAGTGTCGGCTGACGCGCGGCGAATCGGGATTTACGCATCGGAAGAACGGGAATGCTGGACATCAAGAACCTGCATGTGACGGTCGACGGCAAGCCGATCCTCAAGGGCCTGGATCTCACGATCCGGCCGGGCGAAGTGCACGCCATCATGGGGCCTAACGGCTCCGGCAAGAGCACGCTCGCCTACGTGCTGGCAGGCCGCGATGGTTACGAGGTGACGGACGGCTCGATCGTCTATGAAGGCCGCAACCTGCGTGAGCTGGAGCCGGAGGAGCGCGCCCGCGAGGGCATCTTCCTGGCGTTTCAGTATCCGGTCGAGATCCCCGGAGTGGGCAGCAACAGCTTTCTGAAAGCGGCCCTCAACGCCGTGCGCAAGCATCGGGGACTGCCGGAGCTCGACGCCATGGAGTTCCTCAAGCTGATCCGCGAGAAGCGCGATCAGCTCGGCGTCGCTGAGGACATGCTGAAGCGCTCGCTCAACGTCGGCTTTTCCGGCGGCGAGAAGAAGCGCGCCGAGGTGCTGCAGATGACCCTGCTGGAACCGCGCCTCGCGATCCTCGACGAGACCGACTCCGGGCTCGATATCGACGCCCTCAAGGTCGTCGCCAAGGGCATCAACGCACTGCGCGGGCCGGAGCGGGCGATCCTCATGATCACCCACTATCAGCGCCTGCTCGACTATGTGGCGCCTGACGTCGTCCATGTGCTGGCCGATGGCCGCATCGCCGAATCCGGCGGCCCGGAGCTGGCGCTCGAACTGGAGAAGGTCGGCTACAAGGCTCACCGCCGGCCGAACCCGGAAGTCTCCTCGACCGCCCGGGTGTGAGCCGGTATGCCCCGCGACAACCGCATCATTCCCCTGCCCTACGCAGACCGCTTCGCGGCGGTGGCGCCGACCCTGCCCGGACACGACCTTCCCTGGCTGCGCGATCTGCGCGAGCAGGCGATCGAGCGCGTGCGCCAGCTTGGCCTGCCGACGATCCGCAACGAGCGGTGGAAGTACACGAACCTCAACTCGCTGGCCGCGGTCGCGTTCGAGCCGGCGGAGGCGGCGGCATCGCCGGCCCTGCCGCCAAAGGTGATCGGCGGTTGCCGGGTCGTCCTGGTCGACGGGCTGTATCGCCGGGAGCTCTCGACGGATGTACTTCCGCGCGGCGTCACGCTGACGAGCTTGGGTGCTTTGCTTCGCAGCAACCCTGAGCGAGTACGTATGCTGTTCGGCGAAGGTGATACCGGCAGGGATGCGCTGGATGCCCTGAACATCGCGCTCGCTCGCGACGGCTTCGTGTTGGAGTTGGCCGCCGGTGCGGCGATCGAGGCGCCGATCGAGCTCCTGCATCTGACGACGCCGGGCGTCGCGGCCAGGGCCTACCACACGCGCAACGCGATCATCGCGGAGCGCGGGAGTACGGCCACGATCATCGAGACCTTCCGACACGAGACGGCGAGCGTCTACTGGTCGCAGCCGGTGACGGCAGTGAGCGTGGGCGCCGACGCAACGCTGCGCCACTACAAGGACCAGAGCGAGGGGCCGAAGGCCTTCCATACGGCCGCGACCACCGCTCGCATCGCCGCGGGCGGCTGCTACGAGAGTTTCGTGCTGAGCACCGGCGCCGCGCTGTCGCGCAACGAGATCGCGGTCGTCCTGGACGGCCGTGGCGCCTCCTGCCGGCTCGACAGCGGTTATCTCGCGCGCAGCCGGCAGCATGTCGACAACACGACCGCCATCACGCACGCCAAGCCGCAGACGGTGAGCGCCGAGGTCTACAAGGGCGTGCTCGACGA
>DASXAP010000126.1:0-16067 GCA_036406655.1 Xanthobacteraceae bacterium | reverse complement strand
CGGCCGCTCGGCATAATCGATGCGGACGAGCTCGGCGGCGTCCTGCGCCGCGGCGAGCGTCTCGGCGACGACGAGGACGACCGGCTCCCCGACGTGGCGCACGGTAGTGCCGGCCAGTGCCGGACGGTGCGGAACGACGAGGTTGCTGCCGCCGCGGCCGTTGAGCGGCGGGTGCTGGGAGACGTTGCCGATCTTCGCCGCATCCATGTCGGCGCCCGTCAGCACCGCGAGCACGCCCGGCACCGAGCCGGCGGCCTCGATGTCGATGCCGCCGATATCGGCGAAGGCGTGCGGCGAGCGCACGAAGCAGGCCTGCGCCTCGTCAGGCAGCGGCGCGTCGGCGATGAAGCGGCCCAGTCCGCGCAGCAGCGCATCATCCTCCAGCCGGGGCTGATGCGGTGCGCGGCTCGCAGCGGTGGTCGTGTCCATGATGAGGTCCGAAGCTCTTGATTCGAGTAATCCGTAGGGTGGGTCAAGGCGCCTGACGGATATTGCGGGCTGCTGCTACCACGTCGAGCGCTGGACCCACCATTTGCAACACGACTGGTAGGTCCGGCGCGCATGAGCGCGCCTTGACCCACCCTACAGGCCTGATCACGCCGCGGCGCGCTCCTCGCCGGGATCGAGCGGCAGCCTGACCGGCTGCCTGCGCCTGGCCGAGAGATCGAGCGCCTTGGTGAGCATCAGCCGGTCGTGGGCCTCGGCAGCGGTCGCCGCCTGCGTCGGCACGCCCATGGCGACCCGGTTCAGCCAGGAATCGGTCTCCTCGCGCATCGGTCCGCGCAGCTCGCCCAGGGCGATGTCGCCGGGCGGATAGCTGCCCAGGAAGTCGACCAGCCGGCTCCGGTCCGGCGCGTAGCCTTCCTCCTGCGGCGCCGAGACCGCCAGCACCATGTCGCGGTGGGTGTCGTCGATGGTGAGCACCCCGTCGGTGCCGTTGATCGCCACTTCCAGGCTGTACACCGCCCCCGGCCAGGTGACCGGCAGCGCCCAGGAAATGTTGAGGTGATAGACGCTGCCGTCGGCGAACATGATCATGCCGGCGGTGGCGTCGATCCCGCTATAGAGCGGACCCAGCACCTTGTCGATCGAGCGGGCGTAGCATTCGACCGGGGTCTTCGCCTCCAGGTACCACATCACGAGATCGAGCGCGTGGGTGCCGGAGATCACCATCGGCGAGATGCTGCGGGGGTCGTCGGTGCGCTTGTAGTTGTCGATCGCCACCAGCCGGTTCATGAAGGCGCGGGAGGACACGAGCGTCACCTCGCCGAGCGCGCCGGTGCGCACCTTCTCCTTGCCGGCGAGCCATTTGCGCCGGAAGCGCTGGGTATAGCCGACCACGGCGTCGAGCCCCGCCGCGGTGATCGCCTCGAGCACGCGGGCGGATTGGCCGAGATCGGTGGCGAGCGGCTTCTCGATCAGCATCGGCACGCCGCGCTCGACCGCGGCCATGATCGGATCCACGTGCAGATGCTCGTCGGTGGCGATGATGGCGCAGGTGACCTCCGGCCGCTTGAGCAGCCGGCGCAGATCCTGGGTGACGAAATCCGCACCGATCTTCTCCGCCACGTAGAGACCGCGGTTGTGGTTCTTCTCGGCGATGCCGATCCATCGCACCGCCGGGTGGCGGGCGGCGACCTCGCCGCGGAACAGGCCGACCCGCCCGGCGCCGATGATGGCGAGGCCGATCTCTTTCGCCCGCTGCCTCATCGCCTCGCCTCCGCCAGCTCGGCGATCGCGGCGAGCGACTGGTTCGACAGCGGCAGATCGACCGCCTCGTTGCGCTCGGCGGAAAGCTCGGCCGCGGTGTAGGTTTCCATCACCACGCGCGCGCTCTCCGGCGTCACCATCACCGGCCGGTCGCGGATGCAGGCCTCGAGAAAATGGATCGTCTCCGGCCCCATCTGGCCGACGAAGACGTGGTTCACCTGCTCGCCCGGCATCGTCGACAGCGGAAACCGCGTGCCCTCGCCCGCGGTGCTGAGCCAGGCGTCGCGATGGGTGTCGTCGAGGATCAGCGCCCCCTCGGTGCCGGTGATCTCGACCCAGGTCGAGCAGAAGTTCGGATAGCCCGGCGGCAGGTTCCAGCCGCCGCCGATGCTGACCAGCATGCCGTTGTCCATGGTCACGATCGACCACATGACGTCGTAGGAGCCGTTGACCGGCTGCATGTAGCCGTAGGCGCCCTGCGAGTAGACGCGCACGGGCTTTGCCGGCTCGAGCAGCCAGAACACGAAGTCGAGGTCGTGGGTCGATTCCATCACCACCGGCGAGAGCTTGACCCGCTTGGCGATCTTGCTCCCCAGCGCCCGGCTCAGATGCCTGCTCACCATGACCGAGACGACCTTGCCGAGCGTGCCGTCGGTGATCTTCTTCCTGGCATAGGCGAATTTCGGATTGAACCGCTGCGAATAGCCGATGGTGAACTTGCGCCGCCCGCGCCGGGCGAGGGTGATGAGCTCGTCCGCTTCCCACAGCTCGAGCGCGATCGGCTTCTCCAGCAGCACATGCTTGCCGGCCTTCAGGCAGTCGCGGGCGATCGGGTAGTGGTTCTGCTCCGGCGTGGTGCAGACATAGACGACGGAGATGTCGGGGTTGTCGAGGATCTCCCTGTAGTCGAGGGTGGCGCTCGCGGGCCGTGTCAGCGCCTTGACCTCGGCCAGCCGGTCCGGCCGGATCTCGCAGATGTGCAGCTTGTCGACCAGCGCCGAGCGCGACAGCGTCTCGGCGCGGATCCCGCCGCACCAGCCGGTCCCGATCACTGCGACTTCCACTCGTTCCACCGGCCCACCTCCTCCGCCCGAGCTGCAGCTCTTCCCCGCCGCGGCGCCTAGAGACCACGCCGCAGCGAGCCATGCAATTGCTGTTTGCCGGCCGCACCGGTGCGCGGACGGGGTCTCTGCGCAGTCGGGGAGTCGGGTTGACCCGAGCCCGGCACTCGGCCGTGGTGGAAGCCTAATCGCGCTCGATCTCGGGCCGGGGAGTTGCCAGGGGAGCCGCGCCGAGCGCTTGGACCGCGGCTTTGCCGCCCCTACAATGCCGGCCATGCGCGTGAACGACATCCGCGGCTTCGACTTCGGCCTGGGCGAGACCGCCGACATGCTGCGCGACAGCGTGCGCGGCTTTGCCGCCGACCGGATCGCTCCGCGTGCCGACGCGATCGACCGCAGCAATACCTTTCCGCGCGAGCTCTGGCCCGAGCTCGGCGCGCTCGGCGTGCACGGCATCACCGTCGAGGAGGAATGGGGCGGGGCGGGCCTCGGCTATCTCGAGCACTGCGTCGCCATGGAGGAAATCTCGCGTGCCTCCGCCGCGGTCGGCCTCTCCTACGGCGCCCATTCGAACCTCTGCGTCAACCAGATCCGGAGGAACGGCACCGACGCGCAGAAGCGCCGCTACTTGCCGAAGCTGATCTCCGGTGATCACGTCGGCGGCCTCGCCATGTCCGAGGCGGGCGCGGGCTCCGACGTCGTCTCCATGACCACCCGCGCCGAGCGGAAGGGCGACCGCTTCATCCTCAACGGCACGAAGATGTGGATCACCAACGGCCCGCAGGCGGAGACGCTGGTTGTCTATGCCAAGACCGATCCGGCGGCCGGCACGCGCGGCATCACCGCCTTCCTCATCGAGCGCGGGTTCAAGGGCTTCTCCACCGCGCAGAAGCTCGACAAGCTCGGCATGCGCGGCTCGGACACGAGCGAGCTCGTGTTCCAGGACTGCGAGGTGCCGGAAGAGAACGTGCTGGGCGACCTCGGCGACGGCGTCACGATCCTGATGTCCGGCCTCGACTACGAACGGGTGGTGCTGGCGGCGGGGCCGCTCGGCATCATGCAGGCCTGCATGGACGTGGTGATGCCCTACGTGCACGAGCGCCGCCAGTTCGGCAAGGCGATCGGCGAGTTTCAGCTGGTGCAGGGCAAGGTGGCCGACATGTATGTCGCCATGAACGCCTGCAAGGCCTATGTCTACGCGGTGGCCAGAGCCTGCGACCGCGGCGAGACCACGCGCGAGGACGCCGCCGGCGCCATCCTCTACGCGGCGGAGAACGCCACCCGGATCGCGCTCGACGCGGTGCAGCTTCTCGGCGGCAACGGCTACATCAACGACTTCCCGACCGGCCGGTATCTGCGCGACGCCAAGCTCTACGAGATCGGCGCCGGCACGAGCGAGATCCGCCGAATGCTGATCGGCCGCGAGCTGTTCGAGAAGACGCGGTGATGGGGGCGACTAACTTGATCCGTCATCCTGAGGTGCGAGCCCGGCCGCTTCAGCCGGGCGAGCCTCGAAGGATGACGGCCGAGCCGCTGCCACTCCAGACGCAAGCGGCGGCTGCGGGGCTTGTCATCCTTCGAGGCGCGCGAAGACGCGCGCACCTCAGGATGACGGCTCAGGGGTTTCTCGCTCGGGCAAGCCCATGACCGCGCTCGCGTCCGCGATCGATCCGGCCTCGGGCGAGTTCCGGGAGAATGCGCAGGCGATGGCCGCGCTGGTCGCCGATCTGCGCGACAAGCTCGACACGGCGAGCAGGGGCGGCAGCGAGGAGGCGCGCGCCCGCCATCGCGCCCGCGGCAAGCTTCTGCCGCGCGAGCGCGTCAACCTGCTGCTCGATCCGGGTGCGCCGTTTCTCGAGCTCTCGCCGCTCGCCGCCTTCGGGCTTTACGGCGGCGACGTGCATTGCGCAAGCCTCATCACCGGCATCGGCAGGGTGAGCGGGCGCGAATGCATCATCGTCGCCAACGACGCCACCATCAAGGGCGGCACCTATTATCCGATGACGGTGAAGAAGCATCTGCGGGCGCAGGAGATCGCCCGCGACAACCATCTGCCCTGCATCTATCTCGTCGATTCCGGCGGCGCGTTTCTCCCGCTGCAGGACGAGATCTTCCCCGACGAGCGCCACTTCGGCCGCATCTTCTACAATCAGGCGCGGCTGTCGGCGCTCGGCATCCCGCAGATCGCGGTGGTCATGGGCTCGTGCACCGCCGGCGGCGCCTATGTGCCGGCGATGTCGGACGAGAGCATCATCGTCCGCAATCAGGGCACCATCTTTCTCGGCGGCCCGCCGCTGGTGAAGGCGGCGACCGGCGAGGAGGTGAGCGCCGAGGAATTGGGCGGCGCCGACGTGCACAGCCGTCATTCCGGGGTCACCGACTACTACGCCACCGACGACAGCCATGCGATCGGCATCGCCCGCCGCATCGTCGCCAACCTCAACCGGGTCAGGCGCAGCTATGTCGAGCTGCGCGCTCAGCGCGAGCCGCTCTATCCCGCCGACGAGCTCTACGGCATCGTCCCGGCCGACAACCGCACCCCCTACGACGTGCGCGACGTGATCGCCCGGATCGTCGACGGCTCCGAGCTCGACGAGTTCAAGGCGCTCTACGGCACCACGCTGGTCTGCGGCTTCGCCCGCATCCACGGCTTCCCGATCGGCATCCTCGCCAACAACGGCATCCTGTTCAGCGAGAGCGCGCTGAAGGGCGCGCATTTCATCGAGCTCGCCAGCCAGCGCGGCATCCCGCTCCTGTTCCTGCAGAACATCACCGGCTTCATGGTCGGCCGCAAATACGAGGCGGGCGGCATCGCCAAGGACGGCGCCAAGATGGTGACCGCGGTCTCCACCACCAACGTGCCGAAATATACGGTGATCATCGGCGGCAGCCACGGCGCCGGCAATTACGGCATGTGCGGGCGCGCCTATGCCCCGCGGCTGCTGTTCATGTGGCCGAACGCGCGCATCTCGGTGATGGGCGGCGAGCAGGCGGCCTCGGTCCTCGCGCTGCTGCGCCAGGAAGCGGTCGAGGCGCGGGGTGGCGCCTGGGGCGCCGCCGACGACGACAAGTTCAAGGCGCCGATCCGCACCCAGTACGAGGAGCAGGGGCATCCCTACTACGCGACCGCGCGGCTTTGGGACGACGGCATCATCGATCCCGCCGACACCCGCATGGTGCTGGCGCTGGCGCTCGCCGCCTCGCTCAACGCGCCGCCGCCCGAGCCGCCGCGCTTCGGCGTGTTCAGGATGTGACGGTGCAGCGTCGATTCGCCAAGCTGCTCGTCGCCAACCGCGGCGAGATCGCCTGCCGGATCATCGCCACTGCCAGGCGAATGCGGCTCGCCGCGGTGGCGGTATTCTCCGATGCCGATCGCGACGCCATGCACGTCGCGCTCGCCGACGAGGCCGTGCGCATCGGCCCGCCGCCCGCGACGGAGAGCTACCTGCGCGCGGACACGCTGATCGAGGCGGCGCGCCGGACCGGCGCCGAGGCGGTGCATCCGGGCTACGGATTCCTCTCCGAGAACGCCGACTTCGCCCAGGCCTGCGCCGAGGCCGGGCTCGTCTTCGTGGGTCCGCGGGCGGAGACGATCCGCCGCATGGGCTCGAAGTCGGAAGCCAAGGCGCTGATGCAGCGCGCAGGCGTGCCGGTGGTCCCCGGCTATCACGGCGCGGCGCAGGATCCCGCCACGCTTGCCGCCGAAGCCGAGCGCATCGGCTATCCGGTGCTGATCAAGGCGTCGGCCGGCGGCGGCGGCCGCGGCATGCGCGTCGTCGGCAGCCCCGGCGAGCTCGACGAGGCGCTCGCCGGCGCCCGGCGCGAGGCGGGCGCCGCCTTCGGCGACGACCGCGTGCTGCTCGAGAGCTACATCAGCCGCCCGCGCCACGTCGAGGTGCAGGTGTTCGGCGACAGCCGCGGCAACGTCGTCTCGCTGTTCGAGCGCGAGTGCACGTTGCAGCGGCGGCATCAGAAGGTGGTCGAGGAGGCGCCCGCGATCGCGCTGCCGCCGCAGCGGCGCGCGGAGATGGCGGCGGCGGCGCGCACCGCCGCGCAGGCGGTGGGCTATATCGACGCCGGCACCGTGGAGTTCATCACCGATGCCGAGGCGTTCTATTTCATCGAGATGAACACGCGGCTGCAGGTCGAGCATCCCGTGACCGAGCTGATCACCGGCCTCGATCTGGTCGAATGGCAGCTGCGCGTGGCGATGGGCGAGGCGTTGCCGGACCTGGCGCCGGGGGACGCGGTCATCGCGCGCGGGCACGCCATCGAGGCGCGCATCTATGCCGAGGATGCCGACAAGGGCTTCCTTCCGGCAACCGGGACCATCACCGCCTGGCGCGCGCCGCAGGGGGAAGGTATCCGCGTCGACACCGGCTTCCGCAAAGGCGACGTGGTCACTCCTTATTACGACGCGCTGCTCGCCAAGCTCGTCGCCTGGGGCGAGGACCGCGCGCAGGCGCTCGCCCGCCTGGTCGCGGCGCTCGGCGAGTTCGAGATCGCCGGCGTCACCACCAATCTCGCCTTTCTCGAGCTGCTGCTCAGCCATCCGCGGGTGGCGCAAGGGGAGATCGACACCGGCTTCATCGAGCGGGAGATTTCGGCGCTGACGCTCGCCGGGCCTGTGGCCGAGCCGCTCGACATCGCCGCCGCCGTTGTCGCGGTCTTGGCGCGCGAGCAGGAGGAGCAGCGGCAGCGCGCATTTCCTGCTTATGGCGGCGCCGGCCCGGGCGACGCGGCGGGGCTCGCCTCCGCCTGGGACCGCACCGACGGCTGGTCGCTCGCCGGCCGCCGCAGCCGCCGGCTCGCCTTCCGCTACGGCGCGCACCGCTGCGAGGCGGTTCTCTCCTACGCCCGCGACGGGCTCAGCCTCGAGCTCGCCGGCCATGCCGAGCGGCTGCAATACGTCGCCCGCAACGGCGGCCTGCTCGACCTCTGCCTCGGCGATGCCCCCGAGCGCGTGTCGGTCGCCTGGTCGGAGCGCGAGCTGGCACTCACCACCCCGCGCGGCCATATCGCGCTCACCTGGATCGACCCGTTCGCCGGCGAGGTGGCGGAGGCGGCGGCGGGAAGCCGGATCGTCGCGCCGATGCCCGGCACCGTGACGCGGATCCTCGCCGAGCCGGGCGTCGTCGTGCCGCGCGGCGCCCCGCTTCTCGTCCTCGAGGCGATGAAGATGGAGCATACGCTGCGCGCGCCGTTCGCCGGCCGCGTCACCGCGCTGCACTGCGTCGCCGGCGACTTCGTGCAGGAAGGCGCCGAGCTTGCCGACTTCGCTCCCGCCGAGGAGAGCGACAGTCCGTAGGCCGAGTCCCGCTCGAACGAGACCCGAGCGCGGCAGCCGGCTTGGCCGATCGTCGGGTCTCGCGCGACAGCGCCCGACCCGGGCTGCGGCCGGAGGTCACGATGCCCACGCAAGTGCTCATCGTCGGAGCCGGACCCACGGGGCTCACGCTCGCCATCGATCTCGGCCTGCGCGGGGTGCGCGCCACGCTCGTCGAGCAGAAGGAGGCGCCGCAGTTTCTCCCCAAGATGGAGCGCTGCAACGCCCGCAGCATGGAAATCTACCGGCGCATGGGGATCGCCGACCGCGTGCGCGCGGCAGGCCTGCCCGCCGGCTGCCCGATGGACGTGTTCATCGTCCTCTCGCTGGTCGAGCCGCCGCTGGTGCATCACCCCCATCCTTCCGTGGCCGAGGCCAAGGCGCGCATCGCGGCCTGCGAGGATGCGAGCGAGCCGCTCGAGCCCTATCAGCTCATCTCGCAATACACGCTCGAGCCGTTGCTGAAGGAGATCGCCGAGTCGCTGCCCGGCATTACCGTCCGCTACGGCTGCGAGCTCGTCGACTTCGCCCAGGACGCGGCCGGCGTCACCGCCCAGGTGCGGACGGGCGGCGCGACCGAGCCGATCCGCGCCGCCTACATGGTCGGCTGCGACGGCGGCAACAGCCTCGTCCGCCGGCGGCTCGGCATCGCGCTCGAAGGCGAAGCGAACATCCAGGAGCTGCGCCAGGCGCTCTACTACTGCGCCGATCTCTACGAGCGCATCCCGATCGGCAAGGGCCGGCACTATCACGTGGCCGACGCCGAAGGCAGCTTCCTGATCGTGCAGGATTCGACCCGCCACTTCACGCTGCATTCGGTGGTCGACAGCGACGCCGCGATGGCGGAGACGTTCGAGCGCGTGGTGGCCATGCCGGTCGCCTATGACATGCTCTACGTCGCGCCCTGGCGCATGAACCTGCTGCTCGCCGAGCGCTATGGCGAAGGCCGCGTGCTTCTCGCCGGCGACGCCGTGCATCTCGTCATCCCGACCGGCGGGCTCGGCATGAACACCGGGGTCGGCGACGCCGTCGATCTGTCCTGGAAGCTCGCCGCGGTACTGCAGGGCTGGGGCGGGCCGCGGCTGCTTGCCTCCTACGAGATCGAGCGCCGGCAGGTGGGCGAGCGCAACGTCGCCGCCTCGGGCTTTGCCGCGCGCGGCCGTCGCGAATGGCGCAGGCTCTGGCGCCCCGACCTGCGCGAGAACGCCGCCGCGCGCGCCGAGCTCGCCCGCGTCGCCGACCGCGAGCAGCACAAGGCGAGCGACATGATCGGCGCCGAGCTCGGTTACCGCTATGCGCCCTCGCCGCTGATCGCGCCCGAGCCCGGCGGGCCGCGCGAGGAGGAGGCGCCGCAGGATTTCATGCGCTACCGGCCGACCACGCTTCCCGGCGCGCGGCTGCCGCATATCTGGCTCGGCGACCGGACCGCCATGCAGGACCGCATCGGCTACGGCAGCGCCTTCACGCTGCTGCGGCTCGGAGGCGCCGCGGGAGGGGGACGGAACGGCAGCGCCGGCGGCGGAACGGGCCTGCAAGAAGCCTTTGCCGGGCTCGGTGCGCCGCTGCAGCTCGTCGACATCGCCGATCCGCATGCGCGCGACATCTACGGCCATGACCTCCTGCTGCTGCGTCCCGATCTCCACATCGCCTGGCGCGGCAATGCCCCGCCCGCCGACCCGCATGCTCTCGCCGCCATGGCGACCGGGCACTGACGAAGACACCTCGGGCGATCGGCAGTCGCCGTAGGATGGGTGGAGCCCGCGTAGCGGGCGATACCATCACGTTCTGCGCGCAAGGCGATGGGTATCGCGTGCACTTTGCGCGCGCGGTCCACCTCATTCTACGCTCCTGGGCGGCAGCGGAATCCCGATTGCCCCCGGCCGCGGTGATGCCGTATCACCGCGCCGTATCAGCGAGCACGGAGACCGGCCTTGGCGACGATCCCGAAAGTCCTGCACGAGCACATCAACACCGCCTATCCCGCGCATGTATGCCTGATCGGCACCACGCTGCCCGGCGGCTGGGCGCAGATCACCCCGCGCGGCAGCACGATGGTCTATGACGACGAGCATTTCGCCCTGTGGGAGCGCGGTCGCGGCTCGACCAATGCCAACCTCGCCGACGGCACCAAGGTCACGGTCTTCTTCCGCAAGCCGCCGCTGCGCGAGGCCGGCCTGCTGCCGCGCGGCGGCATCGCCCGCTTCTACGGCGCTGCGCAGATCCACAAGTCCGGCCCGATCTACGAGGAGATCTGGCGGCGGTTGATCGAGCCCGAGAAGAAGGGCGACCCGGAGAGGAAGGGCTTCGGCGTGCTCATCAGGGTCGAGCGCGCCGAGGACCTCTCCGGCACCCCCCTCGCAATTTGACCGACCGGACGATCCTAAAGCATCTCGGGCCAGCGCCGCGCGCCGTGGTAGACGCGCAGGATCTGCAGGGCAGTGCCCCACACCCGATAGGGAACGATGTAGGGGGTCTTCACAACGACGAGCTCTCGGGTGCCGGGCACTCGCCCAGGCCGGCCCATGTATGGGTTCTCGGGCAGGTGCAGCTCCACAGCGCTGATGATGCGCAGGACGAGCCGCTGCGCCGCCACCGGATCATCTTCTGCGACATAGGCGCGAATCGATTGCAGATCTTCAAGGGCCTGCGGCGACCACTCGATCCTCATCTTGGCGATCGTTTAGGCACGGGACGCTCGCGCTTGCTGCCCCACGACTTTACCCACGCTCTCACCTTGTCGTGCGGGACGCCCGGTCGCTCATCGAGAGTGGCGATCGCCTGCTTGACCCCGGCGACCTGCCACTCGTTGACTTCGAGATATTCGTTGAGCGCCTCAGCTGCGAGATAGGATCGACTCCGGCCGGTGCTTTTCGCGAGCTTCTCCAGCCTTTTCTTGACGGTGGGCTCGACGCGAATGGTGAAGGTCGTTGACGGCATGTCTTGTGCTCGACTGTATACATATTAGCACCGGCTCCCATGGGCGCAATGGACTTGCAACCTCCCGGAGAGGTCTTGTCAGAGCCGGCGTCGGTGGTGCTCGCCCACGCCGCAGCAAGATCGCCAGATTCCGGCCGCGCGCCTCGAGCGTCCGGCGGCGCGGCGGATCGCACCCCGCTCACGTCGTCGCTTCGATCAGCGCGCGCAGCTCGGGGGTGACCTCGGGCATGATGCCGAACCAAGCGCGGAATGCCGGCCGCGCCTGATGCAGCAGCATGCCGAGGCCGTTGACGGCCGGGTGGCCGGCGGCGCGCGCGGCGGCGAGGAGCGGCGTCTCGCGCGGGATGTAGACGATGTCGCAGACGACCGCGCTCCGCGGCAGCGTCTCGAGGGCAAGCTCGAGCGGCGGCTCGCCGAGCATGCCCTGGCTCGTCGCGTTGATCAGCATCGCCGCGCCGGCGAGCGCAGCCTCCCGCTCCCGCCACTCGAGCGCGGCGACTGTCGGCCCGCCTTCGCGCGCGAGAGAGCGCGCGCGCGCATGCGTGCGGTTGACGAGCCGTATCTCGCGCGCGCCTGCATCGAGCAGTCCGGCGAGCACGGCGCGGGCCGCGCCACCCGCGCCGATCAGCACGATGGGCCCCGCATCCGCCCGCCACAGGGGCTGCGCCTCGCGCACGCTCTCGATGAATCCGAACGCGTCGGTGTTCTCGCCCGAGAGCGAGCCGTCGGGCCTGACCACGACGGTGTTCACCGCGCCGATCCGCTGCGCCAGCGGGTCGACCGCGTCGAGCATCGCGAGCGCCGCCTCCTTGTGCGGGATCGTCAGGTTGCACCCGGCAAAGCCCAGCGCCGGCAGCGCCCGCAGCGCGGGGCGGAGCCTCGGCGCCTCGATCGCCAGCGGCACATAGGTGCCGACGAGGGCATATTTCGCCAGCCAGTAGTTGTGCAGCCGGGGCGAGCGCGAATGCATCACCGGCCACCCCATCACTCCGGCCAGCAGAAAGCGGTCGGCTTGTGCCATGGAGGCAATGTACCGATCACCGCCCGGCTGGGCGAAGCGAAATCCGCCAGCCCCGTATGCCGATACGCCGGTGATCCCGGATCGACCGGCATCGCAGCCGCGGCGCGCGGGACCGCATTGGGAGCGGAGCCGGCGGCCGAAAACACCTCGCTTGACGAGACGGCAGCGCATCCCTAAGCTAGCCAGAAATTCTAGCTAGAAGACGAGAGGGCCAATGGCTCGCCGCAACTGGTCCGTTCAGGACGCCAAGAACCGATTCAGCGAAGTCGTCGAGGCTGCCCGGCGCGAGCCGCAGACGGTCACCAAGCACGGCAAGCCTGCGGTGGTGGTCGTCAACGTCGCGGAATACGAGCGGCTGCGGCAGCTCGACCGGGTGCGGGCGCCTTCCTTCGCCCGCATGCTGCTGGCGATCCCGCAGGATGACGGCGAATTCCTGTCCAGCAAGGTCGTCCCGCGCGACATCGAGCTCTGATGTTCCTGATTGATACCGTGGTTCTCTCGGAGCTGCGCAAACGGCGACGCGACTCGAAAGTCGTAGCCTGGTTCGAGCGCCAACAGACGGCGGACCTTTTCGTCAGCGTCATCACCATCGGGGAGATCGAGCGGGGGATCGCCCGACAGCGTTCAGCCGATCCAGGCTTCGCCGCAGCGCTCGCGGCTTGGCTCGACAGGCTTCTCTCGGTCTACGGTGAACGGATTGTTCCGTTCGATCTGCAGATGGCCAGGCGCTGGGGGCGACTGAGTGCAGCGCTCGGCAACGAGAGTGCCGATCTCATGATCGCAGCCTCCGCGCTCGAGCGCGGGCTTACCGTGGTCACCCGCAATGCCGCTCATTTCGAGCCTACGGGCGTATCCACTCTCGATCCCTTCACCTTCTCTGCCGGCGGCAGAAGACGATAGTCTCACGCAGCATCGGCGGCGGACGGCCTGAATAAGCCGATCCAGGTCCGGGCATGCCTGAACCTCGTCATGGCGCGGCGCAACCTTGAGGCGGGCTACACCAGTTTCACGTTCTTCAGCGGCAGCGAGCGCACCGGCTTGCCGGTCGCGGCATGGATCGCGTTGAGCACGGCCGGCGCCACCACCGCGATGGTCGGCTCGCCCACCCCGCCCCAGAAGTCGTGCGTGGGCACGATCACCGTCTCGACCCTGGGCATCTCGACGAGCCGCATGATCTCGTAGCTGTCGAAGTTGAGATCGACCATCCGGCCGTCCTTGACCCGACACTCCCCGTAGAGGGTGGCGGTGAGGCCGTAGGCGACCGAGCCCTCGACCTGTGCCGCGATCTGGTCGGGGTTGACCGCGTGGCCGCAGTCGAGCGCCAGCACCATGCGGTGCACCTTGAGCCTGCCCTGCGGGCTGACCGATACCTCGGCGACGGCGGCGGAATAGCTGCCGTAGCCCATGAACTGGGCGATGCCGCGGTGCACGCCGGCGGGCAACGGCCTGCCCCAGTCGCTCCTCTCGGCGGCGGCATTGAGCACGCCGAGATGCTTGGGGTGGCTGGTCATCAGGGCACGGCGGAAGGCGAGCGGGTCCTTGCCGGCCGCATGCGCCACCTCGTCGATGAAGCACTCGGTATAGACGGCGTTCTGGTTGGTGTTGACGCCGCGCCAGGGGCCGACCGGCACATGGGTGTTGCGCATCGCATATTCGATCAGCAGGTTGGGCACGCTGTAGCCGAGCTGCGCATCGCCCGGCTCCTGGTACAATCCCTGCAGCTGCCGCTTGTCGCGGCCGCCGGCGATCGCCGCCTGGTTCAAGGTGGCGTTGATCGATTGCCCGGAAAGGCGCACGTGCAGGCCGACGAGGTTATTGGCGGCGTCGAGCCCGGCAGTCATCCGGCACTGCGACACCGGCCGGAAGAAGTCGTGCGCCTGGTCCTCCTCGCGGCTCCAGATGAGCTTGACGGGGATGCCGGCGAGCTCCTTGGCGATTGCGGTCGCCTGGCGGGTGAAATCCTGGGTACCGCCGCGGCGGCCAAAGCCGCCGCCGAGGTCGACGCGGTGCACGTCGCACCTGCCGATCGGGACGCCCGAGACCTCCGAAAGCGCCGCGAGCGACGCCTCGACGTTCTGGCTCGGCACCCACGCTTCCGCCCGGTCGGCCGAGATCCGTACCGTGGCGTTCATCGGCTCCATGGTGGCGTGGGCGAGGAAGGGCGTGCCGTAGGTCGCCTCGAGCCTTCTGGCGGCCCCGGCGATCGCCTTGAGCGCATCGCCGTTGCCCCAGTCGCCGTTGGTCTCCTTGGCGGTGAGCCCTTCCCGGAGCCGCTCGGCGATGGCCGTGTCCGACACCGAGGCGCTCGCGCCGAGGTCCCAGACGATGGGCAGCGCGTCGAGCGCGCTCTTCGCCCGCCACCAGGTGTCGGCCACCACTGCCAACGTGGCGTCGTCGACCCGCACCACCTTGCGCAGCCCGGGACGGCTGGCGATCCTGCTCTCGTCCCAGCTCTTGAGCTTGCCGCCGAAGACCGGGCACTGCTTGATCGCCGCGCACAGCATGCCCGGCAGCTTCACGTCGATGGCGTAGATCTTGCTGCCGTTGAGCTTGTCGGCGGTATCGAGCCGCTTCACCGGCTTGCCGGCGATCTTCCAGCTCTTCGGGTCCTTGAGCGCGATCGCTTTCGGATCCGGCGGCTCGAGCCTGGCGGCGGCTGCCGCGAGCTTGCCGTAGCTCGTGCTGCGGCCCGAGGCGGCATGGGTGATCACGCCGGCGGCGACGCTTAGCTCGCCCGGCGCCACCTTCCATTCCGCGGCCGCCGCCTGCAGCAGCATGATGCGGGCGGCGGCGCCGCCGCGGCGGACGTAATCCTGCGAGGTGCGGATGCCGCGGCTGCCGCCCGTGCCCATCTCGCCCCAGACCCGCTTGCGCGCGAGATTCTGCCCCGGGGTGACCCGCTCGACCCTCACCTTGCTCCAGTCGCACTCGAGCTCCTCGGCCACGAGCTGGGCGAGCCCGGTGATGGTGCCCTGCCCCATCTCCGAGCGGGCGACGCGGATGACGCAGCTGTCGTCGGGCTTGACCACGACCCAGGCATTGACCTCGGCGCCCTCGCCTGCCTGTGCGAGCGCCGTGCCGGTGCCGCAGGGTAGGTTGAAGCCGAGCGCGAGCCCGCCGGCGGCGGAGCCGACCACGAAGCTGCGGCGCGAGATCCGGGCGCTCGTGCGCGGGATGATCGTGCTCACGGCATGCCTCCTCAGGTGCGGGACTGATTGCCGGCGGCCATGTGCACGGCGGCGCGGATGCGCTGATAGGTGCCGCAGCGGCAGATATTGGTCATCGCCTCGTCGATGTCGCGGTCGGTCGGCTTGGGCGTGCGCCTGAGCAGCGCCGCCGCCGCCATGATCTGCCCGGACTGGCAGTAGCCGCATTGCGGCACGTCGAGCGCGGCCCAGGCCTTCTGCACGGGATGGCCGGCATCGGTCGAGAGCCCCTCGATGGTGACGATGCGGTCGCCGGGGGCGAGGTCGCCTATGCGGATCGAGCAGGAGCGCTGCACCTCCTCGTTGATGTGCACCGAGCAGGCACCGCATTGGGCGATGCCGCAGCCGTACTTGGTGCCGGTGAGCCCCAGCTGCTCGCGGATCACCCACAGAAGCGGCGTATCCGCCTCGACCTCCACCTCGCGCACGCTGCCATTGATGTCGAGCTTTGCCATCGAGCTTCCTCTCGCAAATCCGGGGGTGAGTTCGTCAGTCGGGCGGCAGCATGCTGCCCGATGCGCGGCGGCGCGAGACTAGCTCATTCGCCGCTCCCGTGCCTATGCCCGGGAGACGATCCGAGGCGACGCCTCGGTGAACCGGCACCCACAGCCGGCTACACGCCGGTCGGCACCTCGCTCGGCACGGCGGATTCGTCAGAGATCGCTGCAGAAGATCAGCTGCCGTGACGCCCTTTGCCGTACCTGGCGAACCTGGTCCTGCGGCGGCTCGCTTCCTTGCCGCTGCCGCTCAGGTCAGCCGGTCGGACGTCGCGCACCTCGAAGGCCAGCCGCACGCCGCGGCTCTCG
>DASXAP010000125.1:0-16722 GCA_036406655.1 Xanthobacteraceae bacterium | reverse complement strand
CGGTTTCCTCCCTTGGAGGTTTTCGGAACGCCGGCCCTCGCCCGGTACCCGTTGCACCAGGTCGCGTGCAATCCGGGCCGGCATCCGAAAACCTTCACAGGAGCGGCTGTGAGCATACGCAGCAAAAACAGCCTTCTCACTCGATCACCTCGTCGGTAAGGGCTAGCAGCGAGGCCGGAATGGTGAGCCCGAGCGCCTTCGCTGTTCGCAAGTTCAGCACGAACTCGAACTTTGTGGGCTGCTCGACCGGAAGATCGGCAGGGTTGGCGCCCTGCAGAATCTTGTACGTATGGCTCGCCGCCCGCCGATAGAGGTCGCGGAAACTCGCCCCATAGGCCATGAGACCGCCGGCCTCTACCATTTCCCTCAGTCCCGACACGAAGGGCAATTGATGCGCGAGCGCAAGCTGGGCAATCTGTGCCCGATGCGCGGTAAACTCGGCGTCATCTGCCAAGACCAGCGCGCTCGTCCCCTTCACCGCAACGAATATCCTGTCGAGATCGTCCGGGGAGCGCTCGTTTTCGATCTGCAGGTCGATGCCGAGGTTGCGCGCGGCAGTCTCGGATTCCAGCACATACTGAGCCGCGGTTGGACTAGACTCGCGCACCAAAATTGCGATTCGGGTCAGCTTGGGAAGCAGTTCTTTCATCATCTGCAATCGCTTGGCAATGACATCGCCGCTGATGCTGGTCGCTCCAGTGATGCTGCCGCCAGGCTTGGCGAGGCTTGCGACGAGTCCGGTCGCGACCGGATCGAACGTAGCCACGAACACGACTGGGATTTGACCTGCAGCAGCGTCCCTCGCAGGGAGAACAGAAGGCGTTCCAGAAGCGACAATGATGTCTACTCCGCTACCTACCAACTCGGCCGCAGCGGCAGGCATTTCCGCCGCGCTCTGCGTCAAGCCATACTCGATTATGAAATGTTGTCCTTCGATGAAACCTAGTTCGCGCAGTCCTCGCCGAAATCCGTCGATGAAAGATGACGGTGGTGGACCGACGCGCAAGAAACCGATGCGCTTAACCTTCCACAACTCCTGCGCCCGCGCTGCGATTCGGCATACCGCCGCGCCACCCAACAACGTAATGAATTGTCGCCGTCTCATTCCTTTTGCCCGAAGCCGTGATCAAAGCTTCAACTCCGCGATCAAAACAGGAAAGTAGGCCAAAGGAAACCGGTGGGCGGTGCGGCAATGTGTGCCGCAAAAATCCTTAAGGACTTACGTCCGAATCGGGTCACAAGCGGCCAATTTGAGTCGAGTCTGCGGGTCCTCCCCTTCGTCTGTGAGCTATCGCAGCAAGGACGCGCCTTGTTCTATCACCTCGTCGGCGCGGGCGAGCGGCGTCAGCGGCCCTTCGAGGCAGAGCGCCTTGGCGTCTTCAGGTTGACGATCAGCTCGATCTTGACCGCCTGTTCAACCGGCAGATCGGTGGCTCTATCGCGTTTTAGACTTCGGGCAGCGAACATGGCAGCGGGGCGGTACGGCTCGGTAATGCTCCCGCCGTAGCTCATCAGTCCACCGTCCGCGACGGCAGGTGTCGGATAGCCGGGCAGCCCACCCGAGACTTCCGGAGTAGCGCCAATCCCGAAGTGTGCGATTGACAATCGAGACGTCGCGGCGGTTAAGTGCCCGCCAACGACGGTGCTCGCGAGAGCGAGCAGGGAACGCGGTGCGGAACACGACTTCCAATGCCGCGGCTGCCCCCGCAACTGTGAGCGGCGAGCCCGCGCCAGAAGCCACTGGGATTTCCCCGGGAAGGCGGCGGCGGGCGGGGACCCGCGAGCCAGGAGACCTACCGTCGCTGCGGTCGCCGGCCGGGCGGGGTGCCTCGGCGCGGTCGTTCGTTCATGCGCGCCCCGTCTGCATCCTCGCTCGCGGAGCGTCGCCGGTGCCCCTCATCGACTCTCACGACCCGGCCGACACCGCTCCCGCGCGGGCGACCGTCTATGTCTGCATCACCTGTCGGCGCGCCGACATGCCCGACACCGACCCGCGCCCGGGTGCGGTGCTCGCGCAAGCGACGGTGGAGGCGGCCCGCGGGACCGACGTGCAGGTCCGCCCGGTGCGCTGCCTCGCGAACTGCTCGCGCGGGCCGAGCGCCGCGATGCGATGCGACGGCTCCTGGACCTATGTCTTCGGCGGCCTCGATGCCGACGGCGCGTCCGCGCTCATCGCCGGCGCGCAGCTTCTCGCCACGGCGCCCGACGGCATCCTGCCCTGGCGCGGGCGCCCGCAGCCGCTCAAGCGCGGGCTGATCGCCCGGGTGCCTCCCATCGACTTCGAGGAGGAATAGGCAATGAGCGCCTCGCTGGCCCGCGTCCCCTGCACCGTCGTGACCGGCTTTCTCGGCGCCGGCAAGACCACGCTGATCCGGCACGTGCTTGCCAATGCGCAAGGGCGGCGGCTGGCGGTCATCGTCAACGAGTTCGGCGACGTCGGTGTCGACGGCGACATTCTCAAGGGCTGCGGCGACGCCGCCTGCCCGGAGGAGAACATCGTCGAGCTCGCCAACGGCTGCCTGTGCTGCACGGTGGCGGACGAGTTCGTTCCGGCGCTCGACACTATTCTCTCGCGCAGCCCGGCGGTCGAGCACATCGTCATCGAGACCTCGGGCCTCGCGCTGCCCAAGCCGCTGGTGCAGGCATTCCACTGGCCTGCGATCAGGAGCCGCGTGACCGTCGACGGCGTCATCGCCGTCGTGGACGGCGCCGCCGTCGCGCAGGGGCGGGTGGCTGCCGACCTCGACGCCCTTCTCCGCCAGCGCGCCGCCGACACTGCGCTCGATCACGACAACCCGATCGAGGAGGTGTTCGAGGATCAGATCGCCTGCGCCGATCTCGTCGTGCTCAACAAGCGCGACCTGCTCGACGGCGAGGCAATGGCGAAGGCGATGGCTGCGGTGACCGGCGCCCTGCCGCGGGCGGTGAAGATCGTGGCGGTCGCCGACGGCAAGGTCGACCCGGCGGCGCTGCTCGGCCTCGGCGTCGGCAGCGAGGACGACATCGCCAGCCGGCGGACCCGGCACGATGCGGAAGCCGAGCACGACCACGACGACTTCGACAGCTTCGTCGTCGCTCTCCCCGAGATCCTCGACCCGGCGACGCTGGCGCGCCGCGTGGCCGACGCTGCCGAGAGGTTCGAGGTCCTGCGCGTCAAGGGATTTGCGGCTGTCGCCGGCAAGCCGATGCGGCTTCTCGTGCAGGCGGTGGGCGCACGGGTGACGCATCAATACGATCGGCCCTGGCAGCCGGCCGAGGCGCGGGCGGGCCGTCTGGTCGTGATCGGGCTCAAGGGAATCGACCGCGCCGCGGTCACGCGCGCGCTGCTCGGGTGAGCGATGCACCTGCTCGCGACCAGCGCCGCCACCCTCGACCAGATCGTCGAGCCGGTCGATCTGCGCCAGCCCCCGGGCGATCTCGTGGTGCTCTCGTTTGCCGACAGCGACCTGTCCGGCCTGGCCGCGGCCTGGGCGATGGAGCGCGCCGCGCTGCCCAGCGTGCGGCTGGCGCAGCTGCGCGATCTGCGCCACCCCATGTCGGTCGACCTGTGGATCGATCGCGTCGGCAGGCACGCCAAGGTGATCGTGGTCCGGCTGCTGGGCGGTCTCGACTGGTGGCGCTACGGGGTGGAGCGGCTGTCGGCAATGGCGCGCGAGCGCGGCATCTCGCTTGCCGTGCTGCCCGGCGAGGACCGCGACGATCCGCGCCTGGCGCAAGCCTCGACGCTGCCGCAGCACGAGCTCGATGCGCTGCTCGAATACTTCCGTCAGGGTGGGCGCGAGAACCTGCGCGCCCTGCTGCGCCGGCTGGCCGGTCACGCCGGGGTCGCGCTGGAGGCGTCAGCGCCGCAGCCGCTCCCGGCCGCGGCCGGCTACCTCCGCGGGGAGGGGGCGGTCGACCTAGGCCGGCTTGCGGCGCAGCTTCCCGACGGTGCGCCGGTCGTGGCGCTCGTGTTCTACCGCTCGATGCTCCTGGCGGCCGATACCGCGGCGATCGATGCGCTGTGCGAGGCGCTCGCGGCGCGCGGGCTCGCGCCTGCTCCGCTGTTCGTGACCAGCCTCAAGGAGCCGGCTGCGGCGGATTTCGCGCGTAGCGCGCTCGCGCGCCTTAAGCCCGCCGTCGTGATCACGACCACCGCCTTTGCCGCCGGCGGCGAGCCGGGTGAGCCGACGCCGCTCGACGGGCCGCAGGTGCCGGTGCTCCAGGCGGTCATCGCCACCACCCGGCGCGCGGCCTGGCGCGACAGCGCGCGCGGGCTCGGCGCATCCGACCTGGCGATGCACGTGGTGCTGCCCGAGCTCGACGGCCGCGTGCTCGCCGGGGCTATCGCCTTCAAGGAGCCGTTGCCTCCGCACGAGGGGGTTGCCTTCACGGCACTCGCCAATCGGCCCGAGCCGGACCGGCTCGCGATCGTCGCCGACCGCGTTGCCGCCCTCCTTCGGCTGCAACGAACGCCCCGCAGCGAACGGCGGATCGCGATCCTGATGCCGGATTATCCCGCCGCGCCCGGCCGTACCGGATACGCGGTCGGTCTCGACGTGCCGGGAAGCTGCGTGGCGCTGCTCGCCGATCTCGCCGCTGCCGGCTACACGGTGAGCGAGGCGCCCGCAACCTCGCGGGCTCTGCTCGATCGACTGGCGGATCGCGCGGCGCCGTGCACGCTGCCGCTAGCGGTCTACCGGCGCTGGCTGGCCGATCTGCCGGCGGAGGTCGTTGCGCGCATCGAGACCGCCTGGGGCGACGCCTCCCGCGACCCCGACGTCGGCGACGGAGCGTTTCGATTTCGCGCGCAAGGATTCGGCAATGTCGTGATTGCCTTGGCGCCCGACCGCGGACGCCCCGGCGAACGTCGCGCCGACTATCATGATCCGGCCTTGCCGCCGCGGCACGCGCTCGTCGCCTTCGGCCTCTGGCTGCGCCACGTCCAGCGCATCGATGCGCT
Source organism: Xanthobacteraceae bacterium (assembly GCA_036406655.1). Classification (GTDB taxonomy): domain Bacteria; phylum Pseudomonadota; class Alphaproteobacteria; order Rhizobiales; family Xanthobacteraceae; genus VAZQ01. Next base: position 11,780 of record DASXAP010000125.1, on the reverse strand, counting down.
GGTGCACATGGGCGCGCACGGGACGCTGGAATGGCTGCCAGGAAAGGCGGTGGCTCTGACCGCGTCCTGCTTTCCCGAGGTGGTGGTCGGCGCGATGCCGGTGATCTACCCGTTCATCGTCAGCAATCCCGGCGAAGCCGCACAGGCCAAGCGCCGGATTGCGGCGGTGACGATCGGTCACCTGCCGCCGCCGCTCACCGGGGCCGCGCTCTCGGGCGCGGCGCGCGAGCTCGAGCAGCTCGTCGACGAATACGCTCAGGCCGACGGGCTCGACCGCCGCCGCCGCGAGCGTCTCGCGCGTCTCATTATCGATACGGCGCAGCGCAGCGGATTGGCCCGGGAGGCCGGCCTCGCTGCCGATCTCAATCCCGACGAAGCGCTGCGGCGCATCGATGCATGGTTGTGCGATCTCAAGGACCTTGCCGTGAAAGACGGGCTGCACGTCTACGGCCGAACGGATGCGGCAGGCGCCGCCACGCCGGCATCGGACCCCGGCTGGACAATGAGCGCCGAGGCCGAGCGGATGGCGCTCATTGCCGCGCTTGACGGCAAGCGCGTGATGCCGGGTCCGGCGGGCGCTCCGGCGCGGGGCCGGCGCGATGTGCTGCCGACCGGCCGCAATCTCTTCACCGCCGATCCGCGCATGCTGCCGACCCCCACCGCCACCGAGCTTGGCCGGATGGCCGCCGACGAGGTGATCCGCAGCTATCTGCAGGCGCACGGCGAGATGCCCCGCGCGCTGGTCATCGATCTGTGGGGCAGCGCCACGCTGCGCACCGGCGGCGAGGAGATCGCGCAGGGCCTTGCCTTCATGGGGTGCCGGCCGACCTGGGACCATGCCACCGCGCGGGTCATCGGCATCGAGGTGCTGGCTATAGCCGCAATCGGGCGCCCGCGCGTGGACGTGACCTGGCGAATTTCCGGCCTGTTCCGCGATCTCTTTCCCGCCCAGATCGCGCTCATCGATGCCGCCGTGCAGGCCGTGGCGGCGCGCGAGGAGAGCGACGGCGACAACCCGCTCGCGGCGGCGCATCGGCAGACGCACGGCTCGCGCCCGGCACGGCCGGCACGCATCTTCAGCACCGCGCCCGGCGCCTACGGTGCGGGCATCGAGGACCTGCTCGCCCGCGCCGGTGATCGGCACGCCATCGCTGAAGCCTATCTCGCATCCGCCTCCCACGCCTATGGCGGGGCGAACGGAGAGGGGCTGCCGTCAGCCGCCGCGTTTGCCGCCCGCATCGCAGCTGCCGACCTGCTCGTGCACGCGGGCGATGATCCCGGCCGCGACCTGCTCGAGGGCGAGGCCGACGTGAGCTTCGTCGGCGGCTTTGCCGCGGCGGCGATGGCCCAAGGTCGCTCGCCGGACCTCGTCATGCTCGACACCACCGACCCGCAGCGCCCGCGCGCGCGGCCGCTTGCCGCCGCGCTCGCCCGCATCGTGCGCGGGCGGGCCATCAGCCCGCGCTTCATCGCCGGTCAGATGCGGCATGGACCGCGCGGTGCCGCCGAGCTCGCGGAAACCGTGGACCGGCTCATTGCCTTTGCCGAGACGACGGACGCGGTGCCGAGCACGCTCATCGATCTGGTGCACGAGGCCTATCTGCTCGATCCGCAGGTTCGCGAATTCCTGCTGCGGGAAAATCCCGCCGCCGCCCGCGCGATCGTCGACCGGCTCGCCGCGGCCCGCCGGCGCGGGCTGTGGCATCCGCGCCGCAACGACATCGATGCCGATCTCGCGGCGCTCGGAGCGGAGGCGGCGCGATGAGCGTGTCGCAACCGCGCGGCGCCTGCCCCGGCCTGTGGGCGCCGATGCCCACCGGCGATGGCCTGCTGGTGCGGTTTCGGCCCGGGCAGCCGATGCCGCCTGCCGCCTTCGCGGCGCTGTGCGCAGCGGCACGCGAGCACGGCAACGGGCTCATCGAGATCAGCGCGCGCGGCAGCGTGCAGGTCCGAGGCCTCACCGCCGCCTCGGCCCCGCGCTTCGCTTCGACGCTGGCGACGCTCGATCTCGCTGCGACCGGCAACGTTCCCGTGATCACCGACCCGCTGCGCGACGATCCCGAGGCCTTGATCGATGCGACCGCGATCGCCGCAGAGGTGCGGCGAGCCATCGAGGTCGCCGGGTTGTCGCTCGCGCCGAAGGTTTCGGTGCTGCTCGACGGCGGCGGCGGGCTGCACCTCGATGCGCTCGCCGGCGATGTGCGGCTGCGCGCGATCGCGCCCGTCGAGGCGCCGCGCCTGCATGTTGCGCTCGCCGGCGATGCCCGCTCCGCGGCGCCGCTCGGAGCGATCCCCCCGCGTGCGGCCGCTACGACCGTGGTCCGCCTGCTCGGCGTGATCGCGGCGCACGGCGCCACCGCGCGCGCCGCCGATATCCTGCGCAGGCAAGGACCGGCTCCCTTCCGGGCGGTCGTGGAAGGCTCAATCGAGCCCGCATACGCGCCGCCCGCGCGGCCAGTCTGCGAGGCCATGGGCACGCATCCGCTGCGCGAGGGCTTCCACGCGCTGGGCGTTGCGCCGGCGTTCGGGCAGGCCGATGCCGACGCGCTCGCGCAATTGGCAGGGCTTGCCGGCGAGCTCGGCGCGCGCTCGCTTAACGCCGCGCCCGGCCGCGTGCTGCTGATCAGCGGCCTCACCAGGCCGCAGGCGCTCGCGCTTGCGCTCAGGGCCGAGCGGCTGGGGTTCATCGTGCGCCCGGACGATCCGCGCCGCCGCATCACCGCCTGTCCCGGTAGGCCTGCCTGCGCCTCCGGCTTTATCGCGGCGCGCGCGCTTGCCGGCGAGATCGCGCAACGGCTGCCGCAGCTTCGTTCCGAGATTCATGTCTCGGGCTGCGACAAAGGCTGCGCCCACCCCGCGCCTGCCGCGCTCACGGTGGTCGGCAGCGAGCGCGGCTGCGGCATTGTCCGCTGCGGCTCGGCGCGGGCGATCCCGCGCGGCTACGTCGAGCCTGCCGATCTGGTCGCCGAGGTCGTCCGCGCCATGCCGCCGGAGGAGGCGCGCCGTGGGTGAGCAGCCGGCCTACCTCCGCGACGGCAACGCCATCTATCGACGTTCCTTCGCGATCATTCGCGCCGAGGCGGATTTGTCGGGCTTCTCCGCCGAGGAGGCCGAGGTCGTGGTGCGCATGATCCACGCCTGCGGGCTCGTGGCGGCGGCGCGGCAGATCGAGTTCGGCAACGGTCTCCTCGCTGCCGCGCGCGCGGCGCTCGGGCGCGGAGCGGCGGTCCTGTGCGATGCCGAGATGGTGGCGCACGGGATCAGCCGCGCGCGGCTGCCGGCCGGCAACGAGGTGATCTGCACCCTGCGTGAGGCGCAGGTGCCCGCGCTTGCCGAGCAGCTGGGCACGACCCGCTCCGCCGCGGCGCTCGACCTGTGGGCGGATCGAATGGGCGGGGCCGTGGTGGCGATCGGCAATGCGCCCACCGCGCTTTTCCGGCTGCTCGAGCTGCTCGACCGCGGCGCGCCGAGGCCGGCGGCGATCCTCGGCATTCCCGTGGGTTTCGTGGGAGCGGTCGAGGCGAAGGAGGCGCTCGCCGGCAATCGGCACCGCCTGCCGTTTTTGGTCGTGCATGGGCGGATGGGCGGCAGCGCCATGACGGCGGCGGCGATCAATGCGCTCGCGAGGCCTGGGCCATGAGCGGGAGCGGCAAGCTGATCGGCGTCGGCATCGGCCCCGGCGACCCCGAGCTGCTCACGCTCAAGGCCGTTCGCGCGCTGAGGACTGCGCATGTCATCGCGCATTTCGCCAAGGCGGGGCGCACGGGGCACGCACGCGGGGTCGTTGCCGAGCACGTGCAGGCCGGGGCGGAGGAGCTGCCGCTGCACTATCCGGTGACGACCGAGATCGGCAAGGAGACGCCGGAGTACCGCACGCTCATCCGCAGCTTCTTCGATGCATCGGCAGCCGCCGTCGCCTCGCGGCTCGACGCCGGCCGCACCGTCGCAGTGCTCAGCCTGGGGGACCCGCTGTTCTACGGCTCCTACATGCATCTGCATGTGCGCCTGGCTTCCCGCTATCCGACGGAGGTGATCGCCGGAGTCACCGGCATGTCGGGTTGCTGGTCATCGGTCGGCACCCCGATCGCACAGGGCGATGACGTGCTCGGCGTCATTCCGGCAACGCTGCCGGAGCCGGAGCTGGCGCGCCGGATGCGCGACATCGATGCGGCGGTGGTGATGAAGCTCGGGCGGCATCTGCCGAAAGTCCGCCGGGTGCTCGAGCAGGCCGGACGGCTCGAGCGCGCGATCTACGTCGAGCGCGGCACCCTGCCCGGCGCGACGGCGATGCGGCTTGCCGACAAGCGCGACGACCAGGCGCCGTATTTTGCCCTCGTCCTGGTGCCGGGCTGGGAGGGACAGGCGTGAGCGGACGCCTTGCCGTAGTCGGGATCGGACCGGGTGAGCTTCGTTACCTCACCCCGGAAGCGCAGGCAGCGCTCGCCGCCGCCGACGCGCTTTACGGCTACGGCCCCTATCTCGGGCGCGTGCCGGTGCGGCCGAACCAGTCCCGCGAGCCTTCCGGCAATCGCGAAGAGAGCGCGCGAGCCCAGGCCGCACTGCGGCGTGCCGCGGCGGGCGCCAAGGTTGCCCTGGTGTCCGGCGGCGATCCCGGCGTGTTCGCCATGGCCGCGGCGGTCTGCGAGGAGATCGACGGCGGACCTGCGGCCTGGCGGGAGATCGACGTAAGCTTCGTGCCCGGCGTGACGGCGATGCTCGCCGTTGCCGCCCGCCTCGGCGCGCCGCTGGGGCATGATTTCTGCGCCTTGTCGCTGTCCGACAATCTCAAGCCCTGGGGCGCCATCGAGCGCCGGCTAGATGCCGCCGCCGGCGCCGGCTTCGTCATCGCGCTCTACAATCCGGTCTCGCGCGCCCGCCCGCGGCAGCTCGGCCTCGCATTCGAGCGGCTCAGGCAGCATTTGCCGGCGACGACGCCGGTCGTGTTCGGGCGCGCGGTCGGCCGCGACGACGAGCATGTCCTCGTCACCAGCCTGGCCGACGCAGACCCCGCCCGCGCCGACATGGCGACGCTCGTGATCGTGGGCTCGTCCGAGACCCGGATGATCACGCGTCCCGGTCGTACGCCCTTGATCTACACGCCGCGTGCGATGCGGGGTGCTCGGGCATGATCGAGCCAGGCAAGCGCCTCTTCCACCGTCTCGACGGCGGGCGCCTCGGGCAGCGGCGGCCGGCGCAGCATGATGACCGGCAGACGCAGTCTCCTTGCCGCGGCAATCTTGCCGTAGGTCGCCGTCCCGCCGCTGTTCTTCGCCACGATGATCTCGATGCGGCGGCCGGCGAGCAGCGCGTGCTCGTCGGCTTCGTCGAATGGTCCGCGGCCGGTCAGATAATCGGCGTGCGGCACCGCCAGCGGCGGGGAGACCGGATCGACGCTGCGCACGAGGTAATGGTGCTGCGGAGCGGTGCCGAACGGCGCGAGCTCCCCCCGTCCGAGCGCGAGAAAGACGCGGCGCGGAATTTCCCCGAGCGCCGGCACTGCCGCGCGGACATCGGCAACATCGATCCAGCGGTCGCCCCCCACCGCGGCCCAGGGCGGCCGCCGCAACGCGAGAATGGGGACCCGGGCGAGGCTCGCCGCCTGCGCGGCGTTCTTCGATATCACCGCCGCGTAGGGATGGGTCGCGTCGACCAGGACGTCGACGCGCTCCGCCGCGAGATGATCGGCAAGCCCCTGCACGCCCCCGAATCCGCCGATCCGGACCGGCACCGGAATGGGCGCAGGCGCCGCCGTGCGGCCGGCGAGCGACAGCGTCACCGCAAGCCCTGCGCGTCCGGCAAGCGCCTGCGCCAGCCGCCGCGCTTCGCTGGTGCCGCCGAGTATGACGATGCGCATGCCGCTCGCTGATCCGCTCGCAGGAGAGAATGCCGCTCCGGCGTGCTGGCTGTCCATCGTCGGGGTGGGCGAAGGCGGCATCGACGGCTTGAACGAAGAGGCGCGCCGGCTCATCTCCGCGGCCGAGCTCGTGTTCGGCGGCAAGCGTCACCTCGGCCTGGTGGCCCCGCTGGTGCGCGGAGCGGCGCGGCCGTGGCCGAGCCCGTTTGCCGGCGCAGTCGACGAGGTGCTGGCGCAGCGTGGACGCCGCGTCTGCGTGCTCGCCTCGGGCGACCCGTTCCTGTACGGGATCGGCTCGCTCTTGGCGCGCCGCGTCCCGCCCGGCGAGCGGGTAGCGATCCCCGCGCCGTCGGCCTTCAGCCTCGCCGCGGCACAGCTGGGCTGGGCCATCCCGGAGACGGTGCTGCTCTCGCTGCACGCTCGCTCCCTCGATCTGCTCCGGCCGCATCTTCACCCGGGGTCGCAGGTGCTGGCGCTGACCTCGGACGGTGCGCAGCCCAACGCGATCGCGAGGCTCCTGGTCGAGACCGGCTTCGGCGGCTCGCGCATGACGGTGATGGAGGCGCTCGGCGGCCCGCGCGCGCGCATCCGGACCGCCATCGCTGCCGATTTCGATCTCGGTGCCGTCGAGGCGCTGAACACGGTCGCCATCGCCGTTTCGGCGCAGCTGGGCGCGCGAATCATCGCCCGCTCGTCCGGCCTGGCCGATGCGCTGTTCGAGCATGACGGGCAGATCACCAAGCGGGAGATCAGAGCGGTGACGATCTCGTCCCTGGCGCCGCGGCGGGGCGAGCTGTTGTGGGATGTCGGCGCCGGCGCCGGGTCGGTCGCGATCGAATGGATGCTGGCCGATCTCTCCCTGCGGGCGATCGCGATCGAAGCGCGCATGGATCGTGCGGCGCGCATCCGCCGCAACGCCGCCGCGCTCGGGGTTCCCGGCCTCGAGGTGCGCGAGGGCAGGGCGCCCGAGGCGCTGCGCGGGCTGCCCCGTCCCGACGCGATCTTCGTCGGCGGCGGCGCCCGCGACGAAGGAGTGCTCGAGACGGCGGTCGAGGCGCTCCGCCCCGGCGGCCGACTTGTCGTGAATGCCGTCACGCTCGACACCGAGGCGCTGCTGGCGGGGCGCTGCCGCACGCTCGGCGGCGAGCTCCTGCGCATCGAGGTTGCGCGCGCAGGCCCGGTGGGGAGCGCGACAGCCTGGCGGCCGGCTTTGCCGGTCACCCAGTGGACCTGGATGAAACCATGATCATCGCCGGAATCGGCTGCCGTCGCGGCGCCTCCGCCGCAGCGGTCACCGCGGCCATCGAAGCCGCGCTCGCAGGCAGAGGTCTGCCGCGAGACGCTCTCAGGGCGGTGGCGACCGCCGAGAGCAAGCGCCGCGAGACTGGAATTGCCGTTGCCGCATCGGCCTTCGGGGTGCCGCTCATTCTCGTCTCCCGGGCCGATCTCGAAAGGGCCACGGCCCGCATCCTGACCCGCTCGGCGCGGGTGCTCGCCCTGACCGGGGTCCCCTCGATTGCCGAAGCCGCCGCGCTCGCCGCCGGCGGCTCCGGCGCGCGGTTGCTCGCCCCGCGTCTGGCCACGGGTCCGGCGACCTGCGCGCTGGCTGCTGCGGAGGCTCCTTCGTGACCGTGCATTTCATCGGCGCCGGGCCCGGCGCGGCGGATCTGATCACCCTGCGCGGGCGCGACCTGCTGGCGCGCTGCCCGGTCTGCCTCTATGCCGGCTCGCTCGTGCCGCCCGAATTGCTCGCGCATTGTCCGGCGAACGCGCGGCTCGTCGATACCGCACCCTTGAGCCTTGCCGAGATCGAGGCAGAGTGCCTCGCCGCCCATGGGCAAGGCCTCGACGTGGCGCGGCTGCACTCCGGAGATCTCTCGCTCTACAGTGCGCTCGCCGAGCAGATCCGCCGGCTCGAGCGGCATGGCATCCCCTACACGATGACGCCGGGAGTGCCGGCCTTCGCCGCCGCCGCCGCCGCGCTCGGCCGCGAGCTGACGGTGCCGGAAGTCGCGCAGAGCGTGGTCCTCACCCGCCTCTCCGGCCGCGCCTCGGCGATGCCGGCGGCCGAGCGCCTCGCCGCGTTCGCCGCGACCGGGTCGACGCTGGCAATCCATCTCGCCATCCACGCCGTGGACACGCTCGTCGACGAGCTCACGCCCTTCTATGGAGCGGATTGCCCGGTCGCGGTCGTCGCCCGCGCGAGCTGGCCGGATCAGCGGATCGTGCTCGGCACGCTGAGCGACATCGCGGGAAAGCTCGCGCTCGCGCCGATCGAGCGCACCGCGCTCGTTCTCGTCGGACGCGCATTGGCCGCTGCGGGGTTTCGCGAGAGCGCGCTCTATGACCCCGATTATCGGCGCCGCTTCCGCGAAGGCGCCTCGCCGGCGGGGACGAACGGCGCATGACCGACGAGCTGCCCGTCGCGGTCGAACAGCGCGACCTCCACGTCGATGCCGCGGCCCTTGACCACGTCGAGCGCGGTGGCTTGCGCCGCGCGCGCGACCGCGTCGCCGAGCGCAACCCCGTCGTCCCGTGCATGGGCGAAAGCCTCGGCCGCAGTGTTGGCAGCGATGATGCGCTCGCGCAGGGCGGGCGAGCCGCCTGCCGGCTCGGCCAGCGCCGCGAGGCTCGGCAGGTCGACCGAGCCGCGCCGGGAATGCAGGTCGAGCAGCCCCTGGGCAAGCTTGGTCATCTTGCCGACGCCGCCCGCGATGGTGACGCGCGGCACCGGGTGGTCACGCAGGTATTTCAGCATGGCGCCGACGAAGTCGCCCATGTCGATCAGCGCCTGCTCCGGCAGGCGGTGAAGTTTGCGGATTGCCTCCTCCGAGCTGCGTCCGGTCGCCCCTGCGACATGGCTCAATCCCGTCGCCCGCGCCACGTCGATTCCCTGGCGGATGCCGTAAATCCACGCCGAGCAGGAATAGGGAACGACAATCCCGGTCGTGCCCAGGATCGAGAGCCCGCCGACGATCCCGAGCCGCGGATTGAGAGTCTTTTCCGCCAGCGCTGCCCCGCCGGGTATGGCGATCTCCACCTCGACGTCGGCGTCGTGGCGCGTCGCCGCTGCGACCTCCTCGATCGCGGCTCGGATCATTCGGCGCGGCGCAGGATTGATCGCGGGCTCACCCGGCGCTACCGGCAGCCCCGGCCGTGTCACGGTGCCCACGCCTTCGCCGGCGCGAAAGACTATGCCGCTGCCGGGCGGCGCGTGGCGCAGCGTTGCGAGAACGAGGGCGCCATGGGTTACATCGGGGTCATCGCCCGCGTCCTTGACCACTCCGGCGACCGCGGAGCGCTCCTCCCTGCGGCTGACCGCGAGCGCAAACGCGGGGCGCTCGCCGCGCGGCAGCGTTATCTCGACCGGATCGGGAAACTCCCCCGTCACCAGCGCCGCGTAGGCCGCCTTGGCCGCTGCCGCGGCACAGGCGCCGGTGGTCCAGCCGCGTCGAAGCGGGCGGGCTCGCTGGCTCATGCGCTCGCCTATAGTTCGTCGCGCCTTCGCCGTCACGGCCGGGGGCCGGCATGACAACATGGGACTCGCTCGCGGCGCGGCGCGACGGCATTCCCATCTTAGCCGGCGGGCATGTATGGCTCGCCGGCGCTGGCCCCGGGGATCCCGGCTTGCTGACGCTCGATGCGCTTGCCGGTCTCGCCCAGGCCGACGTGGTCGTGCATGACGCGCTCGTCAGCGAGCGCGTGCTCGCGCTGGCAGGACCGCAGGCGCGGCTCGTCTTCGCCGGCAAGCGCGGCGGAAAGCCGTCGGCGACCCAGACCGACATCACCCAGCGGCTGATCGGGCTCGCCCGCGCCGGCGAGCGGGTGCTGCGGCTCAAGGGCGGCGACCCGTTCGTTTTCGGGCGCGGCGGCGAGGAGGCGAGGGCGCTGGCGGCGGCGGGCGTGCCGTTCCGGGTGATTCCCGGCATCACCGCGGGCCTCGCAGCACTTGCTGCCGCCGCCATCCCTGCGACCATGCGGGGGATCAACCGCGCGGTCATTTTCGCCGCCGGTCATGCCGCCGACGACGAGCTCGATTGGTCGGCGCTCGTGCGCACCGGCGAACCCATCGTGCTGTACATGGCGATGCGGCATCTCGAACGCACCGCCGAGGCGATGATGCGCCGGGGCCTCCCTCCGCAGACGCCGGTCGCCGTCATTGCCGCGGCGACAACCCCCGACCAGCGCATCCTGGTATCCTGCCTGGAGCGCGTGGCGGCCGAGGTGGCCGAGCGCAAGCTCAAGCCGCCGGCAATCGTCGTCGTGGGCAGGATCGTGGCGCTGCGCGAGCAGCTGCTCGCCAAGAGCGATGAGGTCCGCCCATGACCGCACGCGCGCTCATCGTGGCGGCGCCCGGCTCGGGCTCGGGCAAGACGACGGTGACGATGGCGCTCGTGGCGGCGCTGGCCAGGCGCGGCCGCATCATTCGCGCCGCCAAGGCCGGCCCCGACTATATCGACCCGGCCTTCCACGCGGCTGCGACCGGGGTGCCGTGCTTCAATCTGGACAGCTGGGCGATGCCGCCGCCGCTCCTCGATGCGCTCGCGGCGCGAGCCGCCGCCGGCGCCGACCTGCTCGTGATCGAGGGCGTGATGGGTCTGTTCGACGGGATTCCCGGCGAGCTCGGCCGCAGCGGCGCAACCGCCGATCTCGCCGCGCGCTACCGGCTTCCGGTGCTGCTGGTCCTCGACGTTGCCGGACAGTCGCAATCAGCCGCGGCCGTGGTGCGCGGTTTCGCCTGCCACGACCCTGCGATCCGCATGGCCGGCGTGGTGCTCAACCGGGTCGGCAGCGAGCGCCACCGGTCGCTGGTGGCCGATGCCGTCGTGGCGCTGGGAATTCCGGTGCTGGGCGCGGTGCCGCGCGAGCCGGGGCTGGCGCTCCCGCAACGCCATCTCGGACTGGTGCAGGCGGGAGAGCATCGCGATCTCGCGGGGCGGCTCGAGCGACTGGCGGAGATGGCGGAGCGCCGGCTCGACATCGACGCCATCGTCGCCGCGGCAGCGCCGATCGCCCCGCCGCAGCCGGCGCGCGGAGTGGCACTCACGCCGCCAGGGCAGCGGATCGCGCTCGCGTCGGACGCCGCCTTCAGCTTCATCTATCCGCATATCATCGCGGGATGGCGCGGCGCCGGCGCCGAGATCGTCGCCTTCTCGCCGCTGGCGGACGAATCGCCTCCGGGCGATTGCGACAGCTGCTGGCTGCCGGGCGGCTATCCCGAGCTGCATGCCGGCGCGCTCGCGGCGGCGCATCGCTTCCGCACCGGGATCGCCCGCTTCGCCGCAACGCGACCCGTGCACGGCGAGTGCGGTGGCTACATGGTTCTCGGCGAGGGTCTCGAGGATGCCCAGGGCAGCCGCCACCTCATGGCAGGTCTGCTCGGACACTCGACGAGCTTCGCCAGGCAAGAGCTGCATCTCGGCTATCGCGAGGTCCGCGTTCTCGGCGACGGCCCGCTCGGTGCCGCGGGCTCGGTGTTGCGCGGGCATGAATTCCACTATGCCACGCTCCTCGACCCGGGAAACGACGAGCCGTTGGGCGACTTGGCCGATGGCGCGGGTCGGCTGCTCGGAACGGCGGGAGGCAGGCGCGGCCGCGTCAGCGGCTCATTCATTCATGCCATGGCACGAGCGCAGTGATGCTCGCGCCACAGCAAGGCGTGGCTGCCCATCCTGGTTGGCTACGATCCTTCCGAAACCCCGGCTTCGGCGAAGGTCGCCATCCCCGTGTGGCAGGCAAGCGCCGCACGCACGAGCAGGACCGCAAGCGCCGCGCCCGAAGCCTCGCCTAGCCGCATGTCGAGGTCGAGCAGCGGCAGCATCCGCAGCTCCTCGAGCAGATTGCGATGCCCCGCCTCGGCGGAGAGGTGGCCGGCGAGCGCATGATCGAGCGCGTCCGCCCGCAGCTTGCACAGCGGCGCGGCGGC
>DASXAP010000124.1:0-24192 GCA_036406655.1 Xanthobacteraceae bacterium | reverse complement strand
GCCGATGGCCGTCGCTCCTCGATTCGGTGGGGCGGAATGCCTATGGCATGTATCTGGTGCATTACGTGTTCGTGGTGTGGCTCCAATACATGCTGCTTGGTGCGGCGCTATTCGCGCTCGCCAAGGGCGCAATCGTATTCTCCGGAACGTTCCTGCTGAGCTGGAGCCTTGCCGCCGCCCTCTGCCGATTCCCCGTGGGCGCCCATCTCATCGGAGGGCAACGCGCAACTGCGAAGGCCTCAGTCTCCAGTCATTGGCCCAGAAGGTGGCGCGATGTGGGACGAAGTAACTGATGATCTGGCGATACTTCTCGGTCACGTGAGCCGCGATGTCCTGCTTGTTCTTTTCGCCCTCTGCTTGCTTTGCGGTATGCAGGCGCTGACTTGATGCCGAGCTTTCTCTCTGCAGCGGGCTGATCCCCACGTGCGTGGGGTGGGGCGGGCATCTAATTGGCGGCGCTCAGCAGCCGGCGGGCGATGACCTGCGCCTGTATCTCGGCGGCGCCTTCGAAGATCGACAGGATGCGCGCGTCACAGAGGATGCGCGAGATGGGAAACTCCAGCGCGAAACCGTTGCCGCCGTGGATCTGCACGGCATTGTCGGCGCTCGCCCAGGCGACGCGGGCGGCGAGCAGCTTCGCCATGCCCGCCTCGAGATCGCAGCGCTTGCCGGAATCCTTCTGCCGTGCCGCGAAGTAGGTGAGCTGGCGCGCGATCATGATCTCGACCGCCATCATTGCGATCTTGTCGGCGACCCGGGGAAAATCGATGATCGGTCGTCCGAACTGCCGGCGCTCGACCGCGTAGGCGAGCGCCTGCTCCATCGCCGCCTGCGCGACGCCGATCGCGCGCGCGGCGGTCTGGATGCGCGCGGACTCGAACGTCTGCATCAGCTGGCGGAAGCCCAGCCCCTCGACGCCGCCGAGCAAGTTCTCGGCCTTGACCTCGAAGCCGTCGAAGGCGAGCTCGTACTCCTTCATCCCGCGATAGCCGAGCACCTCGATCTCGCTGCCCGACATGCCGGGGACGGGGAACGGCTCGGCGTCGGTGCCGCGCGGCTTCTCCGCCAGGAGCATGGAGAGGCCGCGGTGACCTGCCTCGCTCGGGTCGGTGCGCACCAGGATGGTCATCAAGTCGGCGCGCACCGGATGGGTGATCCAGGTCTTGTTGCCGTAGACGCGGTAGACATCGCCCGAGCGCACCGCCCGGGTCTTCAGCGAGGCGAGGTCGGAGCCGGTATTGGGCTCGGTGAACACCGCCGTCGGCAGCACCTCGCCGGAGGCTATCCGCGGGAGCCACTTGCGCTTCTGCGCATCGGTGCCGGCGCCGCTGATCAGCTCGGCGGCGATCTCGGAACGGGTGCCGAGCGAGCCGACCCCGATGTAGCCGCGCGAGAGCTCCTCGGAGACCACGCACATCGATTCCTTGCCCAGCCCCGATCCGCCGTCCGCCTCGGCTATCGTGAGGCCGAAGACGCCGAGGCCGGACATCTGCGCGATCACCTCGAGGGGGATGTAGCTGTTAGTCCGGTGCCACTCCTGCGCCTTCGGCATCACCTCGCTGTCGGCGAACTTGCGCATCTCCTCGCGAATGGTCGTGAGCGTCTCCTCGAGCCCGCAATCACCGGCAGTCGCGCCCTGGCCGGCCCGGATCAGCTCGATCAGGCGGGCGCGCCGACCGACGCTGTCGCCGCGGGAGAGGGCATCGAGCGGGCCGGCGAGACGAGCGGCAACCGCCGCCGGCGCGAGCCCGATCTCCGCGGGACGGACGATCTCGCCCTGGCTCATCGGGATGCCGCCGGCGATCTGCTCGAGGTACTCGCCGATCCCGATCCGGACCAGCAGCTCCTCGATCTCGCCGAGCCTGCCGCCGCCCTGCATGCGCTCGGCATAGGCGGCCAGCTGCCGGACCGATTCGACATAGGTGGCGAGCCAGGCGAGGCCGTGGGTGGCGCGCTGCTCGCGGTCGAGCAGCGCCTCGACCGGCTCGCCCTCGACCATCACCCGCCCGCGCACGGCAGCGGTGGCCTCGGCCAGGAGCTGCTCGGCCGCGCGCTGCGCCTCGCCAACGGTGAAGATCAGGCTTGCGCCGGCGTCGCCGCGCCGAGCCTCCTCCCGCATCGTGGGTCTCCTGCCGCCGTCGTTCCGGTCCCCCACAGAGTACGCGTGCACTGCACAAAATGCGAGCCGGGCGACTGATCCCGGGCGCATGAGATCAGGCACGACCAATCCGCCTGCCGGTCACGGCGGCGCGTTTTTCTGCGAAGATCGGCCGGGGGCGAATCACCCTGATGCGACGCGCCGCAACCATCGCCTGGCAGGCATTCCTCCGCTTCAACGAGGACGACGGCTGGGCGATCGCGAGCCACATCGCGCTGTCGGCGCTGATGGCGCTGTTTCCGTTCTTCATCGTGCTCACGTCGCTGGCGGGATTCTTCGGCTCCGGCAATCTTGCCGGCGCCGTTGCCAGCCTGATGTTCGCGACCTGGCCCGAGCAGGTCGCCGAGCCGATCGTGGCAGAAGTGCAGAAGGTGCTGACCCAGACCCATACCGGGGCGCTGACGCTGGGTCTCCTGCTCGCCGTGTTCTTCGCCTCCAGCGGAGTCGAAAGCCTGCGCATCGGCCTCAATCGGGCCTATGGCGTCGTCGAGAGCCGGCACTGGGTCCTGCTGCGGCTCGAGTCGATCGCCTATGTGCTGCTCGCGGTGATGGCATTTCTGGCGCTGGGCTTTCTCATTGTGCTCGGGCCGCTGCTGTTCCACACGGCAGTGCATCATGCGCCCTGGCTCGAGCCGCTCGAAGGCACCATCACCCTGTTCCGGTTCGGCATCGCCGGGGTGGTTCTGGCGGTCGCGCTGTTCGTCGCCCACAAATGGCTGCCCGGCGGCCGGCGGCGCGTGGTCGAGATCCTTCCCGGCATTGCTGCGACGCTGCTGCTCTGGCTCGCGACCGCGATCGCCTTCGGCCGCTATCTCGCTCAGTTCGCCGTCACCTATGTGAGCTACTACGCGGGCCTCGCCTCGGTGATGATGGCGCTGGTTTTTCTCTATTGGACGGCATCGATCTTCGTCTACGGCGGCGCGCTCAACTCGACGATCTTCCCGCGGCGGAGATAGCAAAGCGGGCGTGACCGGACGAGCCGGCCACGCCCGAATCCGCAACCTGCCGCAAGCGAGCGATTGCAGGCCGCCGGATCAGCCGACGTAGGCGACGCGCTTCTGCTGTGCCGCTTCGGCGGCGGTCGTCGGCTGCGCCGGCAATTGCAGCACCGTCGCCTCCTGACCCTCGCACAGGTCGGTCAGCATCACGATCTTGCCGTCAGGGAATTCCAGCGCATCGTGGTGCACGCGCGGCTCGTGCTTGTTCACCTGCCGGAAGATCGCGGTGCGGTGCTCGAGCGCCTTCACTCCCCAGCCGAGGAAGCCGGAGGCCATCCTCGCCGGTTGCTGCGAGAACGCAAGCTCCGTTCCCGGCAGGACGCAGACCGCCATCGTGGCATCCTCCGGTGCGGAGAACCCGCGTGTGCCGGTTCCGAAGTTGCGGGTTGTCAGCTTGTCGCCGACCTTGGCGGATCGTGACTTCACGTGGTGCAGGCTGTAATCGCACATGGGAAGGACTCCTCTCGTGCAAGCCCCCAACCTCCACTCGTTCAGTCTAGGCACGGAAGGTGCCATTCTTGTGGCAGGGGACACAAGCCCCTACCGGCTCTGGCTCGCCTCGATCACATCGTCCAGCGTGCGCAGCCCGGTGCGCGGAGCGTTGACCAGCACCGCCATGTTCCCGGGAGGATGACGGTTGGCGCGCATGAGCTCGTGCGCGTGCGGGATCCGGGTCCAGGGAAACACCTCGCTCATGCAGGGATCGATGCGCCGGTCACAGACGAACTGGTTGGCCGCCGAGGCCTGCTTCAGGTGCGCGAAATGCGAGCCCTGCACGCGCTTCTGCCGCATCCACACGTAGCGCGCATCGAAGGTGATGTTGTAGCCGGAGGTCCCGGCGCAGAACACCACCATGCCGCCGCGCTTGACCACGAGGCAGGAGACCGGAAAGGTCGCCTCGCCGGGATGCTCGAAGACGATGTCGACGTCGCGCTTGCCGGTGACGTCCCAGATCGCCTTGCCGAACCGGCGCGCTTCCTTCACCCAGGCGTCGTATTCCGGACTGCCGACCTTCGGCATCTGACCCCAGCATTTGAAGTCGCTGCGGTTGATGACGCCCTTGGCGCCCAGCTGCATCACGTATTCGCGCTTGCGCTCGTCCGACACCACGCCGACCGCATTGGCGCCCGACGCGGCGACGAGCTGGACGCCGAACACGCCGAGTCCGCCGGAGGCGCCCCACACCAGGACATGGTCGCCCGGCTTGAGCGTGTGCGGCGCGTGGCCATAGAGCATGCGGTAGGCGGTGGCCAGCGTCAGCGTGTAGCAGGCCGCTTCCTCCCAGGTGAGATGCGCCGGCTTCGGCATCAGCTGGCGCGACTGCACGCGGCAGAACTGCGCGAAGGATCCATCGGGCGTCTCGTAGCCCCAGATGCGCTGCGACGGTGACAGCAGCGGGTCGCCGCCGTTGCACTCCTCGTCGTCGCCGTCGTCCTGATTGCAGTGGACGACGACCTCGTCGCCGATCTTCCAGCGGCGCACCTTCCTGCCGACCGCCCAGACGATGCCGGCGGCATCGGAGCCCGCCACGTGGTACGGATTCTTGTGCACGTCGAGCGGCGAGATCGGCGTGCCGAGCCCGGCCCAGATGCCGTTGTAGTTCACCCCGCCCGCCATCACGAAGACCAGCACCTCGTCCTCGCCGACCGGCCAGGTCGGCAGGACCTCGATCTGCATCGCCGATTCGGGGGGACCGTGCCGCTCCTTGCGGATCGCCCAGGCATACATCCTCCCCGGGACGTGACCGAGGGGCGGAACCTCGCCGACCTCGTAGAGATCCTTGGGCTGCAGCGGAACCACGTCCGCCTTGCGTGCAAGCGCCGACATGCTCAACTCCTCCCGCGCTTCGCCGGGTGTTCAGGCGCAGCCTGCGACTCTGCCGCAATTGATGTTGCGGCGCAACGGAGACGCGGATCGCCAGCTGTGCCGCCCCTACGCCCCGGCCAGGCGGAAAGTTCCCTCGGCAGTCCTCGCCGGCGTGGAACTCTTGCGCCCGAAACGAGTATATTCTGCACCGCAAAAACGTTGCGGCAGCGAGGCGGGAGCATGGGCGATCCGGCGGAGGAAGGACGGCGCGAGCGCGACCGGCCGTGGATCTTCCGCACCTATGCCGGCCATTCCACGGCGAGGGAGTCGAACGCCCTCTATCGCCGCAATCTGGCCAAGGGGCAGACCGGCCTTTCCGTCGCTTTCGACCTGCCGACCCAGACCGGCTACGACAGCGACCACCCGCTGGCCAGGGGCGAGGTCGGCAAGGTCGGCGTGCCGGTCTCGCATCTCGGCGACGTGCGCGCCTTGCTCGAGGCGATCCCGCTCGCCGACATGAACACCTCGATGACGATCAACGCGACCGCCGCCTGGCTGCTCGCCCTCTATGTGGCGCTCGCCGACGAGCAGGGAATAGCGCGCGACAAGCTTTCCGGCACCACCCAGAACGACATCATCAAGGAATATCTCTCGCGCGGCACCTACGTGTTTCCCCCGGCGCCCTCGCTGCGGCTAACCAGGGACGTGATCCTGTTCACCACCCGGGAGATGCCGAGGTGGAATCCGATGAACGTATGCTCCTACCACCTGCAGGAGGCCGGCGCGACGCCGGTGCAGGAGCTCGCCTTCGCGCTGGCCACCGCGCTGGCGGTGCTCGATACCGTCAAGGCGTCGGGTCAGGTCGAGACCGCCGCGTTCGGCGAGGTGGTCGGCCGCATCTCGTTCTTCGTCAATGCCGGGCTGCGCTTCGTCACCGAGATGTGCAAGCTGCGCGCCTTCAGCGAATTGTGGGAGGAGATCACCGCCGAGCGCTACGCCGTCGCGGATCCGAAGCAGCGACTGTTCCGCTACGGCGTGCAGGTGAACTCGCTCGGCCTGACCGAGCAGCAGCCGGAGAACAACATCACCCGCATCCTCATCGAGATGCTGGCGGTGACGCTGTCGAAGCGGGCCCGGGCGCGCGCCGTGCAGCTGCCGGCCTGGAACGAGGCGCTCGGCCTGCCGCGGCCGTGGGACCAGCAATGGTCGCTGCGCATGCAGCAGATCCTGGCCTTCGAGACCGATCTGCTCGAGCACGGAGACATTTTCGACGGCTCGCCGGCGATAGCCTCGCAGGTCGCTCGGCTCAAGGCAGCGGCGAGGGAGGAGCTCGCGCATATCCAAGGGCTCGGCGGTGCGGTCGCGGCGGTCGAGCAAGGCTACATGAAGCAGCAGCTCGTCGAATCGAACACGCGGCGGCTCGAGGCGATCGAGCGCGGTGAGCAGACCGTGGTCGGCGTCAACCGATTCGTGGAGAGCGAGCTGTCACCGCTTGCCGGGGCTGCCGACGCCATTCTCACCGTCTCGCCGCACGCGGAAGCCGAGCAGATCGAGCGTCTCGAGGCGTGGCGGGGTGCGCGCGACAGCAAGGCGGTGGCCGCCGCGCTCGCCGAGCTGCGCGCCGCGGCAGCGGAGAACCGCAACATCATGCCGGCCTCGATCGCGTGCGCCAAGGCCGGCGTCACCACCGGCGAATGGGGTTTCGCGCTGCGCCGGAGCTTCGGCGAATATCGCGCCCCGACCGGGGTCGGCCGCGCGCCGCGCAACGCGACCGAGGGTCTCGACGGGCTGCGAGCCGATGTCGATCGCCTCTCGCGCAAGCTCGGCCGGCGGCTGAAATTTCTCGTCGGCAAGCCGGGGCTCGACGGTCACTCGAACGGGGCCGAGCAGATCGCGGTGCGCGCGCGCGATGCGGGCATGGACGTGGTTTACGAGGGCATCCGCCTCACCCCGGCCGAGATCGTCGAGGCGGCGCGGACAGAGCGCGCGCATCTGATCGGGCTGTCGATCCTCTCGGGCTCCCACCTGCCGCTGGTCGCCGAGGTGGTGGCGCGCATGAAGGACGCCGGGCTCGCCGGCGTGCCGGTGGTGGTCGGCGGCATCGTCCCGCCGCGGGATGCGCAGGAGCTGCGCCGGTCCGGGGTCGCCGCGGTCTACACGCCGAAGGACTTCGAGCTCAACCGCATCATGGCGGACCTGCTGTGCATCGTCGAGGCGGCGGCGGAGAGGGCGGCAGCAGCTCAGGCCGATCCGAGCGGGTCGATTGCGGCCGGCGCGCAATGAGATCAGGTTTCAATCGGCATGCCCGCCTCCGCACCGCTGCGGGGGGAGCGCGGTGGCGCGGGCAGCCTCGTCCTGACTAATCCGCGCCGCGGCGCTTCGCCCGCGCTTCGCGCGAGCCCGCCCGATCCTGCAGCGCTCCGAGCGCCTCGCTCAGCGCGCCCACGCTCAAGGGCTTGGTGAGACAGCCGTTCATGCCGGCTGCACGCGCCGCCGCCTCGCTGGGAGGGCCGGCGGGCCCGGACACGCCGAGGATCGGCACGCGTGCGGCGGGTCCGGAAAGCGCCCGAATGCGCCGCGCCGCTTCCATTCCATCGATGTCGGGCAGGGTCAGATCCATCAGCACCACGTCGTAGCCCCGGTTCACGACCGCATCGAGCGCCGCAGATCCGCTGGCGACGAAATCGGCGCGGTGTCCGAGCTCGGTCAGCATGGTGTTGAGCACGACACGGCCATAGGGATTGTCCTCGACGCACAGGATGCTGAGCGCGTGCACCGCGGCGGCGGCCGCTCGCTTCCGTGCCGGAGCGCCGGCAAGCTTGTCGACGACGATGCTCAGCCGAAAGCTGCTGCCGCGGCCGCGCTCGCTCGCAACGGTGAGCTCGCCGCCCATCGCCACCGCCAGGCGCTTGACCAGCGAGAGCCCCAGTCCGGCGCCCCCGTAACGGCGTGCGACCTCCGCATTGGCCTGGGCGAATGGCCGAAACAGCTGCTTGATCTCGGCGGCGGTGAGCCCGATCCCGCTGTCGGATACCGTGAACACGAGCCGCACCTTACCGCGCGCGGCCGGTTCACCGGTGACCGACAGCGACACCCCGCCGCGCGCGGTGAACTTCAGCGCATTGTCGAGGAGGTTCTCCAGCGCCGCGCGCAGCCGCACCTGGTCGCCGATCACCGCCTCCGGCAGCGCGCCGGAAATCTCGGTCGCGCCGTCAAGCCCCTTGGCTGCGGCGCGGGCGGCGAGCGAGGCCGCCAGCGCCTCGGCGAGCGCGCGCGGGCGGAACTGCTCGTGCCGCAGCACCAGACCCTTGCGCCCGGCGCGGGCGGCGTCGACGACGAGCGAGGTGAGCAGCGAAAGATGCTCCGCGGTGTCCTTGATCGCATTCGCCCAGCCGCGCTCCCGCGCGCCGAGCTCGGAGCTGGCCAAGAGGTCGCTCAAGGCGAGAATGCCGGTGAGCGGCGTGCGGATCTCGTGGGCGAGATCGGCGATCGTCGCCTCCACGTTGCGCCGCTGCAACGCGCCGGGCCGCCGCTGCAGAAGCGCGCTCGCGCGTCTTTTCGCGTCGCCCTTCACGCGGCGGCGTCGGCCCGCGACTGTCCTCGACTTCGGCATTTGTGCCCCGGCGGAGCTTGCCATGCGGACGGGCCCTCCGGCCACCGATCTCACGCCAATCCGACCAGCCTGCGGATATCGGCCGGGGTCGCACCACGCCCGCGCAGCACGTGCAACGCGGTCGCAGCCGTCGATTTCGACAGCTTCTTGCCGTCATCGCCGAGAATCAGCCGGTGGTGATGGTAACATGGCGCCGGCAGCCCGAGCAGCATCTGCAGCAGGCGATGCACGCCGGTGGCCCAGAACAGATCCCGCCCGCGCACGACCCGCGTGACGCCTTGGCTCGCGTCATCGAGCACGACCGACAGATGGTAGCTGGTCGGCATCTCCTTGCGCGCCAGGACTAGGTCGCCCCAGCGCTGTGGTGCCACCGGGATCAAGCCGGTCTCGCCGCCGGGACCGGCGCCCGTCTCGACCCATTCGAGCGGCGGGGTTCGTGCCAGCGCCGCCGCCATGTCGAGCCGCAAGGCGTAAGCCTCCCCCGCCGCGATGCGCCGCTGCCGCTCGGCGAGCGACAGCGTGCGTGCCCGACCGGGATAGAGCGGCACCCCGTCGGGATCGCGCGGCCAGGGCGCATGCTTCTCCCGCTCGGCAACCAGACGCGCGATCTCGCCGCGGCTCTCGAAGGCGGGGTAGACGAGCCCGAGCGCCTCGAGCCGCGCCAGCGCCGCGCGATACTCCTCGAGATGCATCCGCTGCCGCCGCACCGGCTGCTCCCAGCGCATTCCCAGCCATGCCAGATCCGCGTAGGTCGCCTCCTCGAATTCCGGGCGGCAGCGGGAGGCGTCGATGTCCTCGATGCGCAGGAGAAGCCGCCCGCCCGTTGCGCGCGCCATGTCGAAATTGATCAGCGCCGAGAGCGCGTGGCCCAGGTGCAGGTAGCCGTTCGGGCTCGGCGCAAAACGGAATACGGGAGCGGTCATGCGCCGCGGGGGGTTGCCTTGCGACCGGGCCGTTTGTAGATGCTGCGCCCCGGTCATGTCCTCGTTCATCCATACCGAAACCGACCTCGAGCTGGCAGTGGCGCATCTCGTCGATGCCGATCCGCGCTTCGCGGCGGTGCTTGCGCAGGCGGGGCGGCCGCCACTGCGACGGCGGCCGGGCGGATTTTCCGGTCTCGCCTCGATCGTGGTGTCGCAACAGCTCTCGACGGCGAGCGCCAAGGCAATCTGGGGACGGCTCAACGCCGCGCTCGATCCGCTCGACCCCGGCGCGGTGCTGCGCGCCCGCGCCCCCAGGCTCGCCCGCGCCGGCCTTTCCGCACCGAAGATCCGCACGCTGAAGGCGATCGCCAGGGCGATCGACCGCGGGACGCTCGATCTTGCCGGGCTCGGTCGCAAGCCCGCGGACGAAGCCCACGCAGCGCTCACCTCGCTGCACGGGATCGGCCCCTGGACGGCGGACATCTATCTTCTGTTCTGCCTCGGCCATGCCGATGCCTGGCCGGCCGGGGATCTCGCCTTGCAGGAAGCAACCAGGCTTCTCCTGAAGCTCGAGGAGCGCCCGACGACGAAGCAGATGGCTGCAATCGCCGAAGCGTGGCGGCCGTGGCGGGGGGCGGCCGCCTGCATGCTGTGGAGCTTTTATCGCGCGATCAGGCAGCGCGAAGGCGCCCCGATTGCGGATGCGCGGGAGGCGTCGCCGACTGCCCCCGCTGCCGCAGCACCGACCAACGCGATACGCAATCCTTCCAGCGGGCGGAGGCTCTATGGCCGAGCTTGACGGACCGAGGCTCGAGCCACGCTCTCCGCCGGCGCGGCAACTGATCGTTTTCCTGCACGGCTATGGCGCCGACGGCAACGACCTGATCGAGATCGGCCGCGCCTGGCAGGGATTGCTCCCCCAGGCCGCCTTCGTCTCTCCGCATGCGCCCGAGCCGTGCGGCCAGGCGCCGGTGGGCCGGCAGTGGTTTGCGCTGACCTTTCGCGATCCCAACGAACGCTGGCTCGGCGTCAACAAGGCTTCGCCGGCGCTCGAGCGCTTTCTCGAAGCGGAGCTCGAGCGGCGCAAGCTTGCGCCGTCGGCGCTCGCTCTGGTCGGCTTCAGTCAAGGCACGATGCTGGCGCTGCATCACGGCCTGCGCCGGGCCGTGCCGCCATTCGCGATCGTCGGCTATTCCGGCCTGCTGGTGGCGCCTCCCGGCGCCAGCGCCGAGAAGCTCGCCGCCGAGATCAAGTCGCGCCCGCCGGTCCTGCTCGTGCACGGTGACCAGGACGATCTCATTCCGGTGCAGGCGCTGTTCCAGGCGTCGAGCGGGCTTGCCTCGCTGGGCGTGCCGGTGGAGTGGCACCTCTCCAAAGGCATCGGCCACGGGATCGATCAGGAAGGCCTGCGTCACGGCGGCGAGTTCCTGGCCCGCCGGTCGGCGGCAACGCGTTGAGCTTGTCGCTGCGCCCGGCAAGGCATGCGGGGCATCGACACTGAAACGCTGAAAGTGCGCACGCCTTGGCGGCAGCGCCGCATCCGGCCTTAAGCCTCGGATCAGGCTTCACAATCGCGTCACGCTGCCCTATAGACTGGGGCGCGCAGGAAAGGAGACGAGGAGCGGCGTTGACCATGCATCTGTCGCCCAGCGGCTTTCCCGCCCTCGTCCTCAATGCGGATTTCCGTCCGCTCAGCTATTATCCGTTGTCCCTGTGGTCGTGGCAGGATGCGATCAAGGCGGTGTTCCTGGAGCGGGTGAACATCGTCGCCCAGTACGACCGCGCGGTGCGCAGCCCCAGCCTGGAGATGAAGCTGCCGAGCGTGGTCTCGCTCAAGACCTTCGTGAAGCCGGCGACGCAGCCTGCCTTCACCCGCTTCAACGTGTTCCTGCGCGACAAGTTCAGCTGCCAGTATTGCGGCTCGCGCGATGATCTGACCTTCGACCACCTGCTGCCGCGCTCGCGCGGCGGGCACACCACCTGGATCAACGTGGTCGCCGCCTGCTCGCCCTGCAACCTCAGGAAGGGCAACATGACGACCGCCGAGGCGAGGATGTGGCCCTCGCAGATGCCGTTCCAGCCGACGGTCAATCATCTGCATCGGAACGGTCGGCGGTTTCCGCCGAACTACCTGCACGAGAGCTGGCTCGACTACCTCTATTGGGATACCGAGCTCGATCCATAAGATGGATCTCATCGCCGACCGCGGTCGCCGGGTAGCGATCGAGGAGCTCAACACCACGCGGCTGCTCGCGCATGCGCGCCGGCAGGCGCTCGAGCGCAAGCTCGACGACGTGCTGATCGTCGACGTCGATTCCCATCACTACGAGAACGAGAGCCTGGACGAGTTCCTGCCGTTCATGGAGAACGACGTGCTGCGGCAGCTGACCCTCGCCGGCCGCAGCAAGGGCCGCGGCAGCGTCGTTCCCAATGTCGCGGTCGGCTTCCAGGACATGGGCGGACGCATCACCCGCTATCCGATGCGCTCATCCGAGAAGACCGGCGCCGGCAAGCTGCGCGACATCGAGCTTGGGCATCGCTGGATGGATGCGATGGGCGTGGATTATGCCTGCCTGTTCCCGACGCTCATGCTCGCCATCGGCCTGCACCCGGATCCCGAGATGGAGGTGCAGCTGTGCTGGGCCTACAACCGCTGGCTCACCGAGAAGGCGCTGCCCGAGGGCGGCGGCCGCTTCTATGCGATGCTGACGCTGCCGTTCTCCGACGCCGACGCCGCGCTGCGCCAGATCGAGACCTTCGGGCACCGCAAGCACGTCACCGGCTTCATGATCACCTGCGTGCGATCGACGCCGGTGCATCACAACAGCCACATGAAGATCTATCGCGCGCTGGAGGAGCGCGATCTCGCGCTGTCGTTCCATTCCGCGATCAATCCGACCGAGCCGATGTTCCGCACGCTCAACCGCTTCGCCTCGGTGCACGGCCTCGGCTTTCCCTTCTACAATATCCTGCACGCGACCAATTGGGTGACGAACGGGCTGCCCGAGCGGTTCCCCGCGCTCAAGGTCATCTGGATCGAAGGCGGCCTGGCCTGGGTGCCGTTCCTGATGCAGCGCCTCGACCACGAATTCATGCTGCGCAGCTCGGAATACCCGCTGCTCAGGCGCAAGCCCTCCGACTACATGCGCGAGATGTACTACGCCTCGCAGCCGATGGAGGCGGAAAGCATGCGGGGGCTCGAGTGCACGCTCGCGATGATCGACGCGGAGACGCAGCTCCTCTACGCCTCCGACTATCCGCACTGGGATTTCGATCTGCCCTCCCGCGTCTGGGACCTGCCGTTCCTGTCGGAGAAGGCCAGGCACAACATCCTCGGCGGCACCGCGGCCCGCCTGTTCAAGCTGCCGCCGCGTACCGGCGCGCAGCGAGAGAATCTCCAGCGCTTCGGCAACCTGCCCGCGTGAGCACCCGACCACGGAGAACGTGAACGCTTCCCGCTTGCGGGGAGAGAGCTGCGGAGGCCGCCATTGCGTCGACGCGGGCTGCAGGCAGCTCGTCGTGGTGCTCCTCGGCCGGCGGCGGGTGGCGGCGGGTGGCGGCGGGGGAGGGGAGGCGGTGGCACTGATCGGTTCAACTCACGACATGCGGGCGCCGAGCCGCTGATGGCCGCGCATGGCAAGCAAGCGTCGCTGCGCGCCATATTCGGCGCGCTGTTCCTGGCCTTGTGGCTCGCCGCGCTCGATCAGACGGTGGTGTCCACGGCGTTGCCGACCATGGTCGGCGATCTCGGCGGGCTGGCTCAGCTCTCCTGGGTGGTCACCGCCTATCTCCTCACCAGCACCATCGTCGGTCCGCTCTACGGCAAATTCGGCGATCTCTACGGCCGCAAGATCGTGCTGCAGATCGCCATCGCCGTGTTCCTGATCGGCTCGGCGCTCTGCGGCCTCGCCCGGAGCATGCCGCAGCTCATTCTCTTCCGCGCGCTGGAAGGCGTCGGCGGCGGCGGCCTGATCGTGATCACCATCGCTGTGATCGGCGATCTCATTCCGCCGCGCGAGCGCGGTCGCTACCAGGGCTTCTTCGGCGCCGTGTTCGGGGTCGCCACCATCGTCGGCCCCCTGGTCGGCGGCTTCTTCGTCGATCATCTGAGCTGGCGCTGGATCTTCTTCATCAACCTGCCGACCGGGGTGCTGGCGCTCGTGGTGATCGCCGCCGTGCTGCCGCCGGCCGCCGGGCGCCGCCGCCACGCCGTCGATTATGCCGGCGCGCTCACGCTCACCGCTGCGCTGAGCGCCATCATCCTGTTCAGCGGCCTGGGCGGCACGACCTTTCCCTGGACCTCGCCGGTGATCCTCGCGCTGATGGCCGCGAGCCTCGCCGGCGGACTGGCATTCGTGGTCATCGAGCGCCGCGCGCGCGAGCCAATCCTGCCGCTCGGCCTGTTCGCGATCCGCAATTTCGCCGTGGCGAGCAGCGTCGGGCTGATCGTCGGGCTTTCGCTGTTCGGTGCCGTGACCTTCCTGCCGATCTATCTGCAGGTGGTGCAAGGGGTGAGCCCGTCGGCCTCCGGCTTGCTGCTGATGCCGATGATGCTCGGCATGCTGGTCACCTCGGTGATCAGCGGGCGGCTGATCAGCCGTTCCGGCCGCTACAAGGTGTTCCCGATCCTCGGCACGGCGGTCATGACCTTCGGGCTCGCCATGCTGTCGTTGCTCGGGGTCGAGAGCGATCAATGGCGCACCGCGGTCGACGCCCTGTGGCTCGGGCTCGGCATGGGGATGGTGATGCAGGTGCTGATCATCGCCGTGCAGAACAGCGTCGACTACCAGCACCTCGGGGTGGCGACCTCCGGGACGATGCTGTTCCGCTCGCTCGGCGGCGCGCTTGGGGTGGCGCTGTTCGGCGCCATCTTCGCCAACCGCCTGCATGCGCAGCTCGCCGGGCCGGGCATGGAATTTCTCGCCACCGCGATCCCGGCGGCGGTCAGGGGCCTGCCGCCGGCGCTGCACGCCGAATATGTGGAGGCGGTGATGGCGGCGCTGCGGCCGGTGTTCCTTTCGGCGGCCGTCGTCTCCGCCGCAGGCTTCGGCCTCGCCTGCCTGCTGCGCGAGATCCCGCTGCGTGCCGGCGCCGCCGCCGAGGGCGTCGGCGAAAGCTTTGCCATGCCGCGCGATGCGACCTCGCTCGAGGAGCTCGAGCGCATCGTCACCTTGCTGCTGGCGCGGGAGAACCGCTGGCGCGCCTATGCCGATCTCGCCCGCCGGGCGGCGCTCGATCTCCCCGCGCCCGAGCTGTGGATGCTGGTGCGGCTCGGCGAGCGCGAGCCGATGACCACGGCCGAGCTGAGCGCCGAGCTGAGCATCCCGGCGGCATCGCTGCAGCCGCCTTTGCAGGCGCTGCGGGAGCGCGGGATCGTCGCCGGCGAGGCGGGCGGCCCGCTGCTGCTCACCGCGGCCGGCATGGCGATGCGCGACCGCGTCGTTGCTGCGCGCCGGCAGGGCCTCGCCGACATGCTGGCACGCTGGCGGCCGGAGCAGCATCCCGAGGTTCTCGCCATGATCGAGCGAATGTCGCAGGCGCTCGCCCGCGATCTGCCGGCCCCGCGGGCCTAGGCAGCTGTCGCAGCGGTGGTGCTCAGCGCACCTCGAACACGAGCTTGCCGCGGAAGTGGCGGCCCTCGCTCAGCCGATGCGCATCGGCCGCCTGCCACAGGCGATAGAGCTTGATTTCTGGGGGGCGGACCGCACCCGCCGCAAACAGCGCGGCGACGCGCTCCATGTGCACGCGCGCACGCCCGACCGGAGGGCGCAACGCGGTGACGTCGCGGCGATCGAGCTTGGGCGCCTGCGGGCCCGAGGCGATGAAGGCTGCGCGTCCGCCCGGCCTGAGCACCACGAAGGATTTCTGCGCCACCTCGCCGCCGACGGTGTCGAAGACCGCGTCGCAGCCGCTCACGACGCGCGTGAATTCCTGCGCGTTGTAGTCGATGACCTCGTCGGCGCCGAGGCTGCGCACGTAATCGCGGTTGGGCGCGCTGGTGGTGGTGATCACCCGGGCGCCGATGTGCTTCGCCAGCTGAATGGCGAAGCCGGCGACGCCGCCGGCGCCGCCCTGGACGAGAATGGTCTCGCCCGGCCGCAGCTCGAGCGTGTCCTCGACCGCGCTCAACGCGGTGAGCCCGGTGAGCGCGAGGGCCGCCGCGTTGACGTGCGACAACGCCGCGGGCTTCCTAGCGATGATGGCAGCCTTCACCGCGAGTTTCTCAGCATAGGCCCCTTCCTGCCCCGCCTCGAGAACCCCGAACACTTCCTCGCCGACCGCGAGATCATCGACGCCCTCGCCGAGCGCACTGACCACGCCCGAGAAGTCGCGTCCCAGCACCAGGGGAAACCTGGCGTGCCGGTATTGCCCGAGCCGCACCTTCCAGTCGGCCCCGTTGACGCTCGCCGCAACCACGTCGACCACCACCTCGCCGGGGGCGGCAACCGGGTCGGGCAGATCGCCGTAGCGGATGACCTCCGGTCCGCCATACTGCTCGATGAAAGCGGCTTTCATCCTCTCCTGCCTCCGATACGATGGCTTTAATTGTACCCCGGGGGACCGGGCATGGCCAATTGCGGCGGCGGCGTGTCGCCGCGCTGTTGCCGGATCATCACCGGATAAATTCGCCGGCGCGGGCAAAGCCGGCAGGCGAGGACGCCGGAGCACAACAGGAGCCGCTCATGACGCGGGCAGAGATCACGGAGAAGATCCTCGACATCAAGCGCAGCAAGGGCTGGAGCTGGAAATACATTCACCAGCAGATCGGTGGTTACTCGCCGGTGCTGCTGGTGGGCGCTCTCCTCGGCCAGATGAAGCTCACCAAGCCGCAGGCAGCCAAGGCCGCCGACCTCTTCGGCTTGTCGCCGCCGGAGGCGGCGCTCCTCAACGAGGTGCCGATGCGGGGCACCGGCGTGCCCATGCCGCCGACCGACCCGCTGATCTACCGCTTCTACGAACTCGTCATGGTCAACGGGCCCGCCTGGAAGGCGCTGATCGAGGAGGAGTTCGGCGACGGGATCATGTCGGCGATCGATTTCGACCTGCAGATCGAGCGGCTGCCGAATCCGAAGGGCGATCGCGTCAAGATCACCATGTCGGGGAAGTTCCTGCCGTACAAGTATTACGGCAATTCCGGCAATGTCCCGGAGTACGGCTACAAGGAGGAGTGAGGCCGCCGGGCGACGATGTCGCCGGCACTCGCCCTTCAGGACTGCCTCAGAGAAGCCGGCGTGCGGCGGTAGAGCAGCACGCGACCACAGGGGAGCAGCTGGT
The DNA here is from genome assembly GCA_036406655.1 of Xanthobacteraceae bacterium. Lineage (GTDB taxonomy): Bacteria > Pseudomonadota > Alphaproteobacteria > Rhizobiales > Xanthobacteraceae > VAZQ01. The sequence continues at coordinate 7,419 of DASXAP010000124.1, read as the reverse complement.
CGAAGCAGTCGAAGTCCCTGAGATTGCGCGTGAGCACCACCTGCTCGTTCTCGACCGCTTGCAGATAAAGTGCGGCATCGTTGAAGAGCGGTTGTCTGCGGCGCACTTCCAGGTTCGTGAGCCGCGCCACCAGGCCCGCCAGGATGCCGGCCTCACCCAGAGCCCCGAGCGACGGCGCGCGCAAACGGTGCTGCGGGATCTGAGAGATCGTCCCGGCGAGCTCGGCAAGGACGGCGCGGGTTCGGTTGTCGCCCGGATCGAGCCGCCCGAACAGATGCGTGAGCTCGGCAAGCGCTACACCTGAATGGTGGCACACTCGAATCCCGAGCAGGCGCTTCACCGGCTCCGGGGCGCGACCTTGCAGAATGTCGATGTAAACGCAGGTATCGAGGAGGAGGTCCAATCCGCCCGCCGGTTGCTCGGATATCTGCGGCAGCTCCTCGTCGGCTCTTCGTCGCAGCCCGGATCTCCGCCGCTGCGGCTTGAATCGCCGCAGCGACCTGTCGAGGTCAAAACTCAAGATCGATGTCCTGCGGGACGCGCCCTTCGCGGGCAATCAGTTTCCGGGCGAAATCATCCTCCAAGGCGACCCGGGCGAGCGCGTATTCGAGCAGATCCGTGTCCGAATCGATGCCCGAGCGGGATTTCGCTGCCTTGACCAGTCGCTTGCGTATTCGCCCGGCAATCCTCGCCCTCGCGCCAGCGAGGAGCCCCGCCCTTTCCACGGTCGCGAGCACCGCGCTGCGCCTGAGATTGCTGGCAACCACAACCGGCCGCCGACGTGCACCCTTCCTGCCTGCCATCACTGCCTCCGGCTTGTTGCACAGATTGACCTCTTTGTGCAACATTTGCAAGTGTGCGCCTCAGCCGGGCATGATCCTCCGGGTCAACAGCCAGATGCCACCTTCGGCCATCAGTCGACGCTCACGCCGGCTGCCTTGATCGCGACCGCCCATTTGGCGATCTCGCTCTCGACGAATTTCTGCAGATAGTCGGGCGCGCGGCGCTCGGGCTCGACCAGCGTCACCCCGAGGTCGTCCATCCGCGCCTTCACCGCCGGATCGTTCATCGCCTCGATCACCGCGCCATGCAGCTTGTCCACGATCGCTGCCGGCGTGGCCTTGGGCAGAAAGAACGCGTTCCAGGTGACCGCCTCGAAATCGGCGAGGCCCTGCTCCTGGGCAGTGGCGAGATCGGGCAGATGCGGCGAGCGGCTGCGCCCCAGATTGGCGATGCCCTTCAGCGTGTGGCTGTTGATCTGCGGCAGCGCGCCGGCGCTGTTCGAGCACATGTAATGCAGCTGGCCGGCGATCAGATCGGCCATCACCGGTCCGCCGCCGCGATAGGGCACGTGCGTCACCTCGATGCCGGCGGCGCTGTTGAGCAGCGCGCAGGCGAGATGGGTGGTCGAGCCGATGCCGGCCGAGCCGTACTGCAGCCTGCTGCCGTTCGCCTTCGCATAGGCGATGAACTGTTGCAGGTTGTCGGCGGGAAACTCCTTGCGCGTGAGCAGCACCATCGGCTGCTCGGCGAACAGCGCGACCGGCGCGAAGTCGGTGGCCGGATTGTACGGCAGCTTCTTGTAGAGGGTGGCGTTGTAGGCCTGGGTGCCGACGCTTCCCAGGAGGAAGGTGTAGCCGTCGGGCGCCGCCTTGGCCACGCGGCTGGTGCCGACGATGCCGGCGGCGGCCCCGACATTCTCGACGATCACCTGCTGGTGCAGGCTGCGCGTCAGCGGCGGCGTGAACACCCGTCCGAGCACGTCGAAGGCGCCGCCCGCGGCGAAGGGCACCACCATGGTGATCGGCCGCGTCGGCCAGTCCTCGGCGGCGGCGGGCGTGAGCGCGGCAAGCACTGCCGCGGCGGCGGCAACTACCCCGAGTCTTGTCATCTTGCTTCCTCCCGGATCCGCCGCACCCTCGCGCGCGGAACATGAAGCGTCAAGCGCGCGGCGCTTCGCCGCGCCGGCGCGGCGGGGAGGGCTGCCCGGCATGTCCCGCCAGCGGCTCCGTCGGCTTCGTCATCGCCGGCCGAACAGTCGTTCGATGTCGGTGAGCTTGAGCTCGATATAGGTCGGACGGCCGTGGTTGCACTGGCCGGAATTGGGGGTCGCCTCCATCTCGCGCAGGAGCGCGTTCATCTCGGCGGGCTTCAGCCGACGGCCGCCGCGCACCGAGCCGTGGCAGGCCATGGTGGCGGCGACATGCATCAGGCGCCGTTCCAGCGGCAGCGTCTCGTCCCATTCGGCCATGTGCTCGGCGAGATCGCGCATGAGAGCGCGCGCGTCGATCTCGCCCAGGAGCGCGGGGGTCTCGCGCACCGCAACCGCTCCCGGCCCGAACGGCTCGATCACGAGCCCGTAACGGGCAAGCTCGTCGGCGCGCTCGAGCAGGCGCTCGACATCGCCCGCGTCGAGCTCGACGATCTCGGGGATGAGCAGGATCTGGCGGGGGATGCCGGACCTGTCGAGCGCCGCCTTCAGCCGCTCGTAAACGATGCGCTCGTGCGCCGCATGCTGGTCGACGATGACGATGCCGTCGCGGGTCTGCGCCACGATGTAGGTCTCGTGCACCTGGGCGCGGGCGGCGCCGAGCGGGCAGCCGATAAGCTCGGGCGCGGGCTCGACGGCCTCGAGCTGCGCATCGGCGGCGAGGGCGCCGATGTCGAAGGCGGCCTGGCCGGGCTCGGTCAGGCCCGCTCGCGCGCCACCCGTGGCGGGAAGCGGAAAATGCCGCGGCTCGGCCGGGCGTGCCGGCGAGCGCCGCCAGTCCCAGCCGAGGCGTGCGCCGGAACCGTGCACGGCCGTGTCCAGCACGCCCACCGCGGCGCTGCCGCCGGTCGTCGCCGCGCGCCGGGCTTCGCGCGCGAGCGCCTCCTGCAGCGTGCGAACGAGCAGGCTCCGCACCAGCCCGGGGTCGCGAAAGCGCACCTCGGCCTTGGCCGGATGCACGTTGACGTCGACCTCGCGCGGGTCGAGCGTCAGGAACAAGGCGACGATCGGATGCCGGTCGCGCGGCAGATAATCCGCATAGGCTGCGCGCAGGGCCCCGATCAGCAGCTTGTCGCGCACCGGCCGGCCGTTGACGAACAGGTACTGGGCCAGCGAATTGGCGCGGGAGAGCGTCGGCAGCCCGGCAAAGCCTTCGATCGCGAGGCCCTCGCGGCCGCCGCGCAGCTCGACTGCGTTGGCGCGAAACTCCGCTCCGACGATGCTCGCGAGACGCGCCAGCCGGCCGGCCGGGCCGGGCAGCGCCGCAGCCCAGGTCACCGGCATCCGCTCCTCGCCGATCAGCGTGAAGGCAATGTCCGGGCGGCTCATGGCGAGCCGCCGCACCACGTCGCGGATCGCCTCGCCTTCGCTGCGGTCGCTCTTGAGGAACTTGAGCCGTGCCGGTGTCGAATGGAAGAGGTCGCGCACCTCGACGCGGGTACCGCCGGCGAGCGCTGCCGGTCTCGCCTCGCTCTTGACGCCGGCATCGACGGTGATCGCCCAGGCATGCGGCGCGCCGGCGTCGCGGGTGGTGACGGTGAGCCGCGCCGCAGCCCCGATCGAGGGCAGCGCCTCGCCGCGGAAGCCCAGCGTGCGGATGTCGCTCAGGTCGCCGTCGGGCAGCTTGGAGGTGGCGTGGCGCTCGACTGCGAGCACGAGATCGTCGCGCGACATGCCGGTGCCGTCGTCGGTGACGCAGATCGAGCGGCGGCCGCCGCCGTCGGTCGCGACCTCGATGCGAGTCGTCCCCGCGTCGAGCGCGTTCTCGACGAGCTCCTTGACCACGCTCGCCGGACGCTCGATCACCTCGCCGGCGGCGATCCGGTTGACGACGTCTTCGGCGAGCTGGCGAACGGGCATCCATCGCCCCGGCGAATCGAAGCTGCGGGCGGCGCAAGCTTACTCGGATTGCGAACCCAGCTGTAGGGTGCGCAGGATCGCGACCGCGATGCTGCCGCCGCGGGGGCTCGCGCAGCAATCTTGCCATTCCTTGCTGCCGGGGGAGGCGGGCAAGCACCCGCCGGATCGCGGCTCATCACAAGGGTGGGAGCGTTTGCTCAGCCTACAAGTCGTCGGACGCTTTCCTTTGCCGCAGCGACTTGATCATGCCGCGCCGTTTCTTGCCTTCGATCCGACGCTCGCGCGATCCGGCCGTCGGCCTGGTCGGCCGGCGCGGCTTGGGAGGGAGCGCTGCGCGCCGGACGAGATCGATCAGCCGGTCGAGCGCGTCCTGCCGGTTCTGCTCCTGCGAGCGATGCCGCTGCGCGCTGATGACGAGCACGCCGTCGCGGGTCAGCCGCTTGCCGGCGAGGCGCTCCACTCTCGCGCGCACGTCATCGGGAAGGCTCGGCGAGCGGCGCACGTCGAAGCGAAGCTGCACGGCGGTCGCGACCTTGTTGACGTTCTGCCCGCCGGGCCCGGACGCGCGCACGAACTCTTCCTCGAGCTCGCGCTCGTCGATGCTGATGGCGCCGGTGATGCGTATCATCTGTTACTGCGCGACCGAGGCCTGCGGCGGCCTGCCGCTCCCTCCCTCGCCGCTGCGACCGCATGCATGGCGCGGCTGCGCAAGGGCGACCCTCAGCCGGCCTCGGCGAGGTAGCGTTTCGCCAGCACCTTGCCTTCCTCGACCGCCGGCTGATCGAAGGCATCGACGCCGAGAAGCCGCGCCGCGACGATCGTCTCCAGCATGAAATGCATCAGCAGCTCGCCCAAGCCCGCTTCATCGAGCCGGTCGAGGTGGATGGTGCGCACCGGACAACCGTTCCTCGCCAGTGTTTCGGCGGTGGCGCGGGCCTCGGCCGCGGCGAGATCGCCGATCGACCTGCCGGCGAATTCCGGCACGCCGGCACGCTCGGCGAGATCGGACGGCATCCGCGCGCCGCGGCCGGCGCCGGCGGTGACGATGGTGATCAGCTTGTCGCGAGGGCCGGCGATATAGAGCTGCAGCTGGCTGTGCTGGTCGACGGGCCCGAGCGCCGGCACCGGCGTGGTCCCCCTGCCGTCCTTGCCCAGGCTCTCGGCCCAGAGCTGCACGTACCAGCGGGTGAACCGCTCGAGCCGGTCGGCATAGGCCATGATGACAGTGACGTGCTTATGCCGGGTGTCGGCGAGCGCAACCGACAGCGCGGCGCCGAGCGCGGCGGGGACCTCGGCCGGAGGCCGCCCGGCGAGCACCGGCGCGAGCGCGCGCGCAGCGCCGGCGCGGACCGCGGCGATGTCGAGGCCGAGGATGGCGGCGGGCAGGAGCCCGACATTGGTCAGCACCGAGAAACGCCCGCCCACGCCGGGAGGGTGATCGAGCATCTCGATCCCATGCGCGTCGAGTAGCCTGCGCAAGGCGTTGCTCGTTCCCGGCCGGGGCGGCTCGGTGAGGCCGCAGAAAAGCTCGGGGATGCGCGGGCCGAGCGAGGCGTTCTTCACTGCCGCGAGCGCGGCGATGGTCTGCATCAGCGTCTCGGCAGTGCCTCCCGACTTGGAGATGGCGAGAAACCGCGTGGTCGGGAGCGGCAGCTTCGCGAGCAGCCCCTCGTAGGTGTCGGGATCGAGGTTGTCCATGAAGTGCAGGCGCACCCCGCCGCGCAGGGTGCCGATGCCGGCAACCCCATGCCCGGCGAGTTGCGCCAGCGTCTGGCCGCCGAGGCTCGAGCCGCCGACCCCGAGCACGACGACGTCGGTCGCCGTGCCGAGCCGGCGCGCAGCCGCGCCGATCGCCGCGAGATCGTCGCGCGCCCCCGGCAGGCGCAGGAGCGGCAGCCCGCCGTCGTCGTGGCGGGCGCGCAGCCAGTCGAGCGCCTCGCGCGTGCGCAGGAGCGCCTCATCGAGCGCCGCCGCTGTCACCCCCTCGGCGCCGATGCGCTCGGCGCGCGCGCTGTCGATCGATTGAATGAGGCCCATCGGGCTGCTCGGTCGGGCTTCCCGCCGGGCCGCTGGCAGCGAGCCGGCGGGAGATGCGGCGAGGCTCACCACAGGCGCGCGGCAAATTCAATGCCGCGAGGCTTCAGGGGCGCTGCGCCGCGGGAGTGGCTGCCGGCTTGGCGCCGGCAGCAGGGGCGCCGCCGGGGAGGTTTCCTTCGGTCGAGCTGACCCCCGCGGGCCGGCCGACCACGGTGATCAGCAGGCCGCCGTCGAGCAGACGCCCCGCCACCCGCCTCGCGTCGGCGAGCTTCACCGCATCGATCAGCGCGCCGCGGCGCTCGATATAGTCGATGCCGAGATCGTCGAGCTGCATCTGCAGAAGCTGGCTGGCGATCCGGTTCGAGGTGTCGAGGCCGAGCGCGAACGAGCCCTTGAGGTAGGTCTTGGTCTTGGCGAGCTCCTCCTCGGTCGGCCCTTGCTCGGCCATCCGGCGAATCTCGCTTTCGATGATCGCAATCGACTGCCCGGTGGCGTCGGCGCGGGTGGCGGTGGCACCGAGCATCAGCGCGGCATGCTTGAGCCAGATCAGCGTCGCGGAGATGCCGTAGGCGAGGCCGCGCTTCTCGCGTACCTCGTTGTAGAGGCGCGACGAGAACGAGCCGCCGCCGAGGATGTGGTTGACGACATAGGCGGCCATGAAATCGGGATCGCTGCGAGCGATCCCCGGGGCGCCGAAATTCACCACCGCCTGCGGCACGTCGAGGTGAATGACCAGACGGCGCCCGAGCCCCCGGGCGACGACGTCGGGCACCGGAACGAGCGCGGCGCCGGCCGGCAGCGCGCCGAAGGTCCGATCGAGCAGCGCACCCGCGGTGCCGGCATCGATATCGCCGACGATCGCGAGGGTGAGATTGTCGCGCGTCAGCACCCGGCCGGCATAGGCTTTCAGATCCTCGACGGTGATACGCGCCACCGAATCGAGCGTTCCGTCGACCGAACGGCCGTAAGGATGGTCGGGGAAAGCCGTCGCCCACCAGTTGCGGGAGGCGAGCGCGTTGGGGCTCGTGCTCTCGCGCTCGAGCCTCGAGATGAGCTGCGCGCGGATGCGCTCGACCGCCGCGGGATCGAAGCGCGGCTCCGTCAGCGCCAGACGCAGATAGTCGAACGCCTCGTCGCGATTCTCCTTGAGGGTGCGCAGGGTCCCGCGCAGCGAGTCGCGTCCGGCGCGGAAGCTCAGCTCGATCGCCTTGCGCTCGAGCCGGTCGTGGAAGGCGCTGGCGTCGAATGGACCGGCGCCCTCGTCGAGCAGGCTCGTCGCCATGTTCGCCACCCCGGGCTTGTCCGGGGGGTCCTGGTCGGCGCTGCCGCGAATGGCGAATTCGAGAGCGATCAGCGGCACCGCGGGATCGCGCACGAGCCACGCCGAGATGCCACCGGGGCTCATCACGCGCTCGATATTCATCGCCAGGGCGGGAGCGGCCGGTGCGAGCAGCACCACGGCGACGACGGCGAGGACGAGTGGGGCGAGGCGCATCCGGCCGGCGAGCCGGGCAGCGGCGTCCCGCGCGCCC
>DASXAP010000123.1:0-6179 GCA_036406655.1 Xanthobacteraceae bacterium | reverse complement strand
GACGAGCATCACCAGCGCCCATCGCGCCGTTGCTCGCCGTGAGCGCGGGATCGAGATCATGCTGGTTCCGGAAGCCCCGGGCAGGCCCAGTGTCCGGACCCGCTCCCCCCGCGAAAGCGAACTGCCGACCGTCGAAAATTCCAAGGATGCCCCCGGTAGCGCTGCAATATGACCAAACGAGGTCCAAGCCCCCGCGCACACAGCCTGCCCATGCCGCACCGCAGCGCATCCGCGAGGCGGGCATGGCTGACGACTTGCGGCGGCATCGGCTAGAATCCATCTGAAGCTCTGAGGTAGCGTCGGGCCCGCGCCGGAGCCCGTGAACTCCCGAGGCGTCACCGTGAGAGCCCCGTCCGAACCGCTCAAAGGCGGCTCCTCCGACATCGAGGAGCTCGCCCGCAATGCCGCCCGCATCGTGGAGGAGAGCGGCAAGGCGCTCGCCGCCTATCTCAAGCCGCGCGAGCAAGGCCAGCTGGATGATCAATATTCCGAGTTGACCGATGTGGTGAAGACCCTCGGCCAGGTGGCGGACTACTGGCTGCGCGACCCGCAGCGCGCTCTGGAGCTGCAGTCGAGCCTCGGCAAGGCCTATCTCGATCTATGGGCGCACGCGGCGCGGCGCATGGCAGGCGAGAAGGTGGACCCGGTCGCCGAGCCCGATCCGAAGGACAGGCGTTTTGCCGATCCCGAGTGGTCGGCCAATCAGTTTTTCGATTTCCTCAAGCAGGCCTACCTGTTGACGGTGCACTGGGCGGACCGGCTGGTGCGGGAGGCCGAGGGCCTCGATCCGCACACGCGGCAAAAAGCCGAGTTCTACGTGCGTCAGATCGCCAACGCGATTGCTCCCTCCAATTTCGTGCTCACCAACCCGGAGCTGCTGCGGGAGACGGTGAGCTCGAATGCCGAGAACCTGGTGCGCGGCATGCAGATGCTGGCGGAGGACATCGAGGCCGGCCGCGGCAATCTCAGGATCCGCCAATCCGCTTCCAGCGTGTTCGAGGTCGGCCGCAACCTGGCGCTTACCCCGGGCAAGGTCATCTTCAAGAACGAGCTGATGCAGCTCATCCAGTACGAGCCCTCGACCGCGACCGTGCTGAAGCGGCCGCTGCTCATCGTGCCGCCGTGGATCAACAAGTTCTACATCCTCGATCTCACGCCGGAAAAATCCTTCATCAAATGGAGTGTCGCGCAGGGGCTAACCGTCTTCGTCATTTCCTGGGTCAATCCCGATTCCACGCTCGCCGGCAAGAGCTTCGAGGACTACATGCATGAGGGGCCGCTGGCCGCTCTCGAGGCGATCGAGCAGGCGACCGGCGAGCGCGAGGTCAATGCGATCGGCTATTGCGTGGGAGGAACCCTCCTCGCAGCCACCCTCGCCTACATGGCCGCCGCGGGCGATCACCGCATCGCCTCAGCCACGCTGTTCGCGGCGCAGGTGGACTTCACCCATGCCGGCGACCTCAAGGTGTTCGTCGACGAGGAGCAGATCGCCGCCCGCGAGCGGGAGATGAGCGAGCGCGGCTTTCTCGAAGGCAAGAAGATGGCGACGGCCTTCAACCTGCTGCGCTCGAACGATCTGATCTGGCCCTACGTGATCAACAATTACCTCAGGGGAAAGGAGCCGCCGCCCTTCGATCTGCTCTACTGGAACTCGGACGCCACGCGCATGCCTGCGGCAAACCACTCCTTCTATCTGCGCAACTGCTACCTGGAGAACCGGCTCAGCAAGGGCGAGATGGTGCTCGGCGGCCGCAAGCTCAGCCTCGGCAGCATCAAGATCCCGGTCTACAATCTCGCTGCTCGCGAGGACCACATCGCGCCGGCGAGATCGGTGCTGCTCGGATCGAAATATTTCGGCGGGCCGCTGCGTTTCGTGCTGGCCGGGTCGGGCCACATCGCCGGCGTGATCAATCCGCCCGCCAAGGTGAAGTATCAATACTGGACCGGGCCCAGGCCGAGGAGCGCCAATCTCGAGAGCTGGCTCGGCAAGGCCAAGGAGCACGCCGGCTCCTGGTGGCCGGACTGGATCGGCTGGCTGCGGAAGCAGGATGCCGCCGAGGTCCCGGCGCGCCGGGTCGGCGGCGGAGCGCTCGCGCCGATCGAGCAGGCGCCGGGAAGCTACGTCAAGCTGCGGGATTGAGCCGCCCATCGCGCGGGCATTCTCGCCAGTTTGCCTCTGTGTTAAGCTTGTGGTGCACGCCCGCGCGGCAGCCGGGCGCCTGCCCGATCGACTCGCAGGGAGAACGACCATGCGCCTCAACCTCATCCTGCCAGCGATGCTGGCTGCGGGTCTCATCGCCGCTCCCGCCGGCGCGCAGGAGCTCACCGGGACGCTCAGCAAGATCAAGGAGACCGGCACGATCACGCTCGGGCACCGGGAATCCTCGGTGCCATTCTCGTATTACGACGATCGCCAGCAGGTCGTCGGCTACGCCATGGACCTGTGCCACCGGATCGTCGACGGGGTGAAGCGCGAGCTCAAGCTCGACAAGCTCGAGGTCAAGCTCAATCCGGTCACCTCGGCCACGCGCATCCCGTTGATTGCCAACGGCACCGTCGACCTCGAATGCGGCTCGACCACCAACAATCTCGAGCGCGAGAAGCAGGTCTCCTTCACCATCACTCATTTCGTGACGGCCAATCGCTTCGTCTCGAAGAAGTCCGCGAACCTCAAGACGGTCGAGGACCTCAAAGGCAAGACCATCGTCTCGACGTCGGGCACCACCAACATCAAGCAGATCACCGAGATCGGCGCCCAGAAGGGGCTCAACCTGAACATTCTCGCCGCCAAGGACCACGCGGAGGCTTTCCTGATGGTCGAGACCGGTCGTGCCGCCGCCTTCGTGATGGACGACATCCTGCTCTACAGCCTGGTCGCCGGATCGAAATCGCCGCAGGATTATGTGATCTCCGCCGATGCACTGTCGGTCGAGCCCTACGGCATCATGCTCCGCCGCGACGACGCTCCGTTCAAGAAGGTGGTCGATGAGACGATGATCGCCACCTACAAGAGCGGCGCCATAAACGGGATCTACGACAAGTGGTTCCTCAAGCCGATCCCGCCCAAGAGCATCAACCTCAATGTGCCGATGAGCGCCTCCTTCAAGAAGGTGGTCGCCAATCCGACCGACAGCGGCGACCCGGCCGTCTATTGAACGGATGCCAGTGTCAGATGTCAGAGATCAGATGTCAGAGATCAGATGTCAGAGATCAGAGGTTCAGAGCTGATAGATCAGAGTGCCGCTCTGGCATCCGGCATCCGACGTCAGAGCTGATAGACGAGAGTGCCGCTCTGGTATCAGACATCCCCGACCTCTGAACATCCGAATCTGATCTCTGACATCTGATCTCTGACAACTGACATGAGCTACAACTGGAACTGGGGCATCTTCCTGCAGATGTCCCCGGACGGCGTTCACAGCTACTTGCAGACGCTGCTGCTCGGCACCTTGTGGACGCTGGCGACGGCGCTTTCCGCCTGGTGCCTGGCGCTGCTGCTGGGCTCGCTGGTCGGGGTCATCCGCACCACCCCCCGCCCCTGGCTGGTGCGGCTCGGCAACGGCTACGTCGAGCTGTTCCGCGACATCCCGCTGCTGGTGCAGATGTTTCTCTGGTATTTCGTGGTGCCGGAGCTCCTGCCGGAGGCGGCCGGCGACTGGCTCAAGCAGCTTTCCTATGCCTCCTTCTACACTGCCGTCGTGGCGCTCGGCCTCTACACCTCGGCGCGGGTCGCCGAGCAGGTTCGCGCCGGCATCCAGAGCCTCTCCCGCGGCCAGCGCATGGCGGCGCTCGCGCTCGGGCTCACGCTGCCGCAGACCTACCTCCACGTGCTGCTGCCGATGGCCTACCGCATCATCCTGCCGCCGCTCACCTCCGAGTTCCTCAACATCATCAAGAACAGCGCGGTGGCGCTGACGATCGGACTGATGGAGCTGACCGCGCGGGCGCGGGCGATGCAGGAGATGTCGTTCCAGGTCTTCGAGGCGTTCACCGCCGCAACCGTGATCTACATCGTGATCAACATCCTCGTGACCTTCGCCATGCGGCGGATCGAGGGGCGCCTGGCGGTGCCCGGTCTGATCGGTGCGAAGCCCGCCCTCGCCACGCATTGAGAGGACGATGTTCGCGAATTTCGATTTCGACGTCATCGTCCGCTCGCTGCCCTACCTTTTCCTGGACGGCATGACCTTCACCGTCATGCTGACGGCGCTCGCCACGACCGGCGGCATCATCTTCGGCACCCTGCTCGCGATGATGCGCCTGTCGGGATTGCCGCCGCTCTCGCTGCCTGCCGCCGGCTACGTGAACCTGATGCGCTCGGTGCCGCTGGTGCTGGTGATCTTCTGGTTCTATTTCCTGGTTCCCTTCATCGGCCAATGGATCACCGGGGCGTCGCGGCCGATCCAGGTCGGCGCCTTCGCCTCCTCGCTGGTCACCTTCACGCTGTTCGAGGCGGCCTACTTTGCCGAGATCATGCGCGCCGGCATCCAGTCGATCCCCCGCGGCCAGGTGTCGGCGGCACAGGCGCTGGGCATGACCTATGCGCAGACCATGCGCTACATCGTCCTGCCGCAGGCGTTCCGCAACATGCTGCCCGTCCTGCTGACGCAGACCATCATCCTGTTCCAGGACACCTCGCTGGTTTACGTGCTCTCGATCACCGATTTCCTCGGCGCCGCATCGAAGGTGGCGCAGCGCGACGGGCGTCTGGTCGAGATGTACCTGTTCGCCGCGTTGGTCTATTTCGTGATCTCGCTTGTCGCCTCGCACCTGGTCCACGGGCTGCAGAGCCGGGTGGCGATCATCCGCTGAGGGCCCGCATGATCACGCTGAGCAAGGTGAGCAAATGGTACGAGACCTTCCAGGTGCTCAATGACTGCTCGACCGAGGTCGGCAAGGGCGAGGTCGTGGTGGTGTGCGGTCCGTCGGGATCGGGCAAGTCGACGCTGATCAAGTGCATCAACGGGCTCGAGCCTTTCCAGCAAGGCCGCATCACGGTGGCGGGGGTTGCGGTCAACGACCCCAGCACCGATTTGCCCAAGCTGCGCGCCCGCATCGGCATGGTGTTTCAGCATTTTGAGCTCTTTCCGCATCTGAGCGTGATGCGCAACCTGGCGCTGGCGCAGATGAAGGTGCTCGGCCGCAGCAGGGAGGAGAGCGAGCGGAAGGGGATGAAGCTCCTCGACCGGGTCGGGCTCGCCGATCACGCCCGCCGGTTTCCCGGCCAGCTTTCGGGCGGGCAGCAGCAGCGGGTGGCGATAGCGCGTGCGCTGGCCATGGACCCGATCGCCATGCTGTTCGACGAGCCCACCTCCGCGCTCGACCCCGAGATGATCAACGAGGTGCTCGACGTCATGGTATCGCTCGCCACCGAAGGCATGACCATGATGGTGGTGACCCACGAGATGGGATTTGCCCGCAAGGTCGCCCACCGCGTGGTGTTCATGGACAAGGGCGAGATCGTCGAGGACGCGCCCACCGCCGATTTCTTCGGCAAGCCGCGCAGCGAACGGGCGCAGATGTTCCTCTCGAAGATTCTTGAGCACTGAGGCGTCCCGCTTTGCTCTGTCAATGAAGTGCCGTCAGGGCCAGGCTCGTCCAGGCTCGTCCCGGCCATCCCGATTCAGAAGCGAGATGCGCGGGACATAAAGCGCGTTTTCACGCGCGTCTGCGCCGCGCTTCTGCCCGCGCATGACGGGATAGAGCGCGAGCCGGATTGGGTTTGCTCTGCCGGATTGGGTTCGTTCTGCCGGATTGGGTTCGTTCTGCCGATCGACTTCCCCGGCCTGCCACGTGCCCAACTGGCGCAGAGCGTGCTCTTGTCGCAACGCGGGCTCGCGCCCGCGCGAACCAGTGCCGCCGCCCCTTGCATTCTCACGATTTCAAACAGCCCGGTCGCAGGCACGACCAACCTCGTTTCCGCGACGCCTCCGCGCCCGGATTTTGCCGCTTCCTTTCACCTGCCCCCGATCGAGGGGCGGGTGAAGCGCCGAGAGTTGCCCGGGTGCAGCGGCACCCGGCGGCCTGCCATGTTCGACGATGTCGGGCGACATGAAGAATTGACCCCCTGGCGACAGCAGGAATTGACCCGCTGTCGAGAGTTTTCCACGGGGGTTTTTGATGTCCGAGGATCGACTCAGATCAGCCGCTTCGCAGTCGGCAGGACTGCGGAGGCAGGC
>DASXAP010000122.1:0-14365 GCA_036406655.1 Xanthobacteraceae bacterium | reverse complement strand
CCGCTGCGGCCAGCCGGCAACGATGCGCGCGACCAGGTCGTCGGGCTCCCGCCGAATGCGCGCGGCGACCCGCTCCCCGGCGATGCGCCTGAGCGCGGCAATCTGCTCGCCCACCGTGCAGCTCACGCCCGGCATCGACAGATTGATGCGAGGGCCGAGCCGCTCGGGCGGCAGCATCGCCGCATGAAGAAGGAAGCCGACCGCGGCGCGCGGGCTCGCATGCGTATGCGTCACAGAATCCGATACCGGCAGGATGGCTTCGAGACCCGCCAGCGGCTCGCGGATGATCCCCGAGAAGAAGCCGGAGGCGGCCTTGTTCGGCTTGCCCGGCCGCACGACGATGGTCGGCAGCCGGATGCCGATGCCGTCGCAGAAGCCGCGCCGAGCGTAATCGGCAAGCAACGCTTCCCCGATCGCCTTCTGCGCCCCGTAGGAGGTGAGCGGGGTCAGATGGAAGTCGTCGGGAATGGCGGACGGAAACGGAGCCCCGAAAACGGCGATCGACGACGTGTAGACGAGCCTGGGCCGATAGCCCTCCCCGACGGCGCGGATGGCTTCGAGCAGCGCGCGCATGCCATCGAGGTTGACACGATAGCCCTTCTCGAAGTCGAGCTCGGCTTCGCCGGAAACCACGCCGGCGAGGTGAAATATCGCCTCGGGATGCCCGGCGACGGCGTTCGCCGCTTCGCCCGGAGCGGCGAGATCCGCCAAGAGCGTATCGAGCTTGCCGGCAAACCGGGCCGGCTTTTCCGGAGGGACCACATCAAGCAGGGTCAGCCTGTCGATCGGCCTGCCGTTGAGCGAACCCTCGCCGGCGAGCTGCCCGATAAGCTTGCGGCCAATCATGCCGGTGGCGCCGGTGATCAGGACGTGCACGGGATCATTCCGATGTTGCAGCCCAAGGACGACGCTGGCGCGTCCGCTGTCGCTTCACTCGACCCAGCCTGTGGTGCCAGTGTAACATGAATCGAGAGCCGCGCTTTCGACAGCCCGACGAGCCGGGGCGCGGGTCCATCGTATTGGAGGGAGAGGGGCTCGCACTTCATCCTCGCGGCCACGCTGCCACCCGCATCGCGCTGATGGTCCGTGAGGACCTGGTCAAAGCGAAAGCAGGGCCGGCGCGGAGGGTCCCAGTGTCGGCTCTTCGCCATTCGCTGCTCGCCGCAGAAAGGAAACCGATGCTCAGGACCGTTGCCGCATTCGACCGGATCGGCGAGGAGAACGCCTTCGCCGTCCTGGCGCGAGCCACGCAGCTGGCGGCGCAAGGGCGGGACGTGATCAATCTCGGCATCGGCCAGCCCGATTTCCGCACCCCGGACTTCATCGTCGAGGCGGCGGTGAAGGCGCTGCGCGACGGTCACCACGGCTACACCCCGGCGGTCGGGATCGCGCCGCTCCGCGAGGCAGTCGCTGCCGATTTGCATAAGCGCTTTCGCGTCGATGTGTCGCCCGACGAGGTGATGATCCTGCCGGGCGGCAAGCCCACCATGTTCATGTCGATCCTGATGTTCGGCGAGAGCGGCGCCGATATTCTCTATCCCGATCCGGGATTTCCAATCTATCGCTCGATGATCGAATATACCGGCGCCCGCGCGGTGCCGGTGCCGATCCGCGAGGAGAACGGCTTTGCCTTCTCGGCCGAGGAGACGCTCAAGCTGATCACCCCGCGGACGCGGCTGCTGATCGTGAACTCGCCCGCCAACCCGACCGGCGGCGTGACCCCCAGACGCGAGGTCGATCGGCTGGTCGAGGGTCTCGCGAGGTTTCCCGACGTCGCGGTCATGTCGGACGAGATCTACGACCACATGCTCTACGACGGTGAAACACATGTGTGCCTGCTGTCCTATCCCTCGATCCGCGACCGCCTGATCCTGCTCAATGGCTGGTCGAAGACCTATGCCATGACCGGCTGGCGGCTCGGTTACGCCGTCTGGCCGGGCAAGCTCTACGACTATGCGCGCAAGCTCGCGGTCAATCTGCACTCCTGCGTCAACGCGGCGACGCAATATGCCGGTCTCGCCGCGCTCACCGGGCCCCAGGAGCAGGTGGCGAAGATGGTCGCCGAGTTCGACCGGCGGCGGAAGGTCGTCGTCGAGGGCCTCAGCCGGCTGCCCGGCATCTCATGCGCCACGCCTAAGGGGGCCTTTTACGCTTTTCCGAACGTCAAGCGCACCGGCTGGAAGGCCAAGGCGCTGGCCTCGGCGCTGCTCGAGGATGCCGGGGTCGCCATCATCGGCGGTCCCGACTTCGGCATTCTCGGCGAGGGCTATGTGCGGCTCTCGTACGCGAACTCGACCGAGAACATTCTTCAGGCGCTCGACCGGATGGGTGATTTCCTGACCTCGAGGAAAGCAGCATGATTTGGTCACTCGCCGGCCTTCCGCGCATCGGCAGGTTGATGTTTCTCGACAGATGCAGATGCCCCGGTCCATGACGGTCGACAGGAGGTTGCAACATGCTCGACATCACGCCTACCCGCGGCTTCTCCGAGGAGCAGCGCCTGATGCGGCAGAGCTGCCGCGCCTTCGTCGATGAGGTGGTGACGCCCTTCATCCGGCAGAGCTGGCAGCGCGAATGGGACATGAATCCGCAGGCGCGCCTGCCGCCGGAGATTCTCGAAGGCGCCGACGGGATCGGCATTCGCACGCTCGGCGTGCCGGAGGAGTTCGGCGGCGTCGAGCTCGAGCGCAACACCGAGGTCCGCACCTTCGCGCTGATCTCCGAGGAGATCGCCCGCGGCGATTCCGGCCTCGCCGACAAGCTGGTGCAGAACTGGAAGGTCTCCGTGCTGCTGCGCAAGCTCGCGCCCAGGCATCTGCAGGAGCTGTGGTTCAAGCGCCTGGTGGCGGACCCGCAGTTCCTGCTCGCCCATTGCCTCACCGAGCCCCGCGGCGCTTCCGACCGGTGGCTCCCCTACAACGTGCCCGAGGCGGCAATGCAGACCAGGGCCGTGAGAAAGAACGGCGGGTGGGTGATCAACGGCCGCAAGCAGTTCATCTCCAACGGCTACGATGCCGGGCTGTACGTGGTCTATGCCAACAGCAATCCGAAAGTGGGCATGCTGCAGGGAACCTCGAGCTTCCTGGTGCCGCGCGAGACGAAAGGCCTGACTGTCGCCCGCTGCAACGAGACCATGGGCTGCCGCTTCATGAACAACGGCGAGATCGTGTTCGAGGACATGTTCGTGCCTGACGATCATCTCCTGGTGGAGAACGAGGCGCTCGGCAAGGCCGGCGTCTACTTCCGCCCGGGCAAGATCATCCAGGCATCGAAGAACCTCGGGGTCGGCGTGCACGCCTTCGAGGCAGCGGCGCAATACGTGCAGAGCTACGTCCAGGGCGGGCGCATCCTGCTCAAGCACCAGGCGGTGGCGCTGCGCATCGCCGATATGGCCACCCGCATCGAGGCGGTGCGGGCGCTGCTCGATCGCGCGGCGCAGGCGGTGGACGACGATGCGGCCGATGCCGACATGCTCTGCAACATGGTCAAGCTGTTCGCCTCGGAGGAAATCCTGAAGGTTGCGCAGCACTGCCTCGAGCTGCACGGCGGCAACGGCGTGATGCTCGATTTCGGCGTGGAAAAAATCTTCCGCGATGCTGCCGTCTTCCTGCACATGGACGCCACCGTCGACATCTCCCGTTTCAAGATCGTCAAGTCCATGTTCCCCGACAGCGCGGGCAAGTATGCGGGGCCCGAGTAACCGCCGGAGCGGCTCCAGGATGGGAATGAGCGCGCTCTTCGCTTGCGCATGCGGACGCGCGCGAAAGTGCCGACCCCACCCGGCAGGGCGCTAGATTTCCGCATAGACAGCTCGGGCGCTTCGCCCGCGGCTTGCCTGCCCTATCGCCGAAGCGCCGTCGCCAGCACGCGCGCGACATGCAGCGCCTCGCGGCCGCTGCCATCCCTGATCTGATGCCGGCAGGAGAAGCCGTCGGCGATGACGAGCGTCTCGGGAGAGGAGTTGCGTATTGCCGGGAGCAGCGACAGCTCCGCCATTGCCATGGAGACGTCGAACGTCTCGGCACCATAGCCGAATGCACCGGCCATGCCGCAGCAACTCGATTCGATCGTCTCCACGACAAGCTCGGGAACAAGCCGCAGCGCCGCCTCGGTCGCCGGCATGGCGCCGAACGATTTCTGATGGCAATGGCCGTGCAGCAGCGCACGCCGGCCCAACGGCGCAAGCGCAAGCCTGAGCCGCCCCTCCGCCGCCTCTTGCGCGAGATATTCCTCGAGCAGGACGGCGCTGCCGGCAAGGCGGCCCGCATCATCGCTCCTGACCAGTGCCGGAATCTCATCGCGGAAGCCGAGAATGCAGCTCGGCTCGAGCCCGACGACCGGCAGGACACGATCGAGATACGGCTTCAGTGCAGCGATGGTGCGCTCCGCCTCGCGACGGGCCTCGTCGACGAGACCGACGGCGAGAAAGCTTCGTCCGCAGCACAGCGGCCTGCGACCATCCGCAGCCTTCGCGAGGTGCACATGTGCGCCCGCGGCCCGCAGCACCTCGATCGCTGCCGCGATATTCTCCGGCTCGAAATAGCGGCTGAAGGTGTCGGCGAGCAGCACGACCTCCCTTCCCGTCGCCGAGCCGGCGGCAGGGGCGATTGAGCAGCCTAGCTCGCCGGCGGCTGGATCGCGGAACCAATCGGCGCGCCAGCGCGGCAGCACGCGGCGCGCGCTGAGCCGCGCATGTCGCTCCGACCAGCGGCGCAGCCGCGCGTGCCCGTTGCGGAGGTTGGCGAGCGCGGGCCAGCGCGCCGCAACGGGGGCATACCGCGGGAGGTAGCCGACCAATCGGTCGCGCAGCGAAAGCCCGTGCCTTGCCACCAGCGCCGCCTGCACCTCGATCTTCATGCGCGCCATGTCGACGCCGGTCGGGCATTCTCGCCGGCAAGCCTTGCAGGAGACACAGAGCTTCAGTGTCTCGGCCATCGCCTCCGAGGTGAGCGCGTCAGGGCCGAGCTGTCCGGTGATGGCGAGCCGCAGCGTGTTGGCGCGGCCGCGGGTGACGTCGCGCTCGTCGCCGGTGACGCGAAAGCTCGGGCACATGACGCCGCCCGTGAGCGCGCGGCAGGCGCCGTTGTTGTTGCACATCTCGACCGCGCCCTGGAAACCGCCCCCCGCGCCCGGGTAATCCGACCAGTCGAGGCGGGCGGGAAATCCCTCGGCGCGGTAGTCGGGCGGGTAGCGCAGGAGCGCACGATCGTCGAAGCGGGGCGCGCGCACGATCCTGCCCGGATTGTAGAAGCCGTCGGGGTCGAACCAGTCCTTCACCTGCTCGAAGGCCCGCGCCAGCCGCGGGCCGAACATCCGCTCATGAAACTCCGAGCGCACGATGCCGTCGCCGTGCTCCCCCGAATGCGAGCCCTTGTAGGCGCGCACCAGCTCGAACGCCTCCTCGGCGATGGCGCGCATCGCCGCGACGTCCTTCTCCAGCCGGAGGTTGAGCACAGGGCGCACATGCAGGCAGCCGACCGAGGCGTGCGCATACCAGGTGCCGCGGGTGCCGTGCCTGGCGAAGATGTCGGTGAGCTTTGCGGTATATTCGGCCAGGTGCTCGAGCGGCACCGCGCAGTCCTCGACGAAGGAGACCGGCTTTCCCTGCTCCTTCATCGACATCATGATGTTGAGGCCGGCGGCGCGCATCTCGCCGATGGCGGCTTGCAGCTTGGGATCGAGCACCTCGATCACCCCGCCCCGCTTGCTTCCCGGCTCGTCCCAGGCAATCCCGAGATCGCGGATGAGCTCGCCCAGCCGCAGCAGCCGGCGAAAGCTCTCGTTGTAATCGCTCTCGGCGAACTCGACGAACAGGATCGCTTCGGGGTCGCCATGCACGACTGTCTCGATGGTCGGCTGGAACAGCGCGATCTCGCGCGCAAGGCCGAGCATGGTTCTATCCATCAGCTCGACCGCGATCGGGCCCAGCTTGACGATGTGCCGGGCGGCTTCCATCGCCGTATGAAAGCTGCCGAAGTGGCAGGCGCCGACCGCGCGCCGCCCGATCAGCGGCGAAAGCCTGAGCTCGATCCGCGTCGAGAAGGCGAGCGTGCCCTCCGAGCCGACGAGGATATGCGCGAGATTGAAGTCGTTGCGTCCGGGAGTGAGCGCATCGAGGTTGTACCCGCCGACCCGGCGCTGGACCCTGGGAAACCGCGCCGTTATCTCGTCGGCGTGCGAAGCGGCCAGACCGGCGAGCTTGCGCCCAAGCTCATGCGGGGGGGAATCCGCCGCCAGATCGGATAGATCGGGCGCGGCCGGCCCGAAATGGCCGCGACGACCGTCGGCCAGAATCGCGTCGATCGAGATGACGTTCTCGCGCGTATTGCCGTAGCGAAGCGAGCGGGCGCCGCAGGAATTGTTGCCGACCATGCCGCCGATGGTTGCGCGCGAGGAGGTCGAGATGTCGACCGGGAACCAGAGCCCGTGCGGCTTGAGTGCCCGATTGAGCTCGTCGAGCACGACCCCCGGCTCGACCACGCAGCGCTTTCCGGCCGGGTCGATCTCGACAATCCGGTTGAGATATTTCGAGCAGTCGATCACCAGCGCGGAATTGACGGTCTGCCCGGCCTGCGAGGTGCCGCCGCCGCGCGGCAACACGCTCACCCGCTCCTCGCGCGCCAGAGTCAGCGCGCTCGCCACCTCGTCGACCGCGCGCGGCGCCACCACTCCGATCGGCATGATCTGGTAGTGCGAGGCATCGGTCGCGTAGCGCCCGCGCGTGAACCGGTCGAAATGAACATCGCCCCCGAGCTGCGCCTTGAGCCGCCGCTCCAGCGCGGGCATGACGGTTTCGGCCATCGGCCCTCACTCGGTCCATTGCAACGGGCTTGACTGACTCTCGCATTCGTCCTTGATGGCGGCAAGCCGCGACCATGCGGCGTCGGCAGGGACCCGATTTGATGACGAAGAATTCCTCGCGTCCGGTGGGGCGCCACTTCCTCCACATCCCCGGCCCGAGCCAGCTGCCCGACCGGGTGCTGCGGGCCATGGACACCCCCATCATCGACCACCGGGGACCGGAATTCGCCCGGCTCGCCAAGAAGTGCCTCGACGGCATCAAGACGATATTCAAGACTGCGAGCCCGGTCGTCATCTACACCGCAACGGGTACGGGTGCCTGGGAGGCAGCGCTCGTCAACACGCTCTCTCCCGGCGACCGCGTGCTCATGGTGGAGACCGGACAGTTCGCGGCGCTGTGGAAGTCGATGGCCGAGAAGCTCGGGCTTGCGCCCGAGCTCATCAAGACCGACTGGCGGGTCGGCGCCGATCCGGCTGCTATCGAGGAGCACCTGCGCCGGGACAGGAACAAGGAGATCAAGGCGGTTTGCGTGCTGCACAACGAGACTTCCACCGGCTGCCTCTCGCCGATCGCCGAGATTCGCAAGGCGATCGATGCCGCCGGGCATCCGGCGCTGTTCCTCGTCGACACCATCTCCTCGCTTGCCTCGACCGACTATCGACACGACGAGTGGGGCGTCGACGTTACGATCGGCGGCGCGCAGAAGGGATTGATGCTGCCGCCGGGCATGTCGTTCAATGCGCTGAGCGACAAGGCGCTCGCCGCGGCCAAGACCTCGCGGCTGAGCAAGTCGTTCTGGGCGTGGGACGACATGCTCAACATGAACAAGATCGGCTTCTTCCCATACACACCGGCGACGCAGATGCTGCACGGGCTCGCCGAAGCCATCGCCATGCTGCACGAGGAAGGTCTCGACAATGTCTTTGCCCGCCACCACCGCCTCTCGGAGGCGACGCGGCGCGCGGTGCGGGCCTGGGGGCTCGAGATCGTGTGCCGGGACCCGCGATATTATTCGCCGACGATAACCGCGGTCCTGCTGCCGGAGGGCCACGACGCCGACGCCTTCCGCAGCCTGGCGCTCGACAGCTTCAATATCTCCTACGGCTCGAGCTTCGGCCGCTACGCCGGCCGGTATTTCCGGATCGGACATCTCGGCGACCTGAACGAAGGCACGCTGCTCGGTGCGCTCGCCATCACCGAGATGGCCCTGACGATGGCCGGCATCCCGCACCGGAAGGGCGGGGTGCAGGCAGCGCTCGACTATCTCATCTCGGGGCACGGCACCGCCACCCGCGCCGCCGCGGAATAACAACGGACACGGCTCGGGTAACGCGACGGCTGTTTCACTCCCGTCTTCCTGATGGTTCCGCGACTGCTTGTCGGGGCCGGGGAGGCTTTTTTCGACATGATGCGGCGGAGGTTATTGGCTATGGACTCCCCCTGTGGCGTTTTGATCACTGTCGGCAGGATTTCCGAAAACGATCCGTCGTTCGCGTCGTCAAGTCACAATTTTATCTTACGGCTTCCTGCGTCGCATCTCACCCGTCGGGTGATTGATGACGACCGCGAGGCGAGAATCCAATGGGCAGCGACGCGGTCGGTGAAAAGCTCGGATTTTTTCAGAGATCGTGTCCGTCAAGGACGGCGCTCGCTGCATGTGTGCTTGCAATCGGCACATCTCTTTCGAGCATTGCCTGGGCGGACGAAGGCGGGGTGAGCTTCTGGCTTCCCGGGCTGTTCGGCAGCCTCGCGGCTACCCCGCTGCAGCCCGGATTGACCCTTTCGACGACCTACTACCACACGTCGGTGTCGGCCAGCGGCGACGTCGCGCTCGCACGCGAGTTCGAGACCCGCAGAGTGCCGGTAGGCCTCGCGGCGACGCTGAGCGGGAGCGTCAGCGCCAACATCGATCTCGCGCTGGTGAACGCGATCTACACGTTCCCGACGCCGGTGCTGGGCGGCCAAGCCAATATATCGCTCCTAAGCATCTACGGACGCAGCAACACCTCGCTCGACGCGACGCTCTCGGGCGTATTGACGGTCGGCCCGTTCCAATTTCCGTTCCTGCGTTCCGACTCGTTCAGCGACACCGTCTGGGGATTTGGCGATCTCTACCCCATGCTCTCGCTGCGCTGGAACAGCGGCGTGAGCAACTGGATGGTCTATCTAACCGGCGACATACCGGTCGGGACCTACAGTGACACGAGTCTCGCCAATATCGGTATCGGCCACGGCGCCATCGATGCAGGATACGGCTACACCTACTTCAACCCGCAGACCGGACATGAATTCTCCGCCGTGCTCGGCATCACCTACAACTTTACCAATCAATCCACGCAGTATCAGAACGGCGTCGACATGCATCTCGACTGGGGCGCCTCGCAGTTCCTGAGCAAGCAGTTCCTGGTAGGAATCGTCGGCTACGTCTACAAGGAAGTGGGCTGCGACAGCGGCTCGGGCGACCGCCTCGGCTGCTTCCAGTCGCAGGTCGTGGGTCTCGGCCCGCAGATCGGCTTCATCTTCCCGGTCGGGAATCTGCAAGGCTATCTCAACCTCAAGGGCTATCGAGAATTTGCCGCCGCGGACCGGCCCGACGGCTGGAATGTCTGGGCGAGCTTCGTGATCTCGCCGGCTCCGCCCATGTCCAGCGCGCCGCCAAGCCACCGCATGATCACGAAGTAAGCGGAGTGCAGCCTGCGCGCGAGTTGTGAAGCCCTGCTGCGCGGCACTGCACCGTCCTCTCCCCGTGCGAGATGCAGAGCAACGAGCTATCGGTCGCCCGGATTCGTGACCTGACGCCGCAGCTGCTCGACAAGCGCCGCCAGGCCCGGATCGCCCGGCGCGGACCTCGCCAGCCGCTCGGCGTAGCCGAGTGCCGATGCCACGTCGCCGGCATCGCGGCTCAAGCCGAGCAGCGCCAGCAGCGTGTCGCGATCCCCGGGATGCTGCGCCAGGATGCCGTTCAGCACGGCGACCGCCTCGCCGCGACGGCCGGCCGAGCTCAGCCCGACGGCGTAGACGTAGGCGTAGCGCGCCCGTTGCGGCTCGAGCTCGGCCGCACGACGCAGCTCGTCGAGCGCTTCCTCCGGCCGCTTGAGACGCGTCAAGGTCAGCCCGAGCGCATGGTGCAGGCCGGCATCGTCCGGGGATTCGGCGATCGCGGCGCGCAGGGTCGCTTCCCCGTCCGCATCGCGGCCGAGCTGCCGGTAAAGGTCGGCGAGATTGACCGCCGCGGGCGCATATTGCGGGCTCAGGCGCAGTGCCGCCGCATATTCCTCCTCCGCTTCCCGCGCACGGCCGCTGCGGGCGTAGAAATTGCCCAGCGCCGAGCGTGCCTCCGGCCGATCGGCATTGAGCCGCTGCGCGGCGATGAGCTCGGCAGCCGCCTGCGCGAACCGCTCGCGATCGGCCGGCGGCTGGTTTGCAGCTGGAACGGCGGCGAGCAGGGCGGCAGCGCGGATGCGCACACCGCGATCGGAGTCGCTCAGGAGCGGCGCTACGAGCGGCCAGGTCTGCGAGGCCGGCACATTTGCGAGCATCTCGAGGGCGCCGATCCGCACCATCGGATCGGCGTCGGACAGCGCCGCGCGCGCGAGGCTCACGTTCGCAGGCGAGACATACGGTGCGAGCTCGGCAAGCGCGCTCGCACGCGCGAATGCCGGCGCCTTGCTGTCCGCGGCGACCGCGCCGAGGAGCGTCGCCGCGTCAGCCTCGCCGTTCCACGCCGAGTGGAACGCGGCCGCGTAGCTCTGAAAGCCCTTGCGCCCGGGTCCATGCCAGCGCTCGATCGCGTCTGCCGCCCATTGCGCGGACTTGTCCACGTGGCAGTCGTTGCAGGCGTTCGGAGTGCCGAGCTTCACCGACACATCCGGGCGGGGAATGCGGAAGCTGTGATCGTGCCGCCGGTCGATGACCATGTAGGTGCGCTCCGGCATGTGGCACGATGGGCAGCCGGGCGACGCTGCTGCGCGCTCGTGCCGATGGTGGGTTTCGACCGCGTACTTCTCGGGTGCATGACACTGGGCGCAGACGCCGTCGCCGGGGGCGCGCAGCTGCGCCGAATGCGGGTCGTGGCAGTCGCTGCAGGTGACGCCGGCCGCGAACATCCTGCTCTGCTTGAAGGAGCCGTAATTGTAGACCTCGTCCTGCATCTGCCCATCGGCGTGGTAGAGCCCGCGCGCGAGCTGAGCGACCACGTGGGTGTCGGAGAGCCAGCGGCCGGGAAGCCAGTCCTCGGAGAACTGGCCGCGGCGGGCATGGCAGAGGCCGCAGGTCTCGACCTCCTTGCGCAGCTGCGGCGGTGTGAAATTGCGCCGGGCATTGCCGGAACCGGGATCGGGCCGCCAGACGATGCCGCTGCGCTCGTCGAAGCGCACCAGCAGCCCCTCGCCCGGGTCATCCGCCTTGCCGAACGGCCACCAGCTCTGCTGCGCCCGAGCCCAATCGACGTGGCGCGAGCCCTGGCCGTGACAGGTCTCGCAGCCGACGCTGATCTCCGCCCAGGTGGTGGCGAACCGGTCCTTCTCGGCATCGTAGTTCTTGCGCACCCCGGTCGAGTGGCACTCCGCGCACATGAAGTTCCAGTTCTGGTTGAGCTTCGTCCAATGCAGCGCGTCTCCGTGCTTGATCTGCTCGCCGGGATAGAGATGGAACCAGCGCTGCCCGCCCTGCTCCTTCGGCCTGCCGTCCCAGGCGATCGAGAGCGCCTGGATGCGGCCGTCCGGGAATTGGATCAAATATTGCTGAAGCGGATCGACCCCGAAGGTGTACTTTACCTCGAAGGTGTCGAGCTTGCCGTCGGGCCCGTCGGTCTCGACGAGAAACCTGCCGTCCTTGCGGAAGAAGCGCGAGCGGACGCCGTAGTGATCGAAGGTTGCGTCGTTGAAATCGCCGAGCACGGAACCTTGCGTCGCATGCTGCATCGCGCGCCGGTGCTGCGATCCGCGCCACAGGCCTGCCTGTGCGTCGTGGCAGCCGGCGCAGGTTTCGCTGCCGACGAACGCCACGGCGGAAGCGCTGGTCGTGGTCCCGATCGGGCTGCCGCCTCTGGCCCAAAATGCGATCCCGATCATCACGATGATCAAGGAAAGCACCGACGACAGAATCGAGAGGCCGCGTCTGGACAGCAGCTTGCGATCGCTTGTGCCCGCTGTCTCTGCTGGCGAGGACAAGCGATCGGATCTCTTCCGCTCAGCCGATACAGCACGCCTGCGTGGCATTATCTCCCCTTGCGCGCATGCCAGAGATCGCACCTTCCTCGGGAAGATGAATCACAACGAGGTCGCCTCACGAGGGGACCGCGAACGCGACAGCTTCGTCCGGATTGACCAGGATGCCTACCCGCGCGCCGATCGGCCACGCGGTCATCGCCTGCGGCCCCGACGACCGTACCAGCAATCGGCCACGCGAGGAATCCGGGCACTCGACGTGCAAATCGACGTGTCCTCCCTGGTACACCTGCGCCACGACGGTGCCGTTGCTGGCCGAAGCCGCGCCCGCTTCGGTGAGCCGGAGCTGCTCCGGGCGGACAAACACGTCGACCGGCGCCGACGCCGCGAGCTCCAGAAGGGGGTCCGACGGAACCGTGATCCGGGTGGCGCCCAAGGCGACGACCGCCCGTCCTTCGTCGATGCGCTCGAGGCGCCCGCGCAGCACGTTGGCATCGCCGATGAATGAGGCAACGAAACGGCCGCGCGGCCTGCGGTAGACCTCCTCCGGGGTCCCGAGCTGGCAGATGCGCCCCTCCGACATGACGGCCAGGCGGTCGGACAGGCTCAAGGCCTCGCTCTGATCGTGGGTGACGAACACGGTCGTCACCTCGAGCTTGCGCTGGATCTCCCGCAGCTCGACCTGCATCGATCCCCGCAGATTCTTATCGAGCGCGGAAAACGGCTCGTCGAGCAGGAGCACCTTGGGATTGATGACCAGCGCCCGCGCCAGGGCGACCCGCTGCTGCTGGCCGCCGGAGAGCTGGCGCGGCTTGCGATCTTCGTAGCCGGTCAGCCGCACGAGCGTCAGCACGTCCCTCACCCGGCGCGCAATCTCCGCTCTGGGCAGCCTGCGCATCTTGAGGCCGTAGCCGACATTGGCAGCGACCGTCAGATGCGGGAACAGCGCATAGTTCTGGAACATCATGCCGATCTCGCGCTTGTAGGTCGGCACGTCGTTGACGCGCTCGCTGTCGATGAGAATTTCGCCGGCATCCGGGCTGAAGAAGCCCGCGATCAGGTTCAGTAGCGTGGTCTTCCCGCATCCCGACGGCCCCAGCAGGGTCATCAATTCACCGCGCCGGATCGGCAGGGAAACCTCGTGCAGCGCCAGCACATGTCCGAACCGCTTACTGACGCCCTCGAGACGCACGGCAATCTCGCCGCCGCTCCCGGCGCTCGCCTGCCCGGCTTCGTCCATTTCAGCGATCGGGCTCGACATTGAGGACCTTGCCGAGCCCGAGCCAGGCATTGGCGAAAGTGAGCAGCACGGCGGTCGCAACGATATAGATCATCGACAGCGCCGCCATCGATGGATCGGCATATTCACGAACGTAATTGTACATCGCGACCGGCAGGGTCTGGGTTCGCTGCGCGGTCACGAACAGCGATGCGGTGAACTCGTTGAACGACAGCAGCGCCGCAAACAGCCAGCCACTGACCAGGCCCGGCAGCAGAAGCGGCAGCGTGATCGTGCCCAGAACCCGGTGCGGCGGGGCGCCGAGACTGGCCGCCGCCAGCTCGAGCCGCTGATCGAGGTTGCGCAGCGAGACGTAGACGCTGCGGAGCACGAAAGGAAGGACAAGAATGACGTGGCAGACGACGACAATCGTGTAGCTGCGCAGCAGGCCCACCTGCGCCGCGAGGATGAGAAATCCCAGCCCGACGGTGAAATGCGGGATGACGAGCGGCGACAGCAGCACGCCTTCGAGCGCCGCCTTGAAGCGGAACTGATAACGGTCGATGGCGAACGCGAACGCCGCGCCGACCGCAAGGGCGATGGTCGAGGCGAAGCTGGTGACGATGAGCCCGTTGACAACGCCTTCCTGAAAGTCGCGGTACTCTACGGCCCTGGCGAACCAGCGAAGCGACCACGCGCGTGGCGGAAACGACAGCAGCGCCGAGTCGTTGAACGCGGCGAGACCCACGACCGCGGCTGGCAGCAGCAGGAAGCCGAGGATGGCCAGCACGGCGATGATCCCGCCGATTGCGAGCAGCCGCTGAAACGGTGAGCGCGGCATCTCAGTGCGGCCCCATGCTCTCCAGCGGCCGCAGCACCAGCCGCAGCAGCGCCATGATGAGCAGCACCAGCGCCAGCCCCGACACGCAAAGGCTCGCGGCAAACGGAAAATTGAAGCTCGCAAAACCGAGCTGATAGACCAGGTTCGAGATCATGTTCACCCGGCCGCCACCGATCAGCTGAGGCGTCGCGAACGCGCTGAAGGTCCAGGCGAAGGCCGTGGTCGCTCCCGCGATCACCCCCGGCATCGACAGCGGCAGCGTGACCGTCAGGAACGCGCGGATCGGCCCGGCACCGAGGCTTGCCGCGGCCCTCTGGTAGTTGCGATCGATGTGC